>DYSN01000105.1 GCA_020718205.1 Draconibacterium orientale
GTTTGAAACCCCATGGGCAGGCCTTGGCACGCCAAGTTATGAAAAACAGCCTTAGCTATCATGGATTTAAGGTGCAAATCCGCGCCAGCGGGGTGCTTTTACTTTATGTCATCCCACCGGGATTTGGTCCGGATT
This sequence comes from Draconibacterium orientale, assembly GCA_020718205.1. Lineage (GTDB taxonomy): Bacteria > Bacteroidota > Bacteroidia > Bacteroidales > UBA12170 > UBA12170. The sequence goes on from DYSN01000105.1 coordinate 136, forward strand.
ATTTTGATGTTTTTTTATAATCATGACCTCCCTTCGGGATTTTATATAATGCGCTTGACGTTTTACTCTTTTTATAATCGTGACAACCATACGGGATTTGATGTGGTACTTTGGTATTATTTATCAATGTAATATCCCTTCGGAATGTGGTATGGTTTACTTTGGTTTTGTATAATCTTGTCATCCTTTCAGGATTTGGGTTGCTGTTAAGATTAGTTTTTAAACCCTGAAAGGGTGAAAATCTTATAAAGCTTTCTCACTTCATAGATTTACTCAAACATTGGCAATTTAATTTGTATGCTCCCTGGTGGGCCGAAATTGCCGACAACGATTTTATGTGGCAACAGGAAGAGCCCTATGTGGCCGGAGAATTTGTGTGGACTGGTTTCGACTATCTGGGCGAACCAACGCCCTACAACAACGAATGGGCAACAGGCCATGGATTGAGCACTACCGAAGCCTCCCGAAGCTCCTATTTTGGCATTGTAGATTTGTGCGGAATGCCCAAGGATCGGTATTTTCTCTATAAAAGCTACTGGAACCAGGAGGTGAACACCATTCATATTCTTCCCCACTGGAACTGGGAGCAAAAAATAGGTGACACAGTGCCGGTTTTTGTCTATTCCAACGGCGATTGCGCCGAACTGTTTCTCAACGGAAAATCGCAGGGACGGCGCTGTAAAAACCCCAAATCAGAAAACTCGGTGGAGCGGTTTCGGTTCATGTGGAACGAGGTGGTCTATGAGCCCGGCGAACTGGTGGCTGTGGCATCTAAAGAAGGACGAGAAATTGGGAAAGCGTCTGTAAAAACAACGGGCGAACCTCTTAAAATCAGGCTCACACCCGAAAAACAAACCCTCAGCATGAGCGGCGTGGAATTGTCATTTATCCTCATCGAAGCGGTGGACAAACAAGGAAATCCTTGTCCCACAGCCCAAAACGAAATCACCATAAAGATACGGGGCAATGCTCAGATTGCAGGCATCGACAATGGAAATCCACGCTCGCTGAATCCATTTCAAAGCAATACAGTTCCATTGTTCTACGGCAAAGCCATGGTCATTCTGCGGGCAACAGAAAACGGCGGAAAAGTTGAAATAGAAGCACAAGCCAATGGGTTGGAGAAGGGGAATGTGAATATTGAATTTGAGTAAAGAATTCGAAAACATCCGTTTCCTGCTATTAAATCCCCGTCATAAAATGGATAAACCAGCCACTTTGCCCCAGCTGATTGAAGGAATAATCAATCCGGAAAACCATATCGTAATAGGTAACCAGATTGAGCCCAACGCCATAACCCAATAAAAGCTTGTTCTGCAAGTCGTTATTAAAATCACCTTTACCGGGAGCATAGCCCGCATCGCTGTGCAGACTCATATAGATGGCCCAGGGTATTTTGTTGAATTTTTCGGTGGGGATAAATTTGATAACGGTAACCTGTTGGGGGACAATGGCAAACTTAAATTCTGTTTTTAATATTCCATAGTTAATCCCATCCACCACATAATATTCATAGCCTCGCACAAAGTCGCGGCCATAACCAATTCCTTGTTTCAAAAAATAGGGCAATTGATCGTAGTTCCCCACCCGGGCAGTGATTCCGGCGGCAAAGAAAATCCTTCGGTGGAGTTTCCAGTATTTTCGGGCATTAACCTTGGCTTCCAGCAAATCAATGGCATTTCCACTGAAAACGCCCAGACCATGCTTTTCTAAAAGCAAATCAACATAGTATCCCTGAAGCGGGAAAGTTTTAAAATCGCGATGATCGTTCTTAAAGAAATAGCTGAGCTTGAAAAACTGCGCCCTATGCGATGTACCCAAATAGAAATCGGGGTTGAGTTCGAAAATCGTATCGGCAAAAATATGATCGTTATAGCTCAACTCCAGGCTGTGGGTCTGATAGATTGACGGGCGTCGCGTGAGCATTAGAAAGGCTTTATATTCGCGGTGTGCCAGCGCGTCGGCAAGTTTCACCCGAACCACTTTATTGTCAACGGTATTATAATCCGCCTCATGATTGCGGGTTTGGGAAAAACCAAAATCGAGCCCAATGGTTTGCTTTTTGTCGATGTAGGGAATGGAATAGCTAAAGCCCAGTTTTTGGTCGTAGCCAAATTGAAGCAGGATTTTCAGGTTTTCTCGTCGTCCGCGGAAATTCTCCCAGTTCAGAAACATTCCGTAATTAATACGGCTAAAATCTTTGGTTTCGAGCCATGTATTCAGGTTTCGTTCGGCCAGCTGAAAAATGGGCAAAGGCCAGATATACCAGCGTTCAATCACATGATATTCAATGCGATGACGCTCTAAGACACCCACACCAACCACGCTGTCTTTTAGCTCAACAAAATTGAAAAGGGAGGTATTCATTAAATTTTTGCGGCTTTGCTCTATTTTGCTCTTCAACTCGTTAACTCCAAGTGTATCGCCCGGTCTGAAACTAATTTCCCGCGTCATGATTTTGTGGGCAGTTACCTTATTGTTAACAAATACCAAATCATCAATCACCACCAATGTGTCAGGCCTTTCTGTAAGGTTCTGTGCACCGGATGCCAGTGAGATGGTAAATAATATGAAAAGATAGAAGCCCTTAAAAATCCGCATTTTAAATATTTAGGTAGTTCATTAGCGAATGGTATCGTTCGGACATGCTATCGTTCAAATCGGCTTCGGTATAGCTGGCTTTTACATTATAATTATAGCGCCAGAAGGTTTGCAAAACGGCATCAATATCCACAGTGTTGAGCTTCAGGGTGACCTCCACTTTGGTGCTGTCGTTAAAAGTGTTCACGTAAAGATTCAGGATTTTGCGGTTATTCGATTCCACTATCTGAGCTATTTCCGACATGGAATAGTCGTGAATATTCATCTCCAGAACAATAACACCCCCCGGATTGGTGACGCCTGTAATTTCGGCCAAAAGTGCCGGTAATTCGCTCACCACAATGCTTCCCAAATACAAATCCTGCTCATCAACCACAGGCAACAGACTCAGTTTATGCTCGTGAATCAATTGCAAAACATCGAAAATATGCTGGTCTTTCTTTATGGAAATATTGTTCTTCTTTATTTCGTGGGCACCAATGGCTTCTTCGAACTGATTGAACGAAAAAATATCGTCTTCGCTAATGAGACCATAAAATATTTCGCCATTGACAATGGGCAGATGGGTGGTTTTATATTCGTCCATGAGGCTGAGGGCCAGCAGTCCGGTATCGGAAGTGCGAAGCGGTACCACCTGATTGGAAATGAGTTCGTGAGCCAGCATAATTTACATAGGTTTTTTGTCAAAGTCTTCACCGGTAACAATAGAAACATAGCTATTGTATCTCGATGCTGCAATGATACCATTTTCCACGGCAAGTTTTACAGCGCAGTGAGGTTCTTTGAGATGAAGACAGTTGTGATACTTGCAAAGATGCATGAGATTTTTTATTTCGGGGAAATATCCTCCCACATCGGGCAGCTCTAAATCAACAATACCAAACTCTTTAATCCCCGGAGTATCAATTATATATCCACTAAAACTCAGAGGATGCATTTCGGCAAAGGTGGTGGTATGCTTGCCCTTTTGGTTGAAATTGGAAATTTCGGTGGTTTTAAGTTGTATTTCGGGTTGAAGGGCGTTCACGAGTGCCGACTTCCCCACGCCGCTATGACCGCTGAAAAGGCTGGTATGACCTTGCATCAAATCCTTGAGATTACCCAAGCCATCACCATTTAAAGCACTGGTTTTTAATGTTTTATACCCCAGAGATTCGTAAAGCGAAATCCACTCCCCTGCCCAGTTTTCTTCGGCTTCGCCAAAAAGATCGGTTTTGTTAAATACCAGAACCACCGGAATATGATAGGCACCGGCGGTGAGGAGAAAACGGTCGATAAATCCGGCACTGGTGCGGGGCTGATTGATGGTGATGACGAGAAAGGCAAAGTCGATATTGGCGGCAATAATGTGGGTTTGCTTGCTCAGGTTGGTCGATTTGCGGATAATATAGTTTTGCCGGGGAAGTATGGAATGAATGACCCCGGTATTTTCGTTGTCGCGCATGTTGAATACAACCTGGTCGCCCACGGCAATGGGGTTTGTGCTCTTGATGCCGGCAATTTTAAATTTCCCTTTCACGGTGCAGCTTGTCACCGCGCCATCAACAGTGCGAACCTCGTACCAACTTCCTGTAGACCTGATGACTACCCCTGATAGTTCCTGTGCTTCTGCCATAACCTCTTTTAAAGCCCCCATGGACGACTGTTTTACTGATTTTTGCCCCCAAAAGACCGAATTCATGTAAATTTTTACTAAATCTCGCTTTTTTAATAATTTGGCGTAAATTTACAAACAATAGTTCGATATTCCAGAATCCTATGATAGCACATATTATTTCCTTAATGGTAGCCCCGGCAATGGCCGTTGGTTTCTATGCTTTTATGAAATACCGGTTTCCCAAAGGCTATTTCGGTTTGCTCTTCAGATCGTATTTTTGGGGGGTTTTTAGCACATTGATAGGGGCACTTTTCTTTTATTTTGCCTATAAGTTCGATTATTTGGATCTGAAAAACCTCCGCCGAATCTTGTTCTACAGCTTTTTCATCATTGGCTTTGGCCAGGAATTCAGCAAATTTTTAGTGCTCCGGTTTTTAATGTTGCCCAGTAAGTACTTTAAAAATCCATCCGATGGCATCAGCTACTCTATCATGATTTCGCTGGGTTCTGTATCGCTCATCAACCTGGCCTATTTTATTCTGGAACCCGATGTAGAGTATAACTATCTAATATCGAACGTGTTGGTTGGGCTTGTTTATGCTGTGGTGCTTGGTTTTTTTGTGGGGATGGGAAAAATCCGCAACAACCGCATGATCGATTCACTGTCGGGATTGGCGGGTGCCGCCTTTTTTCATGGTAGCTTCGAGTTTATTCTAAAAACCAACGATATGCTGCTCATTTGGCCCTTTCTGGTGGGCTCTGCCATCATCACCTTTCTGCTTATTGTAAAAAGCATCCAGATTTCGGATGAAGTGAGCTCCTGATAGCCCAATTTTTCCCCCGGTAAAAGCAGAATTTGCTTCCACTATTTCATTGATTTTAAATTTATTATAGAATGATAAGACCCATCAGAGAACTTGATTTTAATAAAATACTGGAGATTTTGCGCAGCTACGATGCCGAATCCACCTACGAAAAAGTGAATACCATTCCCGATAGCAAGGAGCTTTACGATAAAATATCCGCCTATGTTGATACAGAGCGGTTTAACCGCCGTGCCGTTCTTGGAATCGATATCTATCGCTATGGTATGTTTCGACACCTCGAGCAGGTTTTAATTCCCGCTATCTTTAAAATTTTCTTCGAAAAAACCATCCGCCTTTGCGTGGAGTCTAATCAATATGTGTTTCAGAACTACGACAAAAAGCGCATCGAGGAATCGTTTATCAGCACAGGCGATGGGGGTTTTCTGATTCTCGAAACTCCACTTCATGCAGTGTTTTTTGCCATTAATTTCGAGCTGGTGGTGCGCTCCTACAACTCGTTCCACCTTTTTCCGCGCATGAGAAAAATCATTGGAAACATCAGCCTTCGTTATGCCATTACCTACGATACTCTTTTTCACTTCGACAATAATTTCTACGGCAGCGCCATTATCAACAACGCCCGAATACTGAACAAAGACAACCTAAACCGCTGTTTGCTCGACGAAAGCTCGGTGAACTGGTTTCTCATCAATATCGATGGCATCGAAAACCTTCAGGTTTATACCATTCACGATATAGCCAATGTATACGATTTTCTTGACTACGACACCAATTGGATCGAAGATGGAGAAAATACCATCATCCCTGCTAAAAAATCGCGCTATGATGGGGTGATAAACTCCGATATTCTGAAAATCGGGCAGATTCAATCGAAGGAAATTTTCCTGAATATCTACAATCTTCACCTTCAGGTGAGTATGCGGATTCGCTCCGATGCGGCTCAGGATAAAGAACGACTCATCACCATCAGTCTGGGAAATCTGAATACTTCTGGTATTTAGGTCCGCTGCCTCCGGAATAATTCACTTGCTTCTATTCAAATTCCAGGGTTATCTGGCCTTCGGTCGATTTTGGCGGAGGCGGTGTCTTTGGTTTTTTGGGTGTCTCGGGTATCCTGGCTTTCGAGCTTTCATCTTCGCTGTCTTCTATGAGGATATGATTCTCGTCAATCTCTATCTCCAGCTCCAAAAACTCAGGTTTAACCGGATCTTTCTCCACCGAGATATGGGGTTTGGGGATTTCTTTTTTGGGTTTCAGGGGCATTGCAGGCTTCGGCTTTCTGGGTGCTGGAGATTCGGACGTTTTCTCCTGAATGGGTTCCGCAGGAGCTATGGGCTCCGGAGTTTCATGATTTGATGGTTCATCAGCTTCTTCAACCGGACTAAAACTCAACAGGCTTTCGCTTTTGGTTTCGGCAAAATCAGAATCGGGGTCAGACAAAACCGGCAGTTTCTCCAATTCAATATCCAGAGCTTCAATATCTTCCACAGGGATGTTCAAAGGCAACCCCTGACTTTCCACCAATTCTGAATCTGGCTCGCTCAGGCCGGGTTTGCTTTCATCCTGAACCGAAAACTCCACAATAGAAGGATATTCATAGGGAAGGGGTTCGGCCCATTTTGCCGATTTAAACTGATCGGCGGTTAGGCGTTTCCCTTTGGCTTTCAGGCTTTTAATACCTGTAAATTCGTCTAAGCTGATGAGCTCGGTTATCATCTCTTTTTCTCTTTTCACCGTAATTTCCATCTGAGCCAAATAATCTAAGCTATACTCAATCAATTTCCCCTGTTCATCGCCCACAAAACAGGTTTTTTTGTCTGTTTCTTCAATATAAAACCTTTTCACAAACGGAACTTTTGCGGTGGATTCCACATAAACCGCGCTGAGCACTTTTCGGGGGTCGTATTTTTCTATATGAATCATATGATCGTCGAAGTGGTTGGCCAAATCGAAGTTGTAAAGCTGATAATATCCTGTTTTGGTGATGGTTAAAATTCTGTCATCGCCTTTAAATGCTCCCAGATAGATTCCGCGGTCGTCGGTATTGAGTCGTTTCACAGTCTCGTCGTACCAAATAGCTACAGCACCCAGGGTACTGACACCATCTTCTTTCACCACAATTTTCTTGATGGGTTTTTTGGTGAGCAGGTTTCCTTTGGCAGAGCGGCCTTTGATGGCTAAGTTTTTGAAATCGAAGTCGAGCGAAGTCTTTTTCATTTTGGGCTCGGGACGCAGATATACCCGAATCACTTCGGCCTCGCCGTTGGGGTTGGCGGTGAAATAGGTGACTTTGGAATCGGCGGTGCCCGAGGTCACTTCGTAGAGTTTGTCGCGGGTGATGCCGGTTACCGGGAATCTTTTTACATAATAGGGTCCCAATTTACCATCTCTGTAAACCATATTATAGGTCATGCGATCGTCGTTTTTATTGAAAACATCCACATGAATAATGTCTTTCCCCACAAAAGTTTTTGGGGTTACTTTGGTCACCATAAAGTTTCCATCGGCCAGAAAGACAATAATATCGTCGATGTCGCTGCACACGCCCACATACTCATCCTTTTTAAGCCCAGTGCCCACAAAACCATCGGTGCGGTTCACGTAGAGCTTGGTATTGGCAACGGCCACGGTGGCTGCGTCGATGCTTTCGAAATTGCGCAGCTCGGTTTTGCGCTCTTTTCCCTTGCCATATTTTTTCTTAATCTCCTTATAATAATCCACCGCGTAATCGATGAGATTGGCTAAGTGGAATTCTATTTTCTCCAGCTCTTCCTGCAGTGCTTTCATTTGCTCGTCGGCTTTAAAGCTGTTGTATTTGGAGATACGCTTGATTTTAATTTCGGTGAGGCGAATGATGTCGTCGCGGGTAACATCGCGGATAAAATCTTTCACAAAGGGTTTTAATCCCTCGTCGATGGCCACAATCACTTCTTCGAACGATTCGCATTTCTCTATGTCGCGATAGATTCTGTTTTCGATGAAAATTTTCTCCAGCGACGATTGATGCAGAAGCTCCAGCAGCTCGGCCTTCCTGATGTCAAGTTCCATTTTCAGAAGCAAAACGGTTTGGTCGGCAGTGAATTTCAGTATTTCGGTAACCCCAACAAAACGAGGCTTATTGTCCTGAACAATGCAGGTATTGGGCGAAATGCTCACCTCACAATCGGTAAAAGCAAAGAGCGCATCGATGGTTTGGTCGGGCGAAACTCCGGGAGCCAGATGGAGCAAAATCTCTACGCTGTCGGAGGTGTTATCGTCGATTTTTTTAATTTTTATCTTGCCTTTATCGGTGGCCAGAATAATACTGTCTATAACATTACCGGTGGTTTTAGAAAAAGGTAATTCGGTTATTTTGAGCAGTTTGGTCGATTCCTGAACGATGCGCGCTCTCACTCTTATTTTTCCGCCTCTTTGGCCGTCCTTGTATTTATCCACATCTACCAGTCCGCCGGTTTGAAAATCCGGATACAGGATAAAGGGTTTATTGCGCAGATAGGCAATGGAAGCGTCGATGAGTTCAATGAAATTATGGGGCAAAATTTTCGATGCCAGTCCCACTGCAATTCCTTCTACGCCCTGAGCCAGCAGTAGGGGAAATTTAACAGGAAGTGTTACAGGTTCGTTGTTTCTGCCGTCGTAGCTTTGTTTCCAGATGGTGGTTTTGGGATTGAAGAGCACTTCGAGAGCGAATTTCGACAGGCGGGCTTCAATATAGCGGGGAGCTGCGGCGCGGTCGCCGGTATAGATATTTCCCCAGTTTCCCTGACAATCGATGAGCAGGTCTTTCTGGCCAAGGTTTACCAAAGCATCGCCAATGCTGGCATCGCCATGGGGATGGTATTTCATGGTATTCCCAATAATATTGGCCACTTTGTTGTAGCGCCCATCGTCCATTTCGCGCATGGAATGAAGGATGCGACGGTGAACAGGTTTGAGCCCGTCGTTGATATGCGGAACGGCGCGCTCCAAAATCACATACGAAGCATAATCGAGAAACCAGTTTTCGTACAAACCCGAAAGATGCTGAGCCACCTGCAGCTCACCACCTCGCTTTTCGTCTCCTGTTGGTACAGGACTTTCTGTCGATTCAGGATGTTCAATATCTTCGTAATCCATGTGTTATGATTTGTTGTATTTGAGCCTTGATGGCTGTTTCATTTAAAAAACCTAAGAAGCAATGTCTCCACAAAAATAAAGAATATTGCCAAAATGATAAACCATTTCCAGAGTCTTGTTCCCTGGTCTAATTCCACAATTTGGGCTTTTATTTCTTCGGCTGATGGTTTAATGATTTGATAGCCTTTGAGGTTTTGTTTCTCGATAATTTCCGAAATTTCATCGGTTGTCCACAAGGTGAAATCCGACTCGGTTCGTTGATAATTTACTGCTATTGAGCCCCGGGTTTCGTTGTTGAATTTCACTTCGAAAAACCCGTCGGAAGGCCATTGAACATTGAGCAGATTGAGTTCAGAAGCACTTTTTCTAATGGACTCAGGAATCCAGCTTTGCTCTCCCTGCCGCAGCTCGGCTATATTTTTTCCCCGGGCTTCGGCTGAGTTGGAATTTCGTTGCGCCACAGCAATGGGCAGGCCGGAGCCCAACTGCTCGTAGCGCCTGTTTTGCTGGTTGGCCTGAAGTATCATTTGGTAAAAAACCGGAACAAACAAGGCATGCTGCGGAAACTGACTAAAGCGAGTTTGAAGCGGAAAAGCCCACTGAAAAACTTTCCCTTTCTCTAAAATGCTCATGGTCAGGATGTTTTTTTCGCCCATGGTTTGCAGAAGTCCGGTGGTTTGAGAATTTGCCGAAGCCATCAGTGGAAAGTGCTTATGGATGATGGGCAAATCGGTTTTTTGATTTTTTTCCTGGATTTGATTTTTATCGAAAACCTGTTTAAAGAATGCCATATCCTTATTCACATCGCTTAGGCGCACCGACACGGTGTCTAAATTGCCAAAAACGGGCAAATTGAGAGCATTCAGCCAGGAGTTGTCAAATCCGGTTTCGGAGGGGATTATGAGCAATTGCCCACCGCTTTTTACATAGTTTTCGAGTTCTTTTTGCAATCCACCGCTTAAACTCTTCACCTGATCCAGAATCACCATGTCTTGCCGCGGAAGGGTATTATAGTCTACATTTTCGGGCGACCGGGTCTCGATTTGCGTGAGACTGTCGGAGCTAAAAAGCTGAAGGATATAGGGGTTGGGGTTTTCGTCCGATATGAGTGAAATGAGGAAATAGTCGCGCACCTGAAAAGTGAACCACAGCCGGTCGTCGTAAACAATGGGGTAGTCTTCAATTTCCACATGAGCCTGAAAGAATCCGGCTTGCGAATTGGTGAATGAAACTTCGAGCTCCCTGGTTTCTCCGGCTTCCATATCGGTCGATACCACGGTTTTTAACTCGTTACCGATGAATAATCTCAGGGGGATGCTGTTTACTTTTTCGGCTCCGTTATTGCTCAGTTTTACAAAAAGCGTGGTAACGGTTTGGGGCAATTGCACCGGCGATTGAAAATACAAGGTATCGATAGATATATTGGAGACCGGATTGTTTTGCAAAGGCAGAATCCGAACCAACAGGTTGGAATCGGCAGGCAGGGGTTTATTGAAGCTGCTGCTTTTCTGAAAATCGCTAAGCAGGTAGAGTAAGGCTTTATGGTTGATGCCTGTCTCCGGGTCTCTGAGCATTTTTTCGCGGGCCATCACATCGCTCAGATTTTGCTGCATGAACCCCGGTTTGGTTTCCACAATGTTCTGTATCATTTCAACCTTGTTGAACCAGCGGTGATGTTTAGCTTCCATTTCGTTGGTTATCAGATGAAACTTATCGCCATTGCCATAGGATTCCACCATGCTTACAGCCATGTTTTGAGCCTCATTAAACAGGGTTCCATTCTCCCCCGGAGTGTTCATGCTGAAAGAGTTGTCGAGATAAATGGAAATATGGTTCTGAGTCTGCCCGCTCATTTTGTTTTGGTTATTGGGGATAAAAGGCCCCGCAAAAGCCAGTACGAGAGCCACTGTGGCCAGAATTCTGCTTGCCAAAACCAGCAGATGCTTGAGTTCTGATTGCTTTTTTGTTTGCTGATAAAGATTTTTCAACAGGGTGACATTGCTAAACATCACTTTTTTATACCGCCTGAAATTGAATAGATGCACCAGCACAGGTATGGCCACGGCAAAAAGTGCATAAAGCATGTTGGGATATAAAAAATCCATAATTCCTGGGTAATTTTGGGAAAAGCACAAAAGTAAGGCATTTAGGTTTTAACTAAGCCCCGCCGCATTGAAAAGATTTGAACAGGATTTTTTTAGATTGGTAGGCTGTTTTACCTTGAAACTGCGAAAATCGAACCCGTTAAATGTATCCCATTCGTGGTAAAAAAAAAGCCGCCCAAAAAGAGCGACTCACCATGAAAACAAAAAAAGCTCTTTTACTTTACAGCAACATCGGCGCCATTGTAGGCCCATTTCAGGTAAACGGCAGCCCAGGTAAAACCTCCACCAAAAGCCGAGAGAATAATCTTATCACCCTTTTTCAATTGGCTTTCCCATTGGTTTAAACAAAGTGGAATGGTGGCATCGGTGGTATTGCCGAAATCCTGAATATTTATCATTACCTGTGCCGGGTCAATTTCCATGCGGCGGGCAGTAGCTTCTATAATGCGGAGGTTGGCCTGATGAGGCACCAGCCAGGCCAGTTCTTCGGGTTTAATATTGTGTTTTTTCATCATATCGACAGAAACATCGGCCATGCGCGATACGGCAAATTTAAAGACCGGCTGTCCTTCCTGATAAATAAAATGTTCTCTGGCATCCACTGTTTCGTGAGAGGCAGGTTTCATGCTGCCACCGGCTTTTTGATGCAGGTGAATGCGGCCCGAGCCATCGGTATGAAGTTCGGCATCTATAATCCCCAAATCTTCTTCGGTGGGTTCGAGCAAAACGGCGCCGGCGCCATCGCCAAAAATAACGCAGGTTGAGCGGTCGGTATAATCTACAATCGAGCTCATTTTATCGGCTCCCACCACAATCACTTTCTTGTAAAGCCCTGAGCGAATATAGGCCTGAGCTGTTTGAAGTCCAAACAGGAAACCGCTGCATGCCGCATTGAGGTCGAAACTGAAAGCATTTAGGAGTCCCGCTTTATCGCAGATGATATTGGCGGTGGCCGGAAATTGCATATCGGGGGTAACGGTGGTGCAAATGAGCAAATCAATATTTTCGGGTTTTGTGTTTGTTTTGGCTAAAAGATTTAAAACCGCTGGAGCACCCATGTCGGAAGTTCCCTGGCCTTCACCCTTTAAAATATGACGTGTTTTGATTCCGGTACGTGACAAAATCCACTCATCGCTTGTTTCTACCATGGTTGAGAGTTCGGCATTGGTGAGCACATAATCTGGCACATATGCTGATACTCCGATAATTGCGGCATTTATATTTGGCATTTTAACTCATTTTTTTCAGGGCGGCAAATTGCTATTTTTATTTCACCTGACAAAATTAATTATCGCTTTTTTTGAAGATTAACATTCAAAATTCTAAAAAACACATCCCAAAGATTCAATAAACTGCTGTATTCCTACAATTTCATCCCCACATATTTGGGCTAATATTGGGGGGGTCGTTATAAAGAATTTTCTTTGAATTTCCACGGCTTCGGTGGGGTTTCGTTACAGAATTTCCTATATTTTTCCCCGACCCCAGTGGGGTGATATGGGAAATTCTAAAAAGGATTTCTCAGTCGCCTCGCAAGTTCATCGCCATCGAAATAACCTGTCTTTGTGCGCCCTTTTTCCGTTTT
>DYSN01000106.1 GCA_020718205.1 Draconibacterium orientale
ACTTTTCCATCAAGGGAAAAGTAAGGAAAAGAAAATAAAAGGATTTCTCAGTCGCCTCGCAATTTCAGCTCCTTTGAAATGATTTTTGTAAATTGGTAAATACGCAGTTTTAAGCTGGCCTTTCAGGCTGACAGCCAAAAAGCTGAAAATAGCATAAAACCAAAAAAACTGCTCCATAAAAGGATGGAATGTTTTAATATCAAAAAAAATTATAATTTTACTTGAATATAAATATCGAAAAATGGTTAAGAGCAAATTACAATTATTCTTGTTTCTTGGGTTAATCTCCTTAGGCAGTTTAACGTGTTTTGCTCAGCAAGAAATCGATTATTTTAATAAAAAAAATGAACTCAATATTCAGATTGATAATATCATCAATCAATATAATAATCCATTATACCGAAACTGAATTCCGCTCGGATTTTATGAATAATCAAATTGATGAATTGATGCTCAGTTATACAACTTTAGGTGTAGGGTATAAAAGACATTTTTCTAAAGGCGCCATTCGGGCAAAAATTTCTTTTTTGAAACATAAGATACATTCTCATGCTGATAAAACTTTCTTTTTTCAACAAGGAAATGTCTCTATCGGTTATGAACGCCACATCAACTTCAGTAAAAGCCTGATTTTTTAAGGGCTGGATACAAAATTTTCTTTCGGCTCAGCACCAATTAATGGAAGTATTAAAACAAGTGGTTCGGGTTTAATACTGGATGGAATTATATTAGATGGGGAAGGCGGGGCTGACACAAATTCTATAGCCATAGATGGCGATTATATCATCACTTCTTCATCAGGTACCACCAAAGTCAAAGGAATCTCAATTGGGATGAATCTTTTTTTTGGGTTTAAATATTTCATAAGTCCTATATTTTCATTATCAACAGAATATCATGTTTTAGTTGAATCTTTTTCTTACAAAACTAGTGCCGACTCCAACAATGGTAAGGAAGATATCACTTTGAGAAAAGGCTGGCAATCCAAATTTGGCCCACTTGGACAATTGACTTTGTCGTTTCACTTCTAATAAAATGGGTATGCTATGGTAGAAATCAAATATTTTACCAGGAAAAAGGAAATAAGTACCGAGATAAAGGAAATCTATCAAAACCCTTAAAACCTACCCCAACCCAATTTCTACTCCCACCCAAACCCACCTCACCTTTGAGCTTCCCCCAATCACCGCCGAAACAACCATTCAAATCACCGATATTTTTGGCAAAACCATAGTAGAACTCCTACTCATCAAAGGCCAAACCCAACTCGTTTGGAATTGCAGCGGGGTCTACTTCTACCAAACCGAAATCGATGGGGTGGTTTATCGGGGGAAGATTGTGGTGAATTAGAGTCTAAACCCTTTTAAAATGCTGCTTCATCTATTAGCTTTCAATATTAAATCGTTGTGAGCGGGCAATGTTAACACCAATCTTTTGGCCATAAAAAAAAACTGCTGAACCTTAATTCAACAGCTTTTATTATTTTTTAAAACAAACCACTATGCCATGGACTCGGCCAACTCAGCATCTATTAAAATACGTCCGCAGTATTCGCAAACAATTATTTTCTTGTGCATTTTTATTTCGAGCTGGTGCTGTGGTGGAATCTTGTTGAAGCAACCGCCGCAAGCATCGCGCTCAATTGGCACCACCGAAAGGCCGTTGCGGGCATTGTTTCTGATGCGTTTATAAGCGCTTAACAACCTACCATCAATTTTTTCTTCTATTCTTTTCGATTTGGCAATAAGCTCATCCTCTTCCATTTGGGTTTCTTTCACGATGTCGTTGAGCTCCGACTTTTTAACTTCCAAATCGGCACTGCGTTCTACCAGTCGGATATTGGCTTCCTCTATGCTGGTTTTTTTCGATTCCAGCTCCACAGTATATTCTCTGATTCTTTTCTCGGCCAACTGAATTTCGAGGGTTTGAAATTCAAGCTCTTTAGATAAGCTGTCGTATTCGCGGTTGTTACGAACATTCATTTGTTGCTCTTCGTACTTCTTTATAAGCGACTGACTGTCCTGAATCACTCCGTTTTTGTCGGCAATAAGCTTTTTGAGCTCCTGGGTTTCCTGAACAAATTTGTCGATTCTTGTTTGCAAGCCGGCTATTTCATCCTCTAAATCTTCAACCTCCAAAGGCAATTCACCCCTAACAATCTTGATTTTATCTACCTGGGAATCGATCAATTGTAAAGTGTACAAAGCGATGAGTCTTTGCTCGTTTTTAAGTTCTTCCTCTGTCTTAGGGTGCTGAATAACAATAGGTTCTTCAATTTCCTCCTGCTTTTTTTTCCTTGCCATATTATATTGTTTATGCTTTTGCTAAAAGTATTTTATCGGATTTGTCTGATGCTCCGAAATTTGGACTGCAAATTTAGGAAAATTTTCGATAAGAAATTCGCTAATTAATTCTTTTGTAAATTGTTCACTTTCGTAGTGGCCAATATCGGCAATCATCATCCGGTGGTCGGGAATAAAGAAATCGTGGTATTTTACATCGCCGGTAATAAAAACATCGGCTTGTTGCGCCATGGCTGCCGAAATCAGAAAGCTTCCGCTGCCCCCACAAACTGCCACCCGCGAAATCATTTCTTTGTTCGATGCATTGTATCGGATGCAGGGCGTTTTCATGCGGGTTTTTAAGAATTGCAAAAATGTGTCCACGGGCATTTCCTGCTTAAGGTTCCCAATCATACCTGCGCCAATTTCAGGGTATTCGTTGTTGATGGTGTAAATGTCGTAGGCGGGCTTCTCGTAGGGGTGATGCTGTACAAGCGCCCTTATAATCTGGGTTTGCAGGTGTTGGGGGAAAATAGTTTCTATGCGGGTTTCGGGTTCGTGATGGAGTTTTTCGGCTTCGCCCACAAACGGATTGGCCTCTTTGCCCGCTCTGAAAGTGCCGGTTCCTGCTATGTTAAAGCTGCATTGATCGTATTGGCCAATGGTTCCGGCTCCTGCATCGAAAAGAGCTTGTCGCACTTGCACTTCGTAGGCCACGGGCACAAAGACCACCAGCTTCCGAAGCACATGATTCAGGGGTTGCAGGATGCGGGCATCGGTCAATTCCAAAAGCTGCGCAATTTTTCTGTTCACCCCTAAGGTACTGTTATCGAGATTGGTATGCATGGCTATAATGGCAATCTGGTTCTGAATCGCAGCCATCACCACACGTTCTTCCATGGTTTTTCCGCTTAAGGATTTCAATCCTTTAAAAATGATGGGATGATGGCTTATGATGAGCCGAAAACCTCCGTCAATGGCCTGGTTCATCACGGTTTCGTCAATATCAATGGTTACCAGAATGCGCTCCACTTCCTGATGCAGAAACCCCACAAGAAGCCCCGAATTATCGTAGCTTTCCTGATAGTGAAAAGGAGCCCAGCGGTTCAATTGGTATAATAGGTCTTTAATTTGCATGGGTAGGTTTTTTATTTCGAAGGCTGATAGTGTGCCACGATTTCAATGGGTTTGTAAAATCTTTCTGAAGATTTGGCAGTAATGGTTCCATCCGGCTTTGTTATTTTGATAATTAATTAACGCAAAAATAGCTTTTTCCTGATTCGCTTTGATTAATATTGCAGTCCACTCATGTAATTACCGCAATCACAGAACTTTATTGATTTTCTTCCGTAGAAAACCAAAATTTATTGTTTATCAATAGAATAAATGGAGAAAAGGTGAATTTTCGAAAAATACTTTTGCTGCCCATATCTTTTTTATATGGGATTATCATGGCCTTTAGAAACATGATGTTTGCTTCGGGTTTTTTTAGTAGTAAAAAACATCCGGTGGTCATTATTGCAGTTGGAAATCTGAGCATGGGTGGAACCGGAAAAACACCCCATGTAGAATATTTAATCTACAAGCTCATTAACAAATATACCATTGCCACGCTGTCGAGAGGTTATGGAAGAAAAACCAGGGGTTATCTCATGGCCGATGAAAAGTCTACTGCCAATACTCTGGGCGACGAGCCCTTGCAGTATTATCACAAATTCAAAAATATTACGGTAGCCGTTGATGAGAGGAGAAACAGAGGTGTTTCGAAGCTCATAGAGCTGGTAAAGGGGTTGAAAATAGTCATACTCGACGATGCCTATCAGCACCGCTGGATCGAACGCGATTTGAATATTCTGCTCACCGATTACCACAATCCTTATCATACCGATTATATTGTTCCCAGCGGAACACTGCGCGAATTCAGGGCAGGAGCCAAACGGGCCGATATTGTTATTGTTACCAAATCGCCCTTGGTTTTATCACCCTTAGTGAGACGAAAATTTTACGAAGACATCAGAATACAGCCCTATCAGAAATTGCTTTTCTCGAAAGTGGAGTACGATGGCTTTGTGGATATCAGAAACCAGACACAGCTCCAAACCATTCCGGTTGCCAATACCATAGTTCTTTTTACAGGCATTGCCAACTCCTATCCGCTTCAGGAGTTTTTGCAGAAATACTGTTCTGAACTGGTGGTCATTTCTTTCTCCGATCACCATGACTTTAGCGATAAGGATATTTTGTCGGTTAAAAATGCCTACGATAATCTTTTTACCAAAAACAAAGCCATTATAACCACCGAAAAAGACTATCAGCGAATTCTCATCAGCTCAAAGAAGGAATTGCTCATGGAATATCCATTTTATTATGTTCCTATTCACGTAACCTTTCACAATAATGATGAGCAGGAGCTTGACAATGCACTGAAAAACCTTTTTATCTAGCAGCAGGGAGTCATTATTATTAAAGGATCCATAGTGCTGAACCATGACTAAGGTTTTGCCAAAAAACATTCTATATATTTGCTTTCGATATTGGAGAAACAACAAGTGAATTACTGGGGAATATACAGGTTTCGGTTTTTAATGAATGCTGCTGCTATTTTGCTGGCTATGATAGCGGTTTTGTCTTCTCCAACTACTGCCAAAGCTCAGCCCGACAGCATTGCAGTGGGACAGGAAATGCGGAAAATTGCCATCGATTCCATTCACGAAAGCAAATATTATGGTGCCGAAAAAATATTGCTGAAAGTGCTTGGTATCGCCCGCCAACACGATGACTACAAGCTCATGAAGTCCGCATTAAATAATCTGGCCGAATGTTATAGCTCAACCGGCAGAACCGATTTGGCCATGGAAACCTATCACCATTTGCTTCAAAAGGTTACAGAAAAATCCGATACCAATGCCATGGCCGTGGTGCTCGTAAATCTGGGCGATGAATATACCAAACGCGGCCAATATCAACAGGCCATTGAGGCCGAGCTGGAAGCCATCAGACTGAGGGAGCTGTTGAAAAACTATAACGAGCTGGCCTATTTCTATCAGAAACTGGGGGAGCTGTTTACTGCTGACCTTGAAAAATGGGAGTTCTACGTCAATAAAGCTTTGGAGTTGAGCCGCACCCCCGAATACAGCAATTGGTATACCGATATTGCCATTTACAACGATTTGGGGTTTCTGTGGAGTAAAAAAGGCAACTATGCCAAAGCCGATGCCTTTTACGATACCATGTACCGCCTAAGTGTGGAGGCAGACTACCCAAAAGGAATCAACATCGCAGCTTCCGAAAGAGCCTTGATGCTCTACCAACAAGGACGCTACGCCGAGGCTGTTCCGCTTGTTCGCCGCAACTATGAGATTTATAAAACCGAAGAAAGCGATTATTCCTTTGTTTATGCTTCTAATCTATTGGCTGCCAACCTCATAAAGATACGCGAAACATCCGAAGCCATCGAAATTCTAAAGGAATCATTATCAAGGTCGCGAAAAGCTATCCTCATGCCTGAAGCCGTCCGAGCACTTCAATTGCTGGCGGAAGCCTATGAAAAATCGGGTCAATGGCAGTCTGCCTTTCACTATCAGGCCAGTTGGTTTGCACTGAAAGATTCGCTCGATGGGGTAGAGATTCACAATACCATGAATGCCTTGCAAACCCGGTTTGAAACCGGGAAGAAACAACAGCTCATTGATAGGCTCAACGAGCAGGCCCTCATCGAAAAAAGCCGCAACCAAATGCTGCTTGGATTACTCGCTCTGGCTTTGGTGGCCGTTTTTCTGCTCATTTTTATTTTGCGGCTGCGCAACCGAACCATCAAACAAAATCTGGTGTTGCACGAGCAGGAGCAGAAGATTTTGAAATTGGAGAACGAGAAACTGAGCGACCATCTCGACTATAAAACCCGTGAGCTCACCACGGCCACCCTTCACCTGATTAACAAAAACGAGGTTCTCAACGAACTCAGGGAGCAACTGATTCCCCAGAATAGCCAACAGCCCGATTGGCAGCAGGTGGTTAAAAAGATTGACCAAAACATTAACCTCGATGGCGACTGGAACAATTTCAGCAAGCATTTCATCGAAGTTCATCCCCAGTTTTTCGCATCACTTAAAAACAAATTTCCCGGCCTTACCCCCAACGAGGTACGCCTTTGCGCCTATTTGCGCATCAATCTCAATACAAAGGAAATTTCGAATATGCTCAATGTTACCACCGCTGCAGTTGACAAAAGCCGCAACCGGTTAAGAAAGAAATTAGAAATCGGTCCGGAGGTAAATCTCTCCGATTTTCTGGGTTCGCTTTAGTAATTCCGCGGCTTTCCTGCTATTTTTTGGGGTTGTCATAGCATTGTCATAGTGCTTTTTTTGGTGCGCCCATTTTATGTCTCCAATTTTGCAGCAAATTAATTTTAAGTCCACATGACAAGGAAGCAAGTATTGGGTTTAGTAATTTTTGTGGCTGTGGCATCGGTTGTTTTCCTAACGGGAACATCGTGTGGCCGACGTGGTTTTTCGGATTCCGAAGAAACCACCTTCGCTACTGCTTTTATGGGTTTTGAAAGCGAATTCTTTCTCAATGGCTCATCCACCAATATTTCGCGGAAGGTTTTTATTTCAAATTATGGAAGGGAGCGCACTGTGGTTTCGCATATTTCGCGGGTTTCGGATATGGGCAGATTTAAAATCAAAGATGAACAAGTGCTTAGTGAATTCAAGAAAAACGACTCCATTTACTGTTTCGACAGCGCCGATAGCACCCTCATGGTTTTTAGTGCAAAAGCGCTTGAAATGGATTTTAACAGGCATTCGCAATTTTCGGCCACCTGGCTTTTATGCAATTGGATGGGTGCCGACAAAGGTCAATATAAAGAGCTATCAGAAACTAAAAACCTACTCAGCCATAGTTGTAAAATTATTCAATTTGAGAATAAAGAAATATATCTCTACGAAAATATTCCCCTGGGAATAGAAACTAAATATCGGAATACCAGCTATTTGGAACAAGCAGTGACGGTTAAAACCGACACCTTGTTTGGGCATGAAGTCTTTGATTTTCCGAATGGCTATAAAAGGCTAAAACCCACCGTTTCGGAGGCTTATCCCCTGTTTAAACTGAATCTTTAAAAATGAAAAACTAACAAATAAAAATAAAATTCTATGAAAAAGTTTGCTTTATTTTTTCTCGCTTTGGCACTTATATGCTATCAATCGGATGCTTTGGCGCAGGTAAAAGTCGATTTAAAAAAGAAAGTAGAACGCGAAGCCAATCAGCGGGCCAACAAGCGAGCCGATAAAGCTGTTAACGATACCTTCGATGCCGTGGAAGACGAGATTGATGGGAAAAACAAAAAGGCGGAGGAGGAAAAAACAACCGGTAAGAGCGAGTCAAAGAGTAAAACGGATGGCAAGAGTGAGGAACAATCCAACGAATCTTCTACCAATGCAGGAAACACTCCAAGAGCAGAAAGCACTGTAAATGAGCAGGAAACAGAAAAGCCTGTTCTCAATTGGGCCAAATACGATTTTGTTCCCGGCACCGAAATCATTTTTGAGGACAACCAGGAAGGTGAGTTGAATGGCGAATTCCCCAGTAAGTGGGATTTGGTGAATGGCAGTGTTGAAAATGCCAATTTCGATGGGAGCAATGTGATTTACTTTATCAAATGCAACGCCAACAGCGGTGGAAATATCATTCCATTGCTCACCAACAGCTCAGAAGACTACCTTCCGGAGGAGTTTACCATTGAATTTGATGCCTTTTTCGGAGAAAACTCCTCCAATTACTATGTGACATTGGCCGATGTTAAGAATCAGCTAAAACTCGATAACACCATGCGTGCCGACGAAAAATGGGTTCGATTTGGTAAAAATGGAGCAGCCCACAAACAGGACATTGGTACGAAAAATTACCCGGGTTTTGATTCCGGTAAGGTTGACAGAACAACAAAATGGCGACATATTGCCATTTCCTTCAACAAAAGAGCATTAAAAGCTTATCTGGACGACGTTCGTCTCATCAATATCCCCAATCTGGGGTATAATCCCACAGGAATCACCTTGGGTTACCACAATCCGGGCGGCACTACTGTTGGTTATATCAAGAACATCCGCATTGCAAAGGGAGCTGTTCCGCTCTACGATAAATTTCTCACCGATGGTAAATTTGTAACCACCGGAATTAAATTCGATGTGAACAAAGCCACCATAAAACCCGAGTCGCTGGGAACCATAAACTATGTGGCCAAAATGATGACCGACCATCCGGAGTTGAAATTCTCGGTGGAAGGCCATACCGATAGCGATGGCGACAATGCGCTCAATCAAACCCTTAGCGAAGCCCGTGCCAAATCGGTGGTAGAAGCCCTGGTGAAATCGGGAATCTCCGCCGACCGCTTGTCGAGCAAAGGCTTTGGCGAAACCAAACCCATGGCCGGAAACGAAACCACTGAAGGCAAAGCCCAAAACCGCAGAGTAGAATTTGTGAAAATTTAGAACAGTAAGATTTGATTGAAAACAGAGATGATTTAAAACAATGACCAATAATTTTATAACCCCTAATTCAATAAAAATGAAAAGAAATCCATTAAGCATCAAACATTTATTCTACTTACTCGGCATTTTATTTGCCCTGACTTTAACCAATTGTAAAAAGGATAAAACAGATCCGGAACCCGAACCCGAAACATCGGAAATTGTTATTGCCGAAAATGTTAAGGTTTTGACCGAGAACTATATATCGAATATTTCTACCATCGACACTGTAGATTTTACAGTAACCTTTGCAGCCTGGCCCAGCGGCACAGCAGCCCTTAAAGCGGGCGATATTCTGGCGGCTGGAGTATCGGAAAAAACACCCTATGGCTTGCTCAGAAGAATTACTTCTGTTGAGACAACTTCCAAAGGAAATATATGCAAGACAGAGCCTGTACAGCTTGACGAGGTGATATTGAAAGGAAAAATAGAACTGAAGAAAGAGAAGCTCACACCCGCTCAGGTTAAAACTATGACTTTGTCCGATGGTGTGAAACTAAATCAAACCAAAGGAACCGATTTGCTGGGGTTCGATCTTTCATTCGAGAAAGATTTGACATCATCGGGCGATGTGGTGGCTTATGGGTCGCTGTATTTCGAGGTGGCTTTCAATTTCGGTCTCGATGTGGATTTACTGGCCTTGCCCCCCGATTTGAATATTTACTCGTCCATTGAAGTGGATCAGGAAGCCACAGTTGGAATATGGGGCGATGGAAGCTGGAGCCCAACAGATCTTGATATTGCCAGCATCAACTTTACACCCTGGACCATTATGGCGGGCCCTGTTCCCATAGTTTTTGTTCCTCAAGCCGCACTGAAACTGAGAGCTTCGGGCACATCGAATGCCCATTTCGAAACCTATGCCTACGAAGCCTTTAACCGCGAACTGGGGATAAAATATGACGATGACTGGACACTGATTAACGAGTGGGACCCAGCGCCCACCTTCGACCTGGCCTGGCCAACCCTCGATGGCGACGCTTCGTTTACAGCTCGTTGCGGCCCGGAAGTGAGTCTTAAACTCTATGGTATGGCGGGTCCTTATTTCGACATCTTCGCCAAATCCACCCTCGAGGCGAAGCTTCACAACACTAATTATAACCTCGACTTTACTCTGGGTCTGGAAGCCAATGCTGGCATTGATGTCAATCTCCTGGGATATTTTGATTATGATGTGAGCTACAACCTCTTCGATCAGGAAATCACCAGATTGCACCTGAACAACGAACCCATTCCGGAAACCATAAGAATTACCAGCCCTTCCGACGGAAGCTTTCAGGCCATTGGCACCACCATTCCTGTTAACCTCATGATTAATGGAAATGTTTCGGGGGGAGTAAAAATGTATCTGAACGATGAGCTGCAGGCAACAATAACCGACTCGCCCTGGGTTTGGAACTGGAATATTACCCAAAGTGCCGGAATCTATACCTTAAAAGCCGTGGCCAATATCGATGGTACCGAAGAATCGCACAGCATAACGGTGAATGTGGGGACGGTGCAGTGGCAGGAATTACCTGTGACTGGTTTCGATATGGGCGAGCGCTTCTCCGGAATCTCCTTTAGCGATGAAGCGAATGGGTTTGCTGTGGGTTATGGATATACCGATTTATATGCCGAACAATGGAAGTTTATAGCCCATACAACCGATGGCGGCCAAAGCTGGAATCGGGTTTACGAAGAAACAGGAAACAGTCAGATGTACGATGTGCTGGCTCTGAACCATTCCACAGCTTTTGCCTGTGCCGGAAACCAGGGTTTGCTGCGAACCAACAATGGAGGCTCATCATGGGAATATGTTCAACGGAGCGGCTATACCGATATCTGGTGCGATATCATCAGAACTACCGGCGAAGGCGTTATTGTTACCGCATGGAATAATATCATCACGCTTTCCACTACAGGTGGCGATGACTTTAGCTGGGTTTCAAATTTTTATGACGATGCAGTGGTCATTGAACCAGAGATTATCGATGAAATAGTGGATATGGAATTTGGAAGTGGTGCCACTGGCTATTTCATAACCGAACACGGACTCATCTATAAAACCACCGATAATGGATTTCATTGGAACAGGATTGAAAACAACGATATTCCCACAGGCGACGGGGTAATTATGCAAGCCATCGAAGTCATCAACGAGCAGCAAATCGTTGTCAGTGGGATGAACCTAACCACCAGTTATTACTTGAACAGCATAGTTTATGTATCGAACGATGGAGCCCAAAGTTTCTCGGTAGCCACTTTACCCGCAGAATATACCCAATCGGGAAACGACCTGTATTTAAAAATCAACGATTTCAATTTCTCCGATGAGTTAAAAGGAATGGCAGTGGGTTCGTTTGGTTCGTTGAATGAAGGAACAGCCATGTTGCAAACCACCGATGGCGGCCAAACATGGACCTATCAGCTTGTTCCTGTAAATCAGCCATTTTATGAGATGTACGATTTTCAATTTGTCGATGCCCGTCATGGCTTTGCCGCAGGATATAGCAGCCCTGAAGTGCCTAATATTTTCTTCCCAAAAATGAATGTATCTGTTTTTAAATACGATGTAAATGAATAATTGATGCAAAAGATTTAATACCGAAAGCATATCTGTAAGACTGTGTGTTCCGAACAAGTTCGGAAGTCCAATATAAATTGAACTAAACAGCTATTGCATCGGCATTATACAATTCTTTTATTGAACTAAATATTGTTTGTGTTTGGTATAATTTCCACCTTATATCAATAGTTGTAGCCCTGGAGTTGTCCGGGGCTTTTTTTTGACAAAAAATTAAATTGATAAACCGGAATAACTATATTTGTTTATTCTAAAGTTAAGATATTAGTTATAATTAGAAATTGACGTATAAGTAACTCATTAACAAATACCTATTTGATTATGGATAAAATACATCGTTGTGAAAAATGCATTTTGACCGATCAGTTTGCCGGAGTTAAAATAGACTCAAATGGTTCATGCAATTATTGTAATCAGTTTAAGCCCTTTGAGCCTTATGGCGAATCAGAGTTGCTGAAAATCTTCAAAACAGCCCAAAATAAAAACAGAATCTACGATGCTTTGGTTCCATTAAGTGGTGGGAAAGACAGCACCTATGTGTTATGGCTGGCGGTTAAAAAATACGGATTGCGGGTTTTAACCTATACCTACGACAATGGTTTCCTGAGTGAACATGCCCGTCAGAATATCAGGTCGGCGGTTCAAACTTGCGAGGTGGACCATGTTTGGGTGAAACACAACGAAGAAATGCTCTATAAGCTTTACCGCACAACCCTGAAACTCTCGGGCGAAATATGCGGTATTTGTGGAGTTGGAATTGAGCGAAGCATGCTGAAAATATCCGAAGCCTATCATATCCCATTAATTTTATTGGGACATGCACCAGCTGAACAAAACTCTTTTACTTCGGAGAATATCTATGACCAAACGAGAATTAAGGCCATTCTAAAAAGAGATAAAAGCATTGGCAAATCCATGACAGATCGGTTCTTATTATATCCGGAGCTCAATTATATCAGCAGTTTTTTGTTTACTAAAATGGGTCGGTTTGGCAAGAAAATCAATATACTGTATTATATCGACGCCCTTTCGGATAAAGAAATTGGGGATCTTCTGAAAAAGGAAATGGGCTGGACAGAGCCCCGTGAGTCGGAGTATACCAGGCATTTCGACTGTTTAGCTGAGCCGTTTACAAACTATATCCGCGAGAAGCGGTTTGGTTTTTCCAGACGAATTCCCCAGCTGAGCAATATGATTCGTAATTGCGAAATTAACAGAGAAGAGGCTTTTAAAATAGTAGGATTGGATCAGCAAAAAATGCAACCCGACGATTTCAGCATTGTTATGGAAAAGCTTCAATTATCGAAAACCGATGTTGAAAATATTGGCAGAATCCCTGTGGGTGTGTTTTCGCAAGAAAGTAGCTGGTTCAATAAGGTCTTTGCCCTGATGCGACAGATTTTGAAGAAGAATGCACATTAGTTTTTGCACCGGTCTAACCCGTAAGTTTCAATGAATATTACAGAACCCTTTAATAATCTGCTGACCTGGCTATATTTTTTATATGTTGAAGAGTACTGTTTGTTGAACTAAATCCCTTCGGGATAGCCCGTTTCCACGTGTAAAGATAGTTT
>DYSN01000233.1 GCA_020718205.1 Draconibacterium orientale
ACACCAAGCCGAAGTATCTTGACACCAAGCCGAAACATCTTGACACCAAACCAAAAACTCTCTGCTGCATTTCGGAAAATCAATTCACACAAAGTTTCTTCACATAACTACATCAAGAACAAATGCCTAATATAAAAAACAAGATAAAAACCAAACCCTACAAAAAAAATAAGCCGGCATATTAATACCAGCTTATTCTCAACTAAAAATATATACTAAATTGTTTTAAAAACTTTGAAGTTGATATTTGTAATTATTTGATTTATAGTTTATAATTTTCAAATTAATTCATTTTCAAATTTTCAAATTAGTATATATCTTAATTATCAATTAACTGTGTAACTCCTTTCCATTTGTCGGTTCTAAACGGCGAAGCAGGTAAATTGACCGAATTGACCAAGTTACATTCCGGATTGGGCGACCAAGCATAGCGCACAGCAACCGGATTTTTTACTTTGGGCGAACTCACCACCAATTTGCCTTCTACTACCTCGGCATCTGCCCAAACAAATTTCTTATCTTCGCCGGCAATGGCAAAACCTTTTAACTTTCCACCATCAGATGCCTTCAAACCTTCATAAATGTGGTCAAACGCAACAATTATTTTGCCCGCATCTATTTGCATCGATTGGTAAATAGGTCCCGAAAATGAAATTTTCTCGCCGTAAACTTTTGCACGCGCATTGAAAGCCAACCGCAAGCCAACATCTTGTTTGTTAGCGGGGTGAATATCGTTTCCGTCGCCTATATCTATCGTAACAGCCATTCCGGTATTTGGCAATTTTAGTGCAAACAATTGTGCCTCCCTAAGTTCAGACCAAGCATCTTCCATCGGCTCAGCATTGCGCTGCAAATAATTAGCCAACTGAACAAACAAAAACGGAAAATCGCCTTGTTGCCATTGCTTGCGCCAATCGGTTATCATTGCCGGAAACAAAGTCCGATACAAATACGCTTTTCCCACATTGCTCTCGCCTTGATACCAAATTGCTCCTTTTATCGAATACGGAATAATTGGCTTTAACATAGCATTGTACAAAACCGTTGGAATATTCGGATTGCCCAAAGCCAAAGGTAAGGTTTTCACGTCCTGCTTATTATAACCCAATGCAAACAACGCTTCGCCTGCATAATTCACACTCCAACCATCGGCAGAAGACAAGGTAAAATCGTCCTTAGTGCCCATAAATCCTCCATCGCCCTGAAAATCGAGCAAACGAACAGTTATAATATTCTTACCTTCCTTCACCAATTTTGCCGGAATCTTATATTTTCTTACCACTTTCCATTCCTTGCTCTCCCCCACTTTAACTCCATTAAACCAAGTTTGGTCGGCATCATCTGGCGGAGCTACCGAAAGCACCAAATCTTTACCCAACTGACTTTTAGGAACATTCACACTCATTCTAAACCAACCTGCCCCATCAAAAGCCCCTACTTCGGTTTGTTCCCACATGCCGGGTATTTTCATTTTTATCCAACCCGAAACATCTAAATCTGCAGCCGCAAACAAAGTATCTTCGCCTTTTATGCCTGGGTCAGCTTTCGCCATTTCCGCATACATCAGCTCATTGTCTTGCTCATATCTTTTGGCTAAACTCTCTTTGTCGGTAGGCAAATTTTCTATTTGTTCTACTATCTGAGTAAAGTCTTGCAAATTTTTCAACGTTTCGGCACTTGTCCACGCTTCGGCTATGGTTCCGCCCCAAGCCGCCTGAATCAAACCAACAGGCACATTTTGAGTTTTGTGGATTTCTCTACCAAAAAAGTATCCCACTGCCGAAAAGTCCGCAACCGTTTCAGGCGTACAAACCAACCAGCCCTTGCTCGAAAGCGTATCCACCGGACTAAACGAGGTGCCTCTATTCACCGTAAACAAGCGAATATCAGGATAATTGGCTTCGCTCACTTCTTTCTCTGAGTCGTTTACCCTTGCCCACGTGCAACCCACGCTCATTTCCATATTCGATTGACCCGAACACAACCATACTTCGCCAACTACCACATTGCGAAACACCTTACGTTGTTTGCCCGAACTTACCACAAGACTATCGGGCTTGCCCAACGAAAGTTTCGGAAGCCTTACCAACCACTTCCCATTCTCATCGGCTTCAGCTTTGGCTGAAAGCGTTCCATAAGTTACATCAACCGTTTTGCCCGCTTTGGTAACTCCCCAAATTGGAACTTCCGCTCCTTGCTGCAAAACCATATTATCTGTAAAAATCTGCGCTGTTTCAAGCGAATAAGGCTCTTCCATGCACGATGCAACCATCGAAAACACAAAAACAACCAACATTGCTTTAAATAAAATACGATTCATTTTTTTAATTATTAATTATTAATTATTAATTGTTAATTATGAATTGTAATTATGAATTGT
>DYSN01000234.1 GCA_020718205.1 Draconibacterium orientale
TTTTTTTGTGAGTACCCGAAAACCTTAGCCGTTGTAGGCTAACAGTTTCACGCTAATCGGCTCTTTTGATTTACCCGCTCAAAACAGCGAGGAGCCTATTTTTTGCCTCACCCGCAGTCAACAAGGATATCCCCAAGAAAAAGCTCGTCTTCATTCCAACTGCGGCTCAAGAATCGGTTCTCCTTGCTCTCCAGCTTCAGAAAGCAACACCACATCAACACGCCGGTTTTTTTGTCGTCCTTCCAGGGTAATATTATCGGCAATGGGTCGGTATTCGCCATACCCTGTTGCTGACAATCTTTCGGGAGGAACTGAATGCGTTTCCACTAAATAATGCACGATATTGGTCGCCCGCGCCGTGGAAAGCTCCCAGTTTGAGGGGAACAGGGATGTTTTAATCGGTGCATTATCGGTATGCCCTTCTATACGTACCCTATTGGAATACTGACCAATTGCGGCTGAAATATTATCAAGAAGCACCATGGAGTCCGGCCGTACAACGGCCTTCCCCGAATCAAAAAACTCCGTATCTTTTAGGCTGATAACCAAACCCCGTGGGCCAATCTCCATACTTACCTTATCAACAGCCCCTTTTTCCTGAAGAAAATCTGTTATATTTTCTTTGATCCTCTTAAAATCCTGCTCCTCTGCCCTGACTTTTTTCTTTTCTTCTATCCTTTTTGCCGTACCTTCCTGGGCAGTCTCAAGGATAGGAGCCTCGAAGTCCTTGTCAATAGAAGTTTTATCTTTTAAGAGCTGAGCAATTTTTCTCTTTTGCTTGGTACTGGAATCAGGAACAGTGGTCTTTTGTTTCAACGGATCCGGCATGGGAACAAGGTTGGCGGAATCAGAATCAATCACATTAAAAACAGGGGCGGAAGAAGATTTAGCTACCCCAAAGGCCTCGTTGGTCGACGCTATAACCTTCGCCACCCTTGCCTTGTCAACCTGTGACATGGCATAGAGCACAACAAATACGGCAAACAGCAGGGTGATAAAATCGGCATAGGAGACCAGCCAGCGCTCATGGTTCGGCTCCTTCTCGTGCTCTTCTTTTTTCCGGCTCATTTGGAGGATTCCTCGCCCTTCGGCTTCCCAGCACCCTCCGCCGCAATAAATCCTTCAAGCTTCATGACAATAAGGCGGGGATTCATCCCGGACTGAATATCAAGAAGGCCCTCAATAATAAGAGTCTTGGCCAAAACCTTTCGTTTCAGGTTTTTCTTGAGCTTGGTGGCAGCAGGAAGACAGAAAATATTAGCAATCACCAGACCATAAATGGTAGCAACAAATGCCACCGCAATACCGGGCCCCAGCTTGGATGGATCGTTCAAGTTCCCCATGACATGAATCAAGCCAAAAACCGCACCGATAATACCAATGGTTGGAGAAAAACCACCCCCCGCTTCAAAAACCTCGGCAACCCCCTTGCCGGAGGCCTCAAACGCCATCAACTCAATCTCCATGAAGTCTTTGAACTGCTGAGGATCAGCACCATCAACCACAAGCTGTAAAGCCTTTGTCTTGAAGGGATCGTTCGCCGACTCATTAATCAAAGGTTGGAGGGCAAGTAACCCGTTACGGCGAGCCATATCGGAATACGATGCAAGATCCTGGATGATCTTGTGCAAATCCGGATCACCGTGAAAAAACAATGTTTTAGCATTTTTCAGAGCATTCAGCAGATCTCTCATTGGGAAAGAAACACATACTGCGCCAAAGGTACCCCCCCCCACGATAAGAAATGCTGTCGGTTGAATAAGTGACGAAATATGGCCGCCTTCAAGGATATTGCCGCCGAGCAATGCCCCAAAGGCGATGACTATGCCTAATATTGTTGCGAGATCCATGGTGACAATATTCTACTGGGATAATAATAAAAAATTATAAAATAGACTCAGCAAGGTTATACATAGCAAGTTGAGACCCTTCTCAAAATACTCCACATAAAACAGGTATTGCCGCATTCTGATTATTTGGCGAACAAGTTTCAAGGTTGGATACACCATCCTGTTGACACCATTATTTCTTATAATGGCATGACGTGCCCTGTATTTCCTGCCCGTTGCAGGATATTCACATTTAAAGCAATAATTTTTTCCTGTATCTGTTGACCCGACTCAAGAACGAGATAACGGTTCCCATTTGACATGGTGATACAGGTATCAGGTGATTCCTCAATAAGCTCAAAAAGAGCATGATTCAAAAAACAGTCCGTCCCCCCGATTTTCGTCAATTTTATCATACTCTTCTCTGAAAATAGTAGCTAACCAAAAATAAAATAGAATAACAGGAAGATACTGCATCAAGACGTCTGAGCTGTATTGCGATTTTTTAATATTTCGTAAATTCACTCCATGGACAAGAGACAATTCTCTC
>DYSN01000235.1 GCA_020718205.1 Draconibacterium orientale
GGGCGGAATTCAGCTTGCCGTTTGTGGGCATGGAACCCGCCGTTAAACCGGCAGCCGTAAATACTACTACCGGAAAAATTGGTGTATTGGCTACTAAAGGAACCTTTGAAGGAAGGTTATTCAAAGAAACAAGCCAGAAATATGCTAAAGGAGTTGACACCCTGATTCAAGTTGGCGAAGGACTGGTTGAACTGGTTGAAAACAATGAGTTTGAATCGGAAAAAGCACACCATTTGTTAAGTCATTATATTAATCCCATGATTGGTGCCGGGGTTGACCAAATTGTGTTGGGTTGCACCCATTATCCATTTTTTATTCCGTTGCTGAAGCAGATAGTTCCAGATTCCATCCAGATTATTGATCCGGCACCGGCAATAGCCGTAAGGGTTGAAAATATACTCATGGAACTTGGATTGCAAAGTAATTCAGCAGAAGTCAACTTAGAATTCTATTCAACCGGCGATACAAAAGTTATTGATTCATTGGTCACAAAAATAACCGGACAATCCTATCCTGCTAAAAATATTGAAACATCATAGTATATTATAACTAGTGTTTCTTAGAAAACTCTCATTTTTTAGAATTGAATATATTCTGTAAAATTAAATAAAAGCCCGGAGCATAAAAAACCACACTATTTTACAAGGTAAAATCAATTATTTTCAGAAAACAGGAGCTAAAAAGCATCTATTAAACATAATATATGATTTTTGGTTGTAGGTATCCCACCCTTTAAATTTGGGTTTTTATGCAGCTATCTTTGACTCTTGCTTTATTGCTGCATCCCGTTGCTGATTCAGGATTTCTGCGCCTATTTTTCTGAGGTTATAGGCACAAACGCCCAGTCCAATGTATCTTGTGAAATTTTTTAAGCTGCGATCCGGGCATCGGTTTAAACCCCTGTGTTCAAGTTCATTGATGTTTGATTCAATGGCACTGTGCTTGTTTTTTAATTTCTTAAAAGACCGGCTTTGCTCTTCGTCTTCCTCCTGTTTTGTCCTTCTGCCAAGTTTTGGCATTATTACCTGGGGTATTTCCAATTGGAGCAGTTGCTTGTTTTCTCTTCCCCAGTAGCCTTTGTCAAAGCTCCATGATTGTATTTTGTATAATTGCAATAACCTGTCTGCCAGTTCTATTACAATATCCCTGTCCTGTTCTTCATCCATTATCTGATAATCCACAATTAAGTGAAACTGATCGGTGGTTATTGACAATTTCTTGCCCAGTTCCACATCGGGCCTGGATTTCCCCTTTTTTATCCACTCGGTATAAGTTTCAAATATTGAGAACATCTTTTCACTATGCGGGATGGTTTCACCTTTTAATATCCTCCTGTCAACCAGTTCGATATGCTTTTTTAACAGTACCATAAAATATTCCAATGAAAGCACCAGTCCTAAGTCACCCATATCGTTTATTGGAAACAATGGCAATTCTTTTTCTAATTTTGAATAAAACACAGATGCTTTAGTAATGTACCTGTAGGCTGCCTTTTTTACCCGTTCCTCTTTCCCCGGCCCGCCTGATGCCGTGGCTTTTCCCAGTTCCCGCATCAGGCCTTTGAGTTCGGCCCTCCAGTCTTTGATCTTCCGCCAGCCTTTAATGTTTTTGTGCTTGTTTAAAAATTTATAAACAACATCCATACATTTCCGGGAGCAGTCCCACAACAGGTTATAATCCGTTGGGAAATGGACATTGCTCTCAACCACAAAGCTATCCGTCTTTAAGTGCAATGCTTCCGTTCCTTTTTTTTTAAACACCTCGCCATGGCCAAACTCCAATACCACGGAATTGATTTCTTTTACCATTTCGTCGCTTATCAAAGTAACGTTATCGTAAATGTTCTGATAACTAAACTCTACCCGGCTATAGCCATATTCTGTTTCCACACCCATTAACCACCTAATGGACAGGTGGTTGTTTGCCAGGTTGTGTATCCACTCATAACCCATATTGAGGCAGAGGCGCACCTGGCTCAAAACAAAAATGCTCCACAGATCCATTCCCTTTCTCCCCGTCCTGCGTTTCCCGGCGGTTAGATATTTTTCCATTATGTCAAATATCCTTTGGTTGTATTCCGGATGCAGGTAAATGGCTTTTAGGGCCGTAACCAATTGGTCAAGCTTTTCTTTGCTTTTGATGTTAATGGGAGTTTCTTCTATCAACCTTTGCCCAATTGAATATTGCTGTTCGAATCTATTTCTCATATTTGAATCTTTTTGATTAAAGCCTCTTAAAAAACAAATCTCAATTCGTTAATGAATTGAATTTCTGTATTTTAATTGGTTTTTGCAAATAAAACCAGCTAAAGATTCAATAAAGTTTTCAACAGTAACTTGTTGACAATATGTATTTTATGAGTTTTCTATGAGACACTA
>DYSN01000236.1 GCA_020718205.1 Draconibacterium orientale
GCAGTCTTTTTTTGAACTGCCTACAAACCTAATCCGATATAACCTATCCCCGGTATGCATGAAAAAATCTATATGTTTTTTATCGACGTCGTGAGATAACAAGCCAAATATCTTGTCAGGATGAAGGGGGTCAAAAAAACGTTTTTTATCTTTCTGGGATCTTGAGCCAGTTTCCCTTTGATAAACCCTAACAAATCCAGCAAATTCAGACGGCCCTGATGCATTTTTATGATAAATCTTGAAACTATCTGCGCCAAGCGTCTCACCTTTTTTTGCAGCAAATATTTCATATTTATTTAAGAAATCCTTGGGGACAGTCACTTGAATTGGCAGGAAATCATTTTCAATCGTATCTTTCTGTGGTTCCGGGTCAGCAGGTTCGACTTCGACACGGATGTTTTCACCTATACCCAAAGTGGTAGCTGTTGATGTCAACACATCAATTCCTCGTTTCCTGGTTACCTCAAGAATATTATGCTGTAAGGCAATGTCCTTTGCGTAATTTTCTCCAAAAATACGCATGGCCTTTATTAACCCTGGGTCTGGATTACCATCTTTAACGACAATTGGCTTGGCATTGTCACTTGTTGTGACAGACAATATTTCTGGTTTAGGTAGACGTACGACCGTGGTGTCTCCCTCCCGGGTTATATACGAATTAAGGTTATCGCCAAGAGTGAATCCTGCTTTTACGGTGTAGGGGACTACGGCGACATAATCTCCGGTGTTTATGAAATAATCAACCCCATGTTGCGCAACAACAAGCTTGTTTGTGTCAATAATTTCTAAAATATTCAGTTGGGTAGGCCGCAATACCACCTTGTTTTTCTTTTCTTGAAACGACTGAAAGGATAAGTATGCAAATATAAAACTGGATAAAATGATTACACCGTAGACCATCCCTCGTCCACGATTTGACGCAAGAAAATCACGAATCTTTTTTAACATTATATCTTCCTTTTCTATCATTACTGGGTTTTGATATTAATGAATTTACCTTCTGTTAAATGGATATCCGGCTGTTGTCCACGATACAACTCCTTCATATACTTGAGAAATGCTTTTGTAAATTCTTGTTGCAGGTCAGGGTCAAAAAGAAGCTCTGCCGCAATGAGTTGTTCAGCCGTTTTGGTGATATTCTGTTTCTCTTGTTCGGTAATGTCGCTTGAAAGCTGGACTCCGGTCAGGTAATTTCCGCAAAGGGCATAGCCTCCATAGGCTCCAGCGCCTGCCCCTAAGACACCACCCGCCAATGCCCCGGCCCCGCCTGCAAATTTAAGCTGAGGTTGAAATACGGCAATAGCTTTTCCTAAGATGCCTCCGGCTTGCATCCCTATATATCCACCTCCTACCGCTGCAATCGCTCCAACCGCTGTGCCGATAACCTTTGCTTCCTCATGGGTGATTGGGGTTGGCTGAATTTCATATACATCATATTTATTTTCTTCCTTAACCCTTACATCTATAGTGTAGGGAAGCACAGCGCTTGAAGAACCTTCTGTATCTTCTATCTTCTCGCCAATATAAGAAAGTGAGCCATCTGGCTCCACCTTGAATTTTGACAGGTCAAAGGATACATCCGCCTCCCCCTTAATATAGCGGATAAAACCTTTTGAAAATTTTCCATTTTTCTCCATATATGAGTTTCCTGCCACGACGTATTTATCAAATATAACAGTGCGATATATGAGTTTAGATGGTTGTGCATGTTTATTCTTGGCATCGTCAGCATTCAAATTTAGCTTGTTGGAAAATTGACAAAAGAGGCCAATGCCAAGAAGGATGACCGCTACTGAAATCAATGCTTTTTGTATTGTTGGGGAGAATGGCTTGGCGTTCGGTATGGGACCGATTTGGTCAGAATTAGGCGATTCTCGCTCAGATTCAGTTTTAACCACGTCAGGTTTGGAAACCATGCCATGTCGTTTATTGATGTGAGCGACGATCTCCCCTACCTGAGATTCGTTCATACCCAGTTTTCTCGCAGTAGCTTGTAAGATAAAGAGTTCATTGTCGTCAATAACCCCATCATTACTCAAGAATTTTTTGGCAAGCATCTTCAAGTGCATCAAGCCAGAATTTTGGCCATCAAGCCCCATTTCATTCTCTACTTGTCCAATAAGATCAGCAATCTCTTTCTCTTCAAAACCGGATTCAAGTCCAAAAAAGAGAATCGCAAATTCCTCTTTTTCACTAATAACTCCATCATCAAGATATTCTCTAATGTGAGTCTTGAGAGTTTCAATTTGTTCAGAATTGGGCATGATTTTGGTTCCTTTCCAAAAATATAGATTTCGTTGGTTGCAGTTTTTTTTTGGCGGGGGGAAAAGGGGACAGATTTATTTGTTGAACCATTTTAAAAACAAACAATTAAT
>DYSN01000107.1 GCA_020718205.1 Draconibacterium orientale
GTAAAATTCAATAATGAACGATGTTGTACCTATTTTTGAACAAATAAGTGTATAGAGAACAAATTATAAACTCCGTAATCTCTAAAACAAAAGAATGTCCGAAAATTTAAAACTTTCGGACAATCCCTTGTAAACTTAAAAAACTAATTATTTATTTCGAAATATACGATTTCAACCATGTCATTGCCGAACGGTCGATGCCATCGCATACCAAAACGCCATTTTTGCCTAGCCAACTGTGTTTGTAGCCCCAAAAGGTGATACCCTTCACAGCGGGATATTCCCAAAGTACGGGAAATATTTCTTTCATCTTTTGCAGTTACTCGTTGTCGTCTTTGATATTAAATTCGAGTTCCGAAACGCAAATATCCAAACCAGTATTAAGACTGACTAAGCTGTCGAGTCCCTGTTTGACATTCTCGCCACTACGTCCTTCAATCCAATGTGCCTGACATCCAATACCATCTATTAAATTGCGTTTACGGAGATGAGAAATTAATTCACTGTATCGTTTGATATTGTGCTTATTTTTTCAAGATATTAAAATCGTTAATCAACAACTTGGAGTTGGGGAAGGCTTTGCGAGCTTGCTCGAACGACCAGATAACCCAATCCCAAACGATACCGTACAAATCGTACATGCCACCCAACGCACGTCGAAAAAATGGAGCATCGTGTCCAAACAGAGGCTCGTTTACGACATCCACAAAATCGGCTTCAGGAAATGTTTCGCCGACTTTGCGTATACAATCCTCAACAGCCATTTTCAGCTCGGCATCTGTTTTAAGCAAATCGGACCAAAGCGGATAAGTAGAGCCCCAAATTAAGGTTTGATACTTAAATTTCAAACCATTTTGTTTGCAATAATCGTATATGCCTTTGGAACGCTCTAAAATCCAATTGTTGTCACGCGGTTCACAACGCTACCATTTTGTAGTATTTTCAGGCTTCAGGCAGCGCATTAGCCCCTTTAGTAAGTCGGATAATGCTTTCAATACTATTTTGAATTTTATCGGTCAGCATACCATCATCGTTCACGGCAAATTCGACAAAAAGTAAATCCGCGCCTATGCCACCAATGGTAGCGTTTATTTCACGTATTATTAGTTTTGGAAATGATTTTTTTATTGTTTCCTGCGACAAGACACGCCAACCACCATGTTCGGAAATACTGCCGCCCAAATAATCAATTGTAAGCGTATAGGATTCTTTTATTCCATATCAATTTTCAAAACAAATCCACCTCCATTTACCATATTGATAATAAAAGGTTTATTTGTGTCAATTTTATCTGAACTTAATAAGTAATCCGTTCCCACACGGTCGGCATTCGATCCATCTTTCAAAACGGATGCTTTGTATGTACCACTACCAACGAAACTTAAATCGAGTTTTGCTTGGTGAATATTTTCACCTGTAATGCCTGCCACATACCACGTGTTTTTGGTTTTGCGGGCAATAACCACATATTCGCCAAACTTAGCTTCGAGTACACGGCTATCGTCCCATGTAGTTGGAATTTGAGCAATAAAGCGGGTAATTTCGGGTTCGCGATTATAAACCGAAGGCGCATCGCAGAGCATTGCAAGTGGCTCAAAGTAAAGTACATAAAGTGCCATTTCGTTGCTACGGGTACCATGAACAGATGGAAGAGTAAAATGCAAATTATGCCCTGATTGGAGGTTACGCATGCCACCAGGTGTAAAATCCATAGGACCCTGCGAACTACGCATAAATGGAATCATTACTTTGTGGTTTAATGTAACTTTATCTGAATTTAATTTATTCCATTCGTTACCAGCTATAGCTTCATAGTTAATTACATTTGGATAAGTGCGCGACAATCCGGTAGGTTTTGCAGCACCATGAAAATCAATCAACATGTTTCGCTCGGCAGTAGCACGTGCAATATCTTCGTACATTTTTATTCCTGTTTGGTCTTCGCGTCCAAAGAAGTCGGCTTTCACGCCTGCAATACCGTAGTACGCAAACAAATCGAGCGCCTTATTCAATTGGCGGTGAAGCGTATGACCCGGACACCAGACAATAACATCAACATTTTTTGAACGTGCGTATTCTGTAATTTTTTTAATATCTACATCAGGACTAATGAGCGTAAGGTCATATTTATCAGTCCATAACCAATCTATCAAAATATATTCCAGTCCGTATTTAGCTGCAAAATCGATATGATACAAATAGGTTTGCGTATTCACACCGCCACGGAAATTTTCGCCCTCCACCACATAATCGTGCCACCAATCCCACGCCACTTTGCCGGGTTTTATCCAATCGGTTTCTTTTATAGCCGTAGGTTTTGAGAGTAAGTACACCATATCGTTGTCAACAAATGTGCGGTCGTCATCCGAAATTATAATCAAACGCCATGGAAATTCTCTTGAGCCAGCAGTAGCTGCAATATAATCGGCTTTCTGGTCGGTTATATGCGCATAATTTGAGAATCCTCCCGTTTTAGTAGTAAGTGCATATTTTTCGAAAGTGCCATTTAGGAAATTTTCGTAATCGTTGCCTCTGTCGAGAAATAAACTCGGATAATCGTAAAGTCCGGCTTCCGAAATCCAGACTTTTACATTGGGAGTAGCCTGTACTACAATGGGTAAATAAATTTTATTGATAGCATTATTGAAATTAATCATTTCCTGCACATCGAGTTTGGTTTTTTTGTAATTTGACTCATAACTTTGACCAACGGTCATCCACGCATTTACCCCAAAATTAAACCGAAAAGCAACTTCTTCGTTTTTAACCTGTATCTGCTTTTCTTTGAGCGAAGTAACAAAGCGGTACGCAACACCCTGATTATAAGTGCGAAACTCCAAACGATAGTTTCCTTCGAAGTTGATAGAAAGGAGGTTGTAATTATCAGCTATCGTGTTTCGGGTGCCCCAAACCGTCTTAATTTGTTCATTTACTTGTTGTACTTGTGAATTCAGAATTAGGGGATTAGTTCCTAATGTTTTGTCAGTTAAAGTCATTGAAATGGGCGACGCTTCAAGTACTCGTTCGTTTTTGAAAAAAACTGAATAATACACTTTCTCTTTTAATGAAATTTCAACTCGGATATTTCCATCGGGTGAGTTCACTTGTGTTGTTTGTCCGAAAAGGCTCGTAGCGATTACAAGCAAAATGGGAAAAATTTTGGATTTCATGATTTAAAGTTTTAATTGTTACAAGGCGTAATAATCGCTGATTAAGTGAATTTTGTATTTCTCAAAAAGTTTAATGGCTGTTTCCACAGCACTTCCTTGTGGTTGAGTGATGAATGTATTTTGTTGTTTATCAACCCAGTCTTGCTCAAAAGTCGTTCTCCATTGAATAAAAGCAGCTTCATCGATGGGTTTATCTTCGAGTAGTGATTGCTTCATCAATTCAATGTATTTTTCCCAACGCGGCATGTAATAAGTTCGCATTAAGCCATTTAGCTGACGATTAGCATAATCTGTGAGTACACTGCCACCTTTGTGCCAGATAGTGATAATTTCGCGGGCATTTCGCTCATAATAGGCTTTTTCTTCCGCATTAGCACCCCACTTTTGGGCATTAGCAAGCCATGTTCCCAAAAGAAATTCGTGCCTTGTACCCAACAATACATCAATATCCTGACCTAACTCAAGAAAATCGGCAGCATGTTTTTCGAACTTGCGTATGTTCTTTGCCTTATAGGCTTCCACCATTCGACCATGAACAACAGCGCCCAGATTTCCAAGTGTTTGACGTGTTAAATTCACCACATCATAAGCATAATTGTCTGATTTTTTTGACGTATCATTTGCTTTTATCATTACTTCAATAGCATTGGCAAGGTCGGTATTTCTGTACTTAATTTTTGGATCCGTACTCCAGTAGCTGTGTTTCAAATCGAGTAGAGGTGGTGTCTGAAAAACCACACTATGGTTCCACAATCCGAGCGAGGAGTCCACAAATACGGTTTTGTTTAGCATCTCCCAAGCTTTCAGAACCATTGGATCTTGTTGCTGTGTGCGTCGGGCACTGTAAGCAGCAAGCCAGTTATCCTGTTTAAAATCGTCGTACCAACTATGTTCAAGCACCATTTCAAAAATCACGGGGTTAACATTTATTCCTTCGAGGGTAAGCCCCAATCCATTCATATTCGGGACTTTATAACTTTCGGAAATTAGTTTATCCACCATGCGCATTGGCGAAGCCAAATGAGTATTTCCTCCAAAATTTCCCAGATAACACCACACGAAAGGAGCTCCGTGAAAGTTGTCGGTTTTTTTGTATAGCTCACGCAATTCACATGCGTAATCCAAAAACACCAACTTCCCGCTCGGCACTGATTTTATCATCGCTTCGAGGCGTGGGGCAGTCCAGTGAACACTATCGAACAAAAATGTCCAGGTCATTTGATACCAAACCGATTTTTTATCCACTTTATTCATACTGTTGTAAATGGTTTTACCCACTTTATCCAGATACGAAGGTTCCCAGCTTGGTGGGTCAATTTCGTTAAAAGGGTCGGTAGAGTAAAGATGATCTGTTCCGAAAATTTTACGTTGAGCTTTGAGAAAACGTATTTGAATTTGTTCGAAAAGCTCTTCTTTCGGGTCAAGAAACCAGGTTGCATAGGGTTTATCAAAACCACCCCAGCCGGGTTTGATTTGTTTAATATTGGCATTCGGATAAATGCGTTTTAATTGTTGTGGCACATGTCCGGCAAAAGCCGTGAGAATGGGTTTCATGCCCAAATCGCGCGAACGTTTCAAAATTTGCTTTTGCAAAGTCATTTGTCCGTTGATGTACGAATCGGGAAGCGGTCCACCCCAGCTATCTATATTGGCCATGCGATGCCACGGCAAATGCGCCGGACCTGTGAAATACGATTTTATCTCACTGTCAGTTAGTCCGAACGATTTCCAAACCTCCAACCAGATATATTCCTGACCTGCCTGCATAAGTGGTCGGTTGATGCTGTTCATAGCCATCCAATCGATCATGCGTTGCCATTTTTCCCAGTTCCAAAACGGGTAGGTATAACCAAAAGTGCAGGTATTGTTAAAAAAGCGTTCTTCAGCCTTATTCACCCGACGAACTTTGTTTTTCGGTGCCGGAAATTCGCCATTGTACGAAAGTGGCTTTACAGCCTGCCAATCGCAACTCAAATGCAGGTAGTATTTTAAATACCAATTGAACGCAGTTGCAACTGAAACAGCATTGTTACCGCTGAGTATTATTTTGCCATCGTTAGCAGCTTCAATTTCAAACACATCCTTCTCGTTTTCCATAGGAATTTGCTTCAATACAAAATTCATTGAACTTCCAGGCAGTACACGCTCTATTAGATTTAGGGCTTCGTTTATAGTCCCTGCAAAAGCAGTGTTTGCGTTAATGATAAATAATACGACCAGTATTTTTTTAAATTGCAACAGTAATTGTGTCATTTTTTTCCAGTATTTAATAATGATAATTCAGATTTTATTGGTTGGCACAAGCTCTTTCGAGTTTAAAAGCCCTTGCGTAATTCGATTTTATTTTGTTATGATTGAAAGCAGGAGCAAAGATGCTAACATTACCGCCTTTTTGTGTGAATTTTACCAAAGCAGAATAGCCAAGCAATTTTATAGATTTCACTTTTCCGACTGCCTTTATGGTTATATAGTAAGTTTTTTGCCATTTGGCAAAGGAATCTTTACCTTATCGTGTTCATTGTCAATTATTTAATAGTTGATTCAAATAAATCATAGCTGTAGGATTAAAAAGCAGTTTATCATTCAGGTCAATCAGGTTTAAGCGAATCATACCTTTGCCATATTTAATTTCACCCGTAGCCATTACCACCCCATTATCCTCTATCGAATTCGAATTGCCTGTTTTAACAATTGGCGTCCATCCATTTGCTTGGAAAGTATGTGCAAGTATCGGACTTATCATTCCCGTTTTGTCGCAGTACCAATTGTTGAAATCAAATTGTTGAAATTCGTTTAATACAGGATGTGAAAGATTTGGAGATACAAAATAGTATTTCCCCATTGTAGTATTATTAACCTCTAAGCTGGTGTTTGCAAATTTGTATACTCCTGTATTAAGTTTTGAGAATACTAATAGTTTACCTTTCCGAACTAATTGATTTATTGTAGAGCTATCAGCAATATAACTTTTGTAATCGTCAATTAGTATTACACTTGCTGAAGTTAAATTGTCAACCGTTCGAAAGCCAGCTTTTGCAATTTCATTCTTTAGTCGTGCATTAAAGTTTTCTGAAACAAAAATCTTTTGTTTATTTACAATAGGTTTTGGGAAAGCAGTAATTTCAAATTTATTTTGACAAATGCTTTTTCCTGATTTGTCAAGCAATGCAGCACGCAGCATGTAAGTTGTACGCATCCTAACTTCAGGAAGCTTCAAACGCACATATCCCTGAAATGCGGCACCATTCAGCGGACAGTTTACCTTTGTTTGTCCCGACGAAATGACTTTTCCGATTTTATCTTCTATCAGATAATATAATGCAAGATTATCGGGAACCGTGTTTTTATCGTTACTCACCCAAATTTCAACCTTGGTTGTTTCGCCGGCAAAAAACTTATCGCGGTCGCTACGCAACGAAATCATAAGTGGTTCAAGGGCATTACGATACGCAAAAAATGCCTTTTTGGGCTGTCTATCCACATCCATAATGGTTTTCATCCATCCAGCAGGCCATGCATCTATAAAAAGATGGATGGCAAACGACATCATCTTGTTATTTCGGCGAAACGATTCGGTAACAAATTTTGTAGCACGTGCTTGATAATCCTGACTGGCTTGCACCCAGTCGGCCAGCGTGTTTTGTGTATTGTACCACATGTAATGAAAATTGTGTGTTTGTGCTTTGGGTATTCGGTTCGCTGTCCATTTTTTTTCGTCTTCCTTATTTATAGGTAACCAATGTTTTGGGTAGTATTTATACATTACATTAATTGGATCGAGACCTTCGGAGCCAAATTCACCACAAGCATAAGCCCAATCCTTTTTCACAGGTAGCCAATAACCTTTATACATTTCGCCCAAGCCAAGTCCGTGACCATTGTACCAAATGTTATAATTGTGGTAATCGGGCAATCCGGGCGATGGTGGATCGTAATCGCCGTCGCCAGCTTTTATTACGCGGTCGGGATTTGAATACAGCACAGCTTGATCCAACGCTTTGAACAATTTGTAGTAATCTTCGGAGTTGTTGATACTTCGCTGTGGCAAGCCTTCGCCGTTCGGGAAACGTTCGTTGATGTAAGTTACCATAATCGTCGAAGGGTGTCTACGTACCAATCTTTCCATTGCTTCTGCTTGCTTTACTGCTTCGGCAAATTTATTAAAACGCACTGTGCCGAAAAAAGGCAGGTCT
Organism: Draconibacterium orientale; assembly: GCA_020718205.1. Taxonomy (GTDB): domain Bacteria; phylum Bacteroidota; class Bacteroidia; order Bacteroidales; family UBA12170; genus UBA12170. The sequence continues at coordinate 7,364 of DYSN01000107.1, forward strand.
ATTTGATTTAATAATCCTAATTTATCACACATTTCGTACACTTCGGACTGGACGGGGCGTTGTGTAAACCGTAAAAAGTTCATATTAGCCAGTTTTGCAAGCAAAATGTCGTCGCGTAACTGATTCCAGTCTTTGCGCATCACGCATTGTTGTTCGTGTCCCATGGTATTAGCTCCCCGCAAACGAATCATTTCTCCGTTCAAATAGAATTTTCCTTTGGGTATATTCACGGTATCCTGTGTAAAACTTCGCATACCAAACTGCTGGGCAGCTATATCGAGTAATTTGTTGTCGTTGTTTAAAATTTTTACCTGCAACTGATACAGCCAAGGCTCATCCGGCGACCATAACCTGTACTTGCCCATTGGGAGCGACACTCTGAATTGGTTAACTCCATAACCCGTTTTCAAATTTATTTTTTGCCAATCTGTAGGTTTGGTAAAATCGCCAACACCAGGCACATGTACCGAATGTGGTTTGTAAGGAAAATTGAATATCACTGTATCCTTAAAATTCTGCCCGAAAATAGAAAACTCCACTTTTATCTCGGAAGGATAAGGGTTCAAATCGTTGATTTCGAGCCATACTTCGGCCACAGAATCTTTAAGCAAGGGACGAACAAATACATCGTTGGTATGTATTTGTTCGCGTATTTCAAGATAGCAATCCTGATAGATACCCATGGCTGGTGGACAGTGATGCCAACCGAGATTTGGCTCGTCGTAGCCGGGACCTGTAGCAGCATAAATTTTATCCCCGATAACTGTATTTCCCTTATCGTCTTTCATCGAAGTTGTAGGAAAATCATTATCCACTTTTACAAGTAGGCGGTTGTTCCCATGTTTTAAAAAACTTCCGATTTCAAATTCAAAAGGTGCAAAAAAACCTTCGTTTTGTCCAATAAATCTGTTGTTTACAAAAATAGTTGTTTTATAATCCACACCTTTGAAATGGATATACAGCAACTTATTTTTCAAATCAGAGCTGTCAAGTTTAATTTCTTTGAAATAATAGGTAGTAGCTCTGCCAAGTGGTTCGCCGTAATGTGGAATTTTTACAGTTTTCCAATTGCCTTTACCCTCCAACAACAAACCGAAGTTTTGTTTGTCTTCTTCTGTTTCCACACGCCACTGAAAAGTATCGAGCATTGTTTTTTGTCGCTTTCCATCCACTTTGGGAGCCAGATTTTGCATAAATGGAGCATAGCAATGGCGCATTTTATCGAGTTCGGCATACAATTCTTTAGAAGTAGAAATACTTTTTACTTCCTTAAACGCTGCTTTACAATTGCTTTCGAGTGGTAAAACTATTTCCGTAAGCGAATCGGGAACCTGTGCTTCGAACAATTTTGTACGTGAGCTATAACGAGCTGTACCAATGTCAGCAAATTTATCCTGTGCCCAAAGGACATTGTTAGTAAAAAAGCATACAACAACTAAAATTGCAATTTTCATAACTGAAATTTATTATTTTTTAAAATGACCTGTTTTTTGAATATCGAGCATGTTGAAATCCGGATATTTAACTTTAAGTGTGCTGTAGTCGAATTCTTCGGGCGAAAGTGGACTGATAGAGAGCGAAGTGTTCTTGCGCAATGCAAAATCGCCAAACGAAACGATTTGTGTTCCTATAAGCCAGTTGTACTCCATGTAATTCAACCGACGGCTTGTGTTATTTTCGTATTGAACCAGTTCGGGGTATTTTTGTCGGTATACCTCGCTGCGTACATTCACATCTTCGTACATACGGAATTGAAGCAGTGGACCGTTAAGCAATTTCAACCAATCCTTTTCAGTAGCTGAATTATGACCAACGGCCGTTTTGCAGTCGATAAAAGTGTTGTTAAAAATACGGTTATCGAAACCAGTGTTTATAAACACAGCACCGAAATTCCCGAAATGTCCTGGATTCCCCGTTTTGTAAAACACGTTGTCGTGCACAACGACACCTCCGGAACCATCATCGACATAAACTCCACACATGCTTGTTTGTGGGCTTTTGGACAGAATATTTTTGAAATAATTGTATCGTATAACGGTACCACGCGATGAAGGATCTCGACCGGTATATATAGCGCCCATATCGTCGGCATCATAACAGATATTTTCGAAACGACAATATTCAATAACATGATCATTACCCAAAAAGCTAATGGCCTGATGGCGGTTTTTTTTAAAACTGCAGTTTGCCACTACCTGCCCTACACCAAACATTTTTATAGCAGGAGAATAAGATTGATTTATACGATCGGTGTTTTGAAATAAACAGAATTCCACCCTATTGCCCGAAGGCTCAAGTGTGCGACGGTTGCCACCATCCAGAATTACACCACCGCAACCTGTGTTAAAAATCTCACAGGACTTAATATTAATATTAAAATTGTCGCTGGTATGCTGCCATTGTTTTGGAGAACCATCCTGTAAAAATCCATTGGTGTTGTTGCGAAGTGGATGTCCAAGGCTTATAGCTACTGTCCCAAAACTGTTAAGTTTACAATTTTGTATATCAACACTTTCGCAATTTTCAAGTAAAATTCCCATTCCTCTACCTGAGGTGAATTTTATTGCATTAACAACAATATTTTTACTGTTTTTGATTGTAAGCAATGGTTCTTCGAGTACTGAAAGTTCAATTTTCTGATTTTTGAAATTGTAGTCAGGGTAATAATAAAGTATGCCGTTTTTTCGGTCGATAAAATACTCGCCAGGTTGGTCAATTTCTTCTAAAAGATTATAAGCATAATAACCACGTACTGTTAAACCGGCTTTTTCTTCGGATTTTTCAGGATCTACATATTCCAACATGCCCGTAAATACACCATATAAATGCGGTTGCAATAGCTCAATGGTTTTTTTTTCTGCATCAATATTCTTTAATTTGAGATGTTCGTCGCAGAAACCGTATGAAAACTTGCCGTGAATCCAAACATCATCGGCTTTAGCCCAGTTCAGAATACGATTGTCGTGAAAACCAAATATAGCTCCTTTATTCGTAAAATCACCCACACGTGGGACAGAGCCTTTGAAATACACTTTGCCAATTTTGAGTGTCGAATCATTGGGATAGCGAGCAATAGTTTGTGGCTGTCCGTTTACAAAAAGCTCGTTGGGTGCCGGTTCGGGTATTATCCCAAAACCGTGGTGTTTTATTCCATCGAATTTTTGTATTCCGTATTTTTTTATATTAATTTGCAGAACTTTATCTCTTACTTCAGCTGGCAGGCGGTTGCCTACTTTTTGGTCTGAAATTTTTCTAAAATCCTTTGCTGATAATGAAATACCTCCATGAAATACGACCTCTTCCCCCTGCATGGCACTAAATGTTAGCGAACTGTTTTGGTCGTAAGTGTCAATTTGAATTCCCTTGTTCAGATAATAAACGCCACCATGTATAAACACATCTGTTTTCGAAATGCTTGTTTTAGCAAGATCAATGGCTTTTTGCACAGTAGCCAATGGTTTTTGCTTTGTTCCGGGATTCTTATCCGATCCATTTAAAGCTACATAGTAACTGTTGTTACCGAAATTTTGAAATACGATAACAAAAAGAATACATATTGTATAAAATATTTGTTTAGCCATAACTGTTTTTTTTGTTAAAAGTAGATATTAATACTTCAATATCTGTATCTTTTAAAAAATATCATTGTTTTTGAACCCTAAAAGTTTATTTTATCCTAAAAATATCCACCTTTTTCGGTAATCTCATGAACAGTTTGTCCTTCTTTCACCCATCCGAATATTTTTTTCTCATTATCCCTGATTTCTTCAGCCCGAATAAGTACATCATAGGCAATATCGCGTGGCACAACTAAAACTCCATCAATATCGCCAATCACTATGTCACCGGGCTTAATTGTTGTATCGCCAATCCTGATTGGAATCTGATAATGAGTAATCAGGCAGCGACCCAGACTTCCGTTTGAAATCCTGTATTCGTAAAATACCGGAAAATCAGCTTCTAAAATCTGGTGTGTATCGCGTATCCCTCCGTCAATACATGCAGCTTTTAGTTTTTTTTGCTTCGCTGTTGCCGTCATTACACCACCCCAGAGTGTAGCTTTTTCATCGCGACTTGTATCCCACATAATAAATGCGTCTTCCTGCATATCATCCAACATTTGGGTACGGAACTCCATTTCACCCTGAATTTTTACGTTTGGAGCACTTTTTACAGTAAACGCAAATCCTGCAACCGAACGATATTCCCGCAACGGTTTAATTCGTCCTGGAAGAGCTTGATCAAGCAGGCAGAACTCGCGTAAAACATCATTAATTGCTCCTGTATATAGCTGTTCGAAACGACTGAGCAACTCTTTGTCAGAAATTGGAAATTTTGCAGTAGAAATTCCTTCACGCCACTCAATTAATTTTTCGAGATTCATCATTCCAACCTCTTTTTTGTATTGTTCTATACTCATAACTTTTATTATTTTTGATTTACTATGATTTACACATTTAATCCCATTCCACCATCAACAAACATATCCTGACCTGTAATGTAGCGTCCTGCATCGGAGCACAACATCAATGAAAGTGAAGCGCAGTCTTCAGCTTCTCCCACATATCCAACAGGAATTTTGGATTCAACTATTGCTTTGTACTTTGCATCTGCCAGTACTTCCTCGTTTCGTCCGGTTAAAATAGCGCCAGGGGCAATGTTGTTAATGGTTACACCAAAAGGAGCGAATTGAGGGGCAAGACTCTTCACCATACTAACCTGTGCCATCTTCGAGGCCGAATAAACAATCATTTGCTGATGTGGCCTAATCTGCTGCACACTGCCAACAGTTAGTATTCTCCCCCAGTTTTTCTTTTGCATCGAAGGGTAAAGTTCCTGTACAAGAAAAAGCGAAGCCCGGAAATTCGTGTTCAGTTGTAGCTCATATTCTTCGGGAGTAACCTCGATCCACGGTTTCCGAACCTGGACAGAGGCATTCAGAACCAAAATATCAATTTCAAGGTTGTTTTCCTGAAGAAACCCTGAAATAGTTTTGGCTGAATCAAGCAGCGAAAGGTCGCATTGGATGAGCGAGCATTTAACGCCAATCGAGGTTATCTCTAAATATGTTTTTTGGGCTAATTCTTTGCCCGACAAGTAATTAATTACAATATCGGCTCCGTATTCGGCGAGGGCAAGTGAAATAGCTTTTCCAATACCCTGACTCCCACCGGTAACCATGGCTGTTTTCCCTTTTAAATTGAATAAGTTTTTTATCATTTTCTAAAGTTTTTAGTTTTATCTGTAAAAAATGGGAAGCCCATTCTTAATTTCGGGGAACGAAAGAACCTCGCCACGTTGTGCTTCAGTAACCACCAATCCAAGTTTCCCTGATGGGTCAAATGCACAACTGGTTGGTCTGCTTCCTTCGGTTTTAATCCAGTTAATCAGTCTTCCATCAGGAGAATAAATATTAATCTTGCCTTCGTTAAATACGGTTACAAAAAGGTTTTCATTTTCATCAAAAGTAATCCCATCTGGACCCTGCGGTGCCCCTCCTGTTTTGGCAAAAGGTCGTTCGTTGTGCAGTTCAA
>DYSN01000108.1 GCA_020718205.1 Draconibacterium orientale
AGCCGGAACCCTGTCGCTCATTTCGGGTACGCCTGCCGGCGGGCCACCACCTTGAATCATAAAACCTTTAATAACACGGTGAAACGGTGAGCCGTTATAAAAGCCATTTTTCGCAAGTCTTATAAAATTATCGCGGTGTTTCGGCGTATCATTAAAAAGGGCAACGGTAATATCGCCTAAATCAGTATGAATGAGCACTTTTGTTACTTTCTGGGCATCGAGTTCCATCATAAAAAGGAAAATAAGGGTTAAGGTTAAAAAGAATGAACGCTTCATGTTGTTTAGATTGATTTGTTGTTTTAACGCAGCTTTTGGTATTTTATTTTGATTTGTGAATCAGGGTAATAAGAGGCGAAAGGCGAGGAAACTAAGAGCAAAAGGAGAGTGAATGAAAGGAGACGGAGAGCATACGGGAATTCTGTAGTGGCGGATTAATTTACTTCTCTTTTAATACTTTAATTGTCATACGTATATCCTGTATCGGGCGGTCATTTTTGTCCGTTTCAACTGCTGCGATCTGATCAACAATTTCCATGCCACTTACCACTTCGCCAAAAACGGTATAAGCTCCATCCAGATGAGGTGTTCCTCCGACAGTTGTGTAAACGCGCCTTTGTTCTTCTGTAAGTTTAAAAGGCTTGGTACGCATATATTGAGCTTCGACGGCATTACGGTATTTATTGATTATAAGCCTGATATTTGCGGTGTCGCGACTATCGGCCATTTGCCTGAACGCTTTCAACTCATCTTCCTTACCTTCTTTTTTCAAAAGATCCATCAAAATGTACTGCTTGGTGCGCCGTTCCACTTTCAGTTCAACAGCATCAAGTTCCTCGTTGGTAAACACTTTCCCTTGTACTATATAAAACTGTGATGCCGATGAAGCTTTCGAAGGATTAACATCATCGCTTTCGCGTGCAGCGGCAAAAGCACCTCTTTTATGCAAATAGGAAGGAACATATTCGAACGGAACCGTATAATTGGTATCTCCTTCACCCAATAAAGCGCCGGGTAATGCATTTTTTGAACCCGGATCTCCACCCTGTATCATAAAATTGCGGATTACACGATGAAATAGTGTGCCATTAAAGTAGCCTTTATCGGCAAGTTTGACGAAATTCTCCCTGTGATTAGCTGTACTATCGTAAAGTTTAACAATAATTTCCCCATAAGGTGTTGAAATACTTACTAGTGTTTCCCTGGGTTTAGATTGACAAGCCACTAAAAGGATTGCCATCATTGAAATGAAAAATATATTCTTCATATGGAATAATTTAGGATGGGAATCAGGGTTGAAATTAAATTTACTGAAAATTTTCGTTGCTTTTCCAAATACCCGGGAAAACGAAGTTTAATCCTTGAACCCGGTTTTAGAATCCGTATAACATTTACGGCAGAGGGGTTCATAATTATCTTTTTCACCCAACACCACCAGTTTTTCGCTCGCTACCGTACGATGTGAATAATGTGCCAGGTCGCCACAGCGCATACATATTGCATGAACCTTGGTAACGTATTCGGCTGTTGCCATCAGGGCAGGAATCGGGCCGAATGGTTTTCCCTGGAAATCCATATCCAATCCGGCTACTACCACCCTGATGCCCTGGTTGGCAATATAATTGCAGACAGATGGAAGATCATCATCCAGAAACTGAGCTTCATCAATGCCAACCACATCCATTCCGTCAATATAAAGCAGTATCTGCGAAGCATTCTGAATCGGAATGGAACGTATGCTGTTCTCGTTGTGTGAAACAACATTAGTGTCATCATAGCGTTTATCTATTTCAGGTTTGAAAATTTCCACTCTTTGCCTTGCAATTCGGGCACGGGTAAGCCTTCGGATCAGCTCCTCGGTTTTCCCCGAGAACATAGAGCCGACAATAACTTCGATCCAGCCTCTGCCTTGTGATGGATTGTTAGTGGATTTTTCAAGAAACATGAGCTGCGTAGTTTATTCTTTGTTAATTTTATCACCCCGATTGGAAACGCAAACTTAATGAAATATTTGCATCTTTACTGAACTGTAACCTGTGACAAAGCAGAAAATCTTTCAACAAAAAACAACAATTCTGCCTGATGTCAGCATCTTATATGTTGATAAGTGGTGCAGGAAATAAGGAAAGTGATCTGAAGATGGACGAATGACGATTAACGAATAACGATTAACGATTAACGATGTGCGAATAAAGCTTACCCATTTTCTATTTTCCATTAACAATTAACTATTACCCAAACCATGGATTTAAACCGTTTAACCCACGATGCCGACAACCTGATCAGGAAAGTAGTATCGAGGTACAACCAATTATATGTTCCGGCAGGCAATATTTCGCAGGTTGAACTTGATCTGATGCTTGATGATTTACGAAAGCTATATGATACATTTAAAAATATTGGCCAGGTAAGTCTCTCCCTTCAAAATTCACTTGATAAACCGGAAGTTAAGGTGGATATTGCCATTTCCGCTGATTACCAACCAGTTTCAGCAACTACTACGGAATTCAGCGAAAAGCAGGTGCATACAGTGGAAAGAGCGGCTGAGCCACCACAGCCTGATCTAGACCCTGAACCCATCTATGATATGAAGCCTGAAATAATTCCGAACCCGGAACCCGAGGTGGACTCGATTAATGAAAACGAAGTTGATACTTTTCCGGCACCGGAAAATGAAACAGAACCAGTTCCTGAAAAACAGGTGCTGGCTATAACAGAAATATCAGAATTGGGTAAACCCATTCCCGAAAACGGAGAAAACCGAAATCTTGTCAATCCTGACCCAACGCCCGCCATGCTGGCCGACAGGTTCAATACAGCTAATAAATCCCTGAGCGAAACATTGGCCTCATCGCAGGTTCAGGGTGTAATGGGTACTCGCATCCTGTTTCAACCCATAACCGATTTAATAACAGGCATTGGGCTTAACGATAAGTTCAGCTTTATCAGTGACCTTTTTGGTAATAGCAGCGCACATTACGACGAAGCCATTTCACGGATCGACAAAGCCGTTAATTTAGACGAGGCAAACTGGATATTACAGAAGTATCATACAGCGGAATGGAGCCATAAGCAGGAAACCCTTACCAGGTTGAAGGATTTTATAAAAAGAAGATTTATATAGTTGGGAATTGGGAGTCAGGGATTTGGTATTGGGGATGCAGGTTTCAGTATTTTAAGAATATCATGCCATTCATTACATCACTCGGAGTTAACAATAAATATGTAACAGCCCGGGAATCTGATATCTGACATTAAAGGTGGAGTCCACTCCGAAAAACCAAAAAAAAATGAATGCCACTAAATGACCAAGACACAAAACACCACAAAGAGCTAATGGACATCACATTAATTTTGGTGAAATATAGTGCTTTCGTGCTTTGGGTGGCAAAAAATCACTTTTCGGAGTGAACTCAAAGTTTATTTCTCCATTTTCCATTTTTCGTCATTCCCACTTTACTCAAATAGAGGTTTTTATTCCGCATATTCCTACCTTTTTAATTATATAGCAGATTAGCTTTGTGCTGATTTCAAAACAATTTTCTGCTTTAATTAAAAGAAAGGCTTTTTATTATGAAACCCATTAGTTACAACAAGATTGGTATTGCCTATTTTGTGGTATGGATATTCCTGCTTCCCGCATGCAACAAGACAGGTGAAAATCCGCAGGCTCAAACAGTAAATGTCCATGGCATTATTCCTCTTCCTTTGAATATTCAACTGGCTAATGGAAATCTTACAATTGATAAAAACACTGTATTAGTAACCAATTCGCAGTTTCAAACTGCTATTGGAGTGGTTGATGATGCACTTTCCACAGTCTCCAATTCAGCCATTCTAAAAAAAGATTCGCCTGTGGGCAAAACCAATATCAGTTTTATTGCCGATAACACAATGGATACCAGTGCCTACCAGATTAGTATCAGTGATTCGGGAATCATTGTTAAGTCAAAAAGTAAGACCGGCGCCTATTATGCCGCTCAATCCTTACGGCAAATGATTTGGAATTCCACCTTGGGTGTGAAAGCTGAAAGTTTCACACTTAAGATGATGACAATAAAGGATCAGCCAAAATATGACTGGCGCGGATTTCACCTGGATGTTTCGAGGCATTTTTTTACCAAAGAATATATCCTGAAACTTATCGACTGGCTGGCTTATTATAAATTCAATAAACTTCAGCTTCATTTAACTGACGACCAGGGATGGCGCGTTGAAATTGATCAGTTTCCTTTGCTTACTGAAATCGGAGCATGGCGGGCTTACAATAATTGGGATTCCGCTTGCATGGAGCGAGCCCGAACAGATCCTGATTTTACGATTGATCCGCGTTTTATAAAAGAAGCTGACGGTAGGAAAATCTACGGTGGTTTTTATACAAAACAGGATATCCGTGAAATTATAGCTTATGCTTCGGCTCATTATATTGATGTAGTGCCTGAAATCGATATGCCGGGCCACATGTCGGCTGCTATCAGAGCCTATCCACAGCTCTCGTGCGTCGATTCGGCAGGCTGGGGGACGGAGTTTTCTTATCCTATTTGTCCCTGCAAGCCAGAAGTTTTGGATTTTTCCTACAAAGTGTGGGACGAAATAGCCGACCTTTTTCCTTCAAAAATTGTACACATCGGTTGCGATGAAGTGGAAAATGGCACCTGGGCTTCTTCGCCCGGATGCCAGGCATTTATGCTGGAACATGGCATGACGGTTCCCAGGGAAATACAGAATTTTTTCGTCAGAAAACTCCAGGAACACCTGGAGGCAAAAGGCAAGACGGTTATTGCCTGGGATGATGCCATTGACGGAAAGATCAATAATAAAATTACTATGATGTACTGGCGTGATTGGGTGAAGGATTCGCCACAGCGATGTGCCGAAAATGGCAATTCTATTATTCTTACACCCTGGTCACATTTCTATCTATCGAGTCCGAGTAATGATGAGAACCTGCAAAAATTATATACTTACAATCCAGTTGATTTATTGCCAGCTGTTGTAATAAACAAAGTAGAAGGGATGCAAGGCTGCGTTTGGACCGAGGAAATACCATCAGAAGCTGCATTTGAGAAGCATGTTTTCCCTGCAATTATGGCTCTATCAGAAGTATGCTGGACACCGGCAAGAGACTGGTATTCCTTCCAGCAAAGGATGAAATCGCATTTCAATTACATGAACGCCCAAAATATTCATTATCGCCAACCAGCCTGGGCCAATTAAGTGGTTCATGGTTAATTTAATAATGAAGTTTTTACCTTGAGAAAGGGCGATGGACGAAGGGCGAGGGGCGAATAGCGAAGGATGATAGCGAAAGCACTCGTTTTGCTGTAGGTCAAATTTTCTCAATTTCTGAGACATGCGGATTTTAGGAAGGATTACCTCCGGTGAGAAAGGTTCGCGCGGTAGCGGGGTTCATTTAATAATGAAGTTTTTACCTTGAGAAAGGGCGAGGGGCGAATAGCGAAGGGTAATAGCGAAGGCACTTATTTTGCTGTTGGTCAAGTTTCTCAATACCGGTGCTTCTGGAACCCGGAACCAAAATCCAGTCATTCCTAACCCTCTCAATACGCTTATTTTTCCCCATTTAAAACAAAGCCTTTTCCCTTTTTACGCAAATCGAGGTTTTATATACGCATTTCCCTACGCATTAAATTGCTTTGCTATATAGCTTTGCATAAATATCAGGAAATTCGCGGGACACACTCTTCATAGTATTAACAAATCAAATTTTACTTATATGTTTATCGGCGTTGATTTAGGCGGAACCAATATTAGAGCCGGAATAATTGAGGATGGCGTGATAACTGTGGTAAATCAGATTTTATTAACCGATAAAAATTCACTTCAAAGAACACTTTCGCAGCTAATTTCAATTATTGCTTCTGTAAATAATCCGAAAGTAAAAGGAATTGGTATCGGAGTTCCATCCGTGGTTGATATTAAAAATGGAATAGTTTACGATGTGGTAAATATTCCTTCGTGGGAAAAAGTTGAACTTAAAAAAATACTGGAAGCTGAATTTAATATTCCGGTTTTTGTTAACAATGATGTAAACTGCTTTGCATTAGGCGAACACAAGTCTGGACAAGCCAAATCCTTTTCATCCTTTGTGGCCCTGGCCCTGGGTACGGGGCTGGGAGCAGGAATCATAATTAATAATGCTCTTTATTCAGGAAACAATTGCGGTGCAGGCGAAATTGGCTCGTTGCCCTACCTGGATAAGAATTTCGAATTCTATACCAGCAGCACTTTTTTCGAATCCATTCACTCAACCACCGCCCTGGAAGCGCATAATTCAGCTGTAAAAGGAGAAAAAAAAGCACTAAAAATCTGGAATGAATATGGACATCATCTCGGCAATATCCTGAAAGCTGTTGCATATACCTATGACCCTGAAGCGATAGTTCTTGGAGGATCCATTTCCAAAGCGTACACTTTTTTTGCAGATTCGATGATAAAATCATTGAACGATTTTCAATTTCCCGAAACCATTAAAAGATTGAAAATACTCAATTCGAAAGTTGAAAATATTGCTCTGCTCGGAGCGGCAGCATTGGTAAAGAATGAGTAGCTTTGAGAAGATATTTCACACATTAAATCCAGGAACAAGCTCATAAATCCGGGTCCGGCTTAAACCGCGCTTTTTTCATTTCAGTAATCAGGTTACGAGTCATAAAAAAAAATCAGACCATGCTAAAAGAACTGTTACTAACCATCGGAATAATTTCATACCTGCTTTACCCCGCAGGTTCTTCTGCACAAAAGGCAATGGACTATTCAGATAAGATTCTTTTAAAAGAGAACTGGTACATTCAGCAATCCGGGAAAATAAACCTGAATGGGACTGAGATATCTACAGAAGATATCAAATCCGGAACCTGGTTTAAAACCACAGTTCCTTCAACCGTAATGGGTACACTTACCCTAAACAGAAAATACAAAGACCTGTTTGTAGGTGAAAATTATAATACAATTGACAGGAAACAGTTTGATGATTCGTGGTGGTTCAGGCGGCAATTTGTGACTCCCGATCTCAAAAAATGTCAGCATGTTACCCTTCATTTTGATGGGATAAATTATTATGCCAATATCTGGCTTAACGGCAAGTTACTGGCTTCGCGCGACAGTGTTTTTGGAACATTTCGGCAGTTTGAATTTGATATCACTCAATTCCTGCAAAAGAAAAACAATGTGCTGGCTGTAGAAATTTTCCGTGCGCAACCCGGCGATTTTAACCTGGGATTTGTTGATTGGAACCCAAGACCAGTTGATGAAAACATGGGAATCTGGCGCGAAGTGTATCTCAAAATTTCAGGCGAAGTCAGTATTAACAACACTTATGTCGAATCAAAAGTAAATACAGCTACACTAGATGAAGCTTCGCTGACTATTAAAACCAGCCTTAAAAATAATTCAACAAAAACCGAGGAAGGTTTTCTGACCGGGAAAATCGAAAACCGGGAATTCAGTTACCCGGTTGTGCTAAAAGCCGGTCAAACCTTGGATCTGGTTCTTACTTCTCAACAGATTCCTGAGCTGCACATGAAAAATCCACGTCTCTGGTGGTGCAACAACCTGGGTTCACCCGAATTATACGAGCTTGAATTGCATTTCATAATTAAAAAGCAAATTTCAGATTCAGAAAAGATTCAATTTGGAATAAGGCAGATTGAAATGTACACGAATCCTGCCGGGCATAAAGGCTTTAAACTAAATGGAAAAGAAGTCCTGATAAAAGGTGCCGGCTGGACGGATGATCTTTTTCTTCGTGATAGCATGTCAAGTATAGAGACTCAGATTCAATATGTTAAACATATGAACCTGAATACTATACGACTCGAAAGCATTTGGGGAAATACACAGGATATCTATGATTTGTGTGATAAAAATGGCATCATGATTATGGTTGGCTGGAGTTGCCAGTGGGAATGGGAGGAATACTTAGGTAAAACCTGCGATGATTATGGCGGGATACAGACAGATAATGAAATGGCATTGGCAATAAATTCATTCCGCGACCAGGTGCTGTGGTTACGAAACCATCCCAGTATTTTTGTATGGATGATTGGAAGTGATAAATGCCCCAAACCAGAACTTGAACTGAAATACGACAGCCTGTTTAAAGCCCTTGATAACAGGCCGTATCTCACTTCGGCAGGAACACGTGTAAGTAAAGTCAGTGGTCCTACAGGAGTGAAAATGAATGGTCCTTATGAATATGTAGCCCCGGTTTATTGGTATTACGACACCATTAACGGAGGAGCTTTTGGCTTTAATACCGAAACCGGCCCGGGAGCGCAGGTTCCGGTTCTGGAATCGATAAAAAGAATGATTCCGGCTGATCAGCTATGGCCGTTAGGCAAAGCATGGGATTTCCACTGTACACATTCGAAAGAGGGTTTCAATACCATGAAGGTTACTACCGAAATGATCGAAAACAGGTATGGCAAAACTTCCGGGCTGGATGATTATCTTATGAAAGCAGATGCCCAGGGATATGAAGCTATGCGTGCTATGTTCGAAGCATTCAGGGTTCGGCTACCTAAAAGCACAGGTATTATACAATGGATGCTGAATTCTGCCTGGCCTTCCACTTACTGGCAGTTGTACGATTATTACCTGCTTCCTACTTCGGCTTATTATGCCACACGTAAAGCCAATGAGCCATTGCAACTAATATATGACTATCAAAATAATTCCGTTTTTGCTGTTAACGAGACTATGACTGATGCTGAAAATCTCAGGGCATCAATCCGAATTTTTGATATTAATTCAAAATTATTATTTCAGAAGGATGTAAATTTCACGATTAATTCCAATAAGTCGGCGAAAGTCTTAAGCCTGGATACAATTACTCAACCGGTTTTTCTTGATATCAGGCTATCAGAGAATAATGGCAGACAGATGGCTCAGAATTTTTACTGGCTTTCGGATAAACCGGATGTTTTTGCCTGGGATAAAACAACCTGGGCATATACTCCAATGAAAGGTTATGCTGATTTTACAGTTTTGAATTCGCTGCCGGAAACTGAAATCACAACAACCTGCACATCAGTTGACAAAGGAGATAAACTTGAACTGAACACTAAACTGGAAAACCACAGCGATAAAGTAGCCTTTTTTATAAACCTTGCATTGCTTGATGATAAAGGCAACCAGGTCTTTCCGGCTTTATGGGATGATAATTACATCAGTATATTGCCGGGTGAAAAACGGGAGATAACTTGTTCGATACCAAAAAGTAGTTTAAAGCCAGGTAAAAACAAACTCCAGGTATCAGGCTGGAATGTTGGGAAACAAATGGTGGAAATACAATAATGGGAAAAGCATCTAGCCCCAAATCATTGATTTCAAGTCACAGGTTACTAGTTACCAGCCACTAGTGACTAGTTACAAATCACAAATAGCATTTTAATTTAACAACATTCTTCCTATGAAGACTAAAAGCCTCCTGATAGTTATACTTATCATGCTCACTTTCTTTGTGATCTCATTTCTTACCAATATCCTGGGAGCGCTCAACCAAAAAGTTTCCGAAAGTTTCACTCTCAGCGAAACCATGGCAGGATTGCTGCCATTTGCCTTTTTTATTGCTTACGGGATAATGTCAATTCCTTCAGGCTTTTTAGTTGAAAAGTACGGCGAAAAGAGAATGATGATGCTGGCTTTTTTGTTTGCTTTTGCAGGTGCTTTGGGATTTGCTCTTTCCCCCGGTTTTAATGTATTTATAATTTCACTTTTTACTATCGGAGCCGGAATGGCGACATTGCAGGTGGTGATTAATCCGCTTCTGCGTGTATCCGGAGGGGAAGTGCATTACGCGTTTAATTCAGTTCTTGCCCAGCTTATTTTCGGACTGGCTTCATTCGTGAGCCCTCAAATGTACACCTACTTAGTGACCAACATCGACAAGGGAAATGTGAACAAGCCTTTCATTGGACTGATGTCGGGATTGGTTCCTTCATCCATGTCGTGGGTTTCTGTGTACTGGATTTTTGCACTGATTGCAATTTTGATGGTGGTAGTGGTTGCTACAGTAAGATTTCCAAAGGTTGAATTGCAGGCTGATGAAAAAGCAGGAACAAAGGATAGTTATCTTGAACTTTTTAAAAACAAATATGTGATCCTCTATTTTCTCGGCATCTTTGCATACGTAGGCTCTGAGCAGGGTATTTCCTACTGGATGTCAAAATTCCTGTTGAAATACCATGGTTTCAATCCTGATATTGCAGGTGCCGACGCCGTTTCCTATTTCTGGGGACTAATGACCATCGGGGGCGTTTTAGGATTAATATTGATGAAACTATACGACAGCAAACCCATTTTAAGATGGTTTACCATACTGGCTATGATTAGTGTGGCTGCCGGGTTGTTTGGCAGTGCCCAGGTTTCGTTGTGGGCTTTCCCGGTTTCGGGTATCTTTTTATCGGTCATGTATCCTACCATCGTTTCGCTGGGGCTGAATTCAGTGGCCAAACACCATGGTTCTTTTGCCGGAATTTTAATGACCGGTATTGCCGGAGGCGCTGTTATTCAGATACTGATTGGTGCGATAAGTGATATAACCTCACTAAAAACAGGAATGCTGTTTATTTTTATAACCTTAGGCTATATTCTCAGTATCAGTTTCTGGGCTAAGCCACTCATCACCAATAAAACAATCAGAGATTAATCTGGCTGTTTCTCCAACATTGTATTTTGAATTACTTTAGCTTCTGAATTAAAGTTTAAAGTGTCATGCACAAAATTATCCTCCTGATCGATATTTCGGAAGAATACGGCCAGAACCTGATGAAGGGAATAGTTAAATACTCAAAAGAGCATGGCCCATGGGCATTCTGCCGTATGCCACTTTTCTACAGGGAAACACTTGGTATGGAAGGTATTGTAAATTTCGCCAGGGAATGGGAAGCAGATGGAATTATTGCCCAGTTGTATAACGACCTGGATGTTAAAAAAATTCTTGATGCCGGAATGTATCTGATAGTTGAAGATTTTAAAGAACGCTTCTCAGACATACCTAATATAACCGGAGGCTATTTTGAAGCAGGAAAGATAGGGGCTGAATATTTCCTGGAGAAAGGTTTCAGGAATTTCGCCTTTTACGGCTTTAAAAATATAGTATGGTCACGCGAACGTGCCGAAGGTTTCGCCAATCACTTAAATCCACTTGGCTTCGAAGTACATTATTTTGATAACGACCAGGCTCCTTCGCGCGAGCTGTGGCATTATAAACCATCGGCATTGAGCCAATGGCTGCAGTCGTTGCCAAAACCCATCGCAATCATGGCATGCGACGACGAACGGGGTCAGCATATTACCGAAGCATGCAAACATGCCAGTATCCAGATCCCGGAAGAAATCGCTGTACTGGGCGTTGATAATGACAAAATGACCTGCAATTTATCCGATCCCCCTTTATCCAGCATTGACCTAGATACCGAAAAAGGCGGGTACGAAGCTGCACGCCTCATGGATTTACTAATTACAAAACAAGTATCTGAACCATACGATGTACTTGTAAAACCCACACATGTAATAACCAGGCAGTCAACCGATATTGCTTCGGCTAACGACAAGTATATTGCCAAAGCGCTCAAATTTATACATCAGAATATTGATGACAGAATAAATGTTTCCGATGTTGTGAAACAGGTTCCGCTCTCCCGCCGGGCATTGGAAAAACGTTTCCAGGAAACTACCGGAATAGGAGTTTACAAATACATTTATAACCTGCAAATACAGAAGTTTGCCCAACGATTGCTCGAAACAGATAAAACTATTTTTGAGATCGCGCTGGAATCAGGTTTCGACAACAGCAAGAACATTTCGCGCCAGTTTAAGCAGGTGAAAGGCTGTACTCCTATCGAATACAGAAAAAAACACCTGACGGGAAAATAAAATTCCAGGCTCCAAATTCCAGGTCCCAAGCCTCAAATTCCAGGTTTCGGATTCCAAAATTTAAATTTTCCATGATGTTGAACATTCAAACTTTTAATGCTGCAGGTATTTAACCATTGAACTTTTGCTCCCTATAATCAGAAAGTATCAAGTATACAAATACTGAATTTACGAAAATCGAAAAATATATTCCCTGATCTACCGAGGCAAAAGAAAAGTTAGTCTTCACAATTTCCTTCTTAGGCTGAACCGGAATTTGAAACAAATCAATATTTAAGATTAGTTTCAACCAGTATTTTCATATGTTATTAATTTATATGAGTATCCGATTGCATACCTAAACCGTAAAAGGAAAAGTTACTCTTCGTTCCAGTTTGGCAAGCTCTCTGCGTCGCTTTGCGCCTACTTTGCGTAACTCTGCGGTAAAATTAGTTTAAACGCAGAGAATCGCAGAGTTTCTTCCCAGAGGATCGCAAAGTAATAGCTTATTCACTAATCTTTTTAATCCATCTACCAGAAGCAATACATTAAAATTCATCAGTAAACCTAACTTACAGCCCGAAAGCTTGAGGTAGGTTAAGACTTGAGCTGTATGAATGTCATTTAAAGATTCAATTGACTTTACTTCAACAATAACCTTGTGCCCGACAATTAAATCTAACCGATACCCTGCATCCAATCTAACTTCCTTGTAGATCAATGGCAGAGGTTTTTGTTTTTCAACGAATAAACCCGCTTTTTGCAATTCATAAAATAAACACTCAACATACGCACTTTCCAGTAACCCAGGGCCAAGTAATTTATGAACTTCGATGGCACACCCGATTATTTTTCCTGATATTTCATTTTCTGTCATAATTTATGTTTTTACAATGTGTCTCTTTAGGTATCCAAGCGGATAGTCATATTAATTTATTAATTCATTGCTTGTTTTCAGCGGTATTAATGCTTGCTTCGCAG
>DYSN01000237.1:0-1163 GCA_020718205.1 Draconibacterium orientale
GACATAAACGGACATAAACGGACATAAACGGACATAAACGGACATAAACGGACATGACTGTTTTTCATAGTTGTATGTTTGCAGTCTATTATTTAACAAATAACAAAAATACGTTTTATATATGACACCAATAGGATTAGTTGATTTGGTTTTAGCGATAAAAGAGGGGAATTACGACGATATTAATAAAACAGTTAATATCAACGGTCGTAATTATAAAGCTAACGAAATGACTATTTTAGTCAATAGCGACGATGCTTTTTCTAGCGTTTACGGAAACGAACAAACAATTGAAGATGCCATTGCAAGAATAGAAGCCATTGAGAGCAAGGAAACGAAATTCCACATTATCGACGGACTCGGGAAAAACTGGGGAACTTCTGCTAATCAAGACCTTTCGAACTGGGCTAATTTGCAAAACATTATGGAATGTTATGGGTTTGCGACTTGGATTAATGGCGGTTATCAGAATGTTGGAACGTACCGAAATATCATTTCGACAGGCGAAATTACACACGCTGACGCTATCTTGCAAATTGGACAAATACTAAACGAAACAGGAGCTACAATTAATGCAGGTGCGGAAATCGAAGCAGAAGTATGTATTATCGAGCAAACTGAAACATCACAAGAATTGCTCACATCTTTTCGTGTATCCTCTATATACAATGGTGCGGCATGGACAAATGGACAATTAAGCAATCAGGCTTATATGCACGAGTTTACGTGCGGAAAAACAGAACTTGAAAAGGCTATATCTAAAGCTACAAATTGCGGTATTTCTGTCATTTTGACAACCGTAGGTCTAAGAAAAGTAAGAAGAATGGCACAGTTGGAAATCACAGGTTACACAGTAATTGACGAATAATATGGCTCTAGGAAATTTAGTAGAAGTAGAATTGATGGACATTCTCGAAGCCGCAGCACATGGCGACATCGACACTATTAATAATACAATTCGCATCAAAAACGTGATGCAAAAAATGAAAGACATCAAAATCATCACAAGCGACGGCTATGATACTGATGGTGATGTAGCACATGGCGGTGATACTCCGATAGATAAATAATATGAATAAATGGTGGTTAATCGGCGGCGTAACAGCCTTGGGTATTGCAGCTTTGGGCATTTCTAAAGTTACAAAAATGGCAAAAACGGTCAT
>DYSN01000237.1:1263-2353 GCA_020718205.1 Draconibacterium orientale
CTCGCAAAAGCTAACGGCATGGACTTTGAATTTGCCGTTGATGGACAGGGGAACATGGTCAAAGGGCTTGGCGTTGTTGCTGCTTTCAATCGTCCCTTAAAAGACGGCAAAAAATACGACCATTTATTCCCGAAGCCACAAAAGACAGACCCAATTGTAAACCTTTCGGGCGATGTTAACGATACCGTTCAAGTGATGCTGAAAATGGTTGAACAATATGCAGCCGACACGAAGAAATTTGCACCAATCATTAAAGGTAAAGATAACTTCGATACAGCTAAACGCTTGTGGGTGTTCATGTACAATCATATTCAATACCGTGAAGACGACGAAAATGTGGAGCAATTAAGACGACCTGCAAGGGTGTGGCACGACCGCAAAAGCGGTGTAGATTGTGATTGTTACTCAAATTTTGTGGCTTCTGTTCTCTACAACCTCAATATTCCTTTCAAATTCAGAATTACGAAATACAACGGACGGGCCTATTTTCAACACGTTTACGTGGTGATACCGAATGGAACAAAGGAAATCGTTATTGACGTGGTTATGGACAAATTCAATTCCGAAAAACCATACTCGGAGAAAAAAGATTATTTATTCAAAAAATCAAGATAATGGCACTAGGTATTCCAATTCAGATTTTAAACGGCATTAGCGACGAAGAACAAAATTACAATAGTGATTTTCAAGGTTTAGGAACAGTTATGGAGCGAGCCGTCAGACAAGCGTTAACATACGATGCCCCTAGACAAACAGAAATTGCCAATTTTCTTGTCGATGGCGGTTTACGTGGCGGCAATTCATTATTAGGCACATTCGACGGATTCGACGGTATCAACTCGTTAAAAGGATTCGAAGACAGCGTTTTAGAACACTTAATCAAGACTAGGGAACTCGTTGTCAAAAACCCCGATGCGGTTAAACAGACCCAAAACCCTATTGAGATGGTTCAGATGCTCGACTATGCGATTAAGAACTGGAACACACAAAATCGTGAAAAAGCCCTTGAAATTTTGGCAGAAAAAGAAATGGATTTGATAGATTCAGGTCATATCAAAATAGCAGGGTTAAGCGGTTACGATGGTTTAGG
>DYSN01000109.1 GCA_020718205.1 Draconibacterium orientale
GCTCATATTCATGCACAATGGGTATGATTATTTTACGCTTATGGATATTTCATGTGTTATTTTCTTTTAAATTAAGGTCACATAGCTTGCCCCGATTCTTTTGGGGGAATACGCCATGATAAAAAATATCATTCCAATGAGTGATTTAATAATCATGGCTATTTCATCTGTATATAATTTGTTTTTTAATTGTCTCTCGATAATTATCGGGAGGAATCGCATGATTAATATAATCATCACATTAGGTGTTTATTATTTATTTAATCATGCTTATTTCATGTGAGTTGATAATTATATTTCTCTTTTGAGAAAAAATAAATGGGTATTCATTCGGGACAGTAGTTTTTCCTGAATGCTTATTGTTTATAAAGAAGCCTCCGTCAAATGGTTGGCGGAGGTTATTTATAACTTAGTGGATTTCTAATTTTACCGAATAACTATCTGATCCTGAAATATATTTGACTAAATATACTCCCGGTTTAGAAGAATAGGATGGGATAGTAATCAGATTCCCATTTTGAATTATTTCCTTTTCCATCATCAAGACGCCTTCCATGTTGAAAAGCTGAACCAAAGCTTTTGAGTTATCGCTCCAAGCGGGATAAATATAAAACCTGCCTTTGGCTGGATTTGGAAAAACCCTGATTGTTTTCGATGACAATTGCTCCTTATTATCAAGTAAAATTATGGATTTGCTGATGGTATCGCTACAATTTGATTCGTAAGCAACGAGCTCGACTTCATAGTTATCCATGGTTTCGTATTGATGAACAGGATTTTCTTCGGAGCTTTCGTTTCCATCACCAAAGTTCCATAAATAGGCTGAACTATTGCCTGAAAGATTGAAAAAGCTTACCTGAGCATTGATGATATCGAAATCAAATTCTGCATCCGGTTCTGGTGTAACAGTCGCAATGACCGGAACCAAAAGACTTATGCAATTCTCGCTGTTTCCATTGGCGGCATAATAGGTGGTTGTGCTAAACAGGGTTGGGGTTGTGTATTCATTACCCATATGAACTATTTCCCCCGACCAGTCATTTTCGAACCAGTAAATCTGTTGGGTTCCACTGGCATAAAGTACCACCGGCCCAAAACCGCAGGTTTCGCCGTCAATTACCTGAGGAATATTTATAATCATTTCTATGTCTGTGGATTGGGAAGTCTGATATTCAATATCGTTTTGAAAAACTGTTAAATTAATTTCATAGGTTCCTGGCTCAGTATAAGTATGCTGTGGGTTTAGTTTTGTTGAATGGTTCCCATCGCCAAAATCCCAGTAAATGCTGTCGAAATAGGCAGTTGTAGTGTTGGTGAAGCTAATTTTTCCACTGCACTCGGCGGAATCATCCATATTAAAATTTGCTTCGGGCGTCTCGTTGGTATAAAAAGTGTTTGATTTCCAGAGGCCTCTGCCATAGGTGCCTGCAATAATCGACTGGAACTCATATTGAATATCCAAATCACTGACAATCACATTGGGGAGATTGGTGTTCATAGCTACCCATTCGGTCATGGAGTTATTGATATAATAAACCCCCGATTCGTTGCCGTAGTAAATTCCATCGCTGGTATTCCGATCGTAAATCAAACAGTTGCCATGAAGGTTTGGAAGGTTTAAGCTTACATTTTCCCAGGATTTTCCGCCATTTCTCGTTCTGTAAACTTTCTTCCCCCCCTGATAATGGGCAAAGCAAACCCAAAGCGTCTTTTCATCAACGGGCGAAACTTCAATATCGGTGAAATATCCATTGGGGAGATTGTCGGATATTTCATTCCAGTTTGTGCCACCATCATTGGATCGCCAAATGGCTTGATAAGTGCAAACATAAATCACACTATCATTACTTGCTGCCACATCAATCCTATGGAGATTTCCAGGGAAATAGTCAGAAATTCTTTCCCAAGTTCCTGCGTTGCCTCGTTGGTTGCTTCGCCACAAAGCGTTATAGCCTGCATAGAGTATTTCTGGTTTTGTAGGATGAATGGTCATTGGGGTGAGCCAGGCGCCCGATTGCCCGGGAGGGGTGATTGCAGACCAATTTGCGCCATAATTATTCGAGCGGAAAAAGGATCCGGGAATATAGGAAGCATACACAATATTGGGGCTTGAATAATCAACCATGCATTCAGTTCCATCGCTGGGCAAAATACCCGAAAATGTTCCATCCAAAAGCCGCATGGAGCCATTGTCCTGATTTCCCATGAGAACAAAGTCTTCGATGGTGGTGGATGCGCCTATTCTGTATGACTGAAGTATGTTTAATCCGGCACTTAAATCTGTGAAATTGGTGCCATAGTCCTGTGAGCCATAAATGCCACCATCGCAACAAGCATAGAGATTGTGGTTGATTGGATTGTATCGGAACTCATGAAAGTCCACATGAACCCACGATGGAGAAGGATAATATTCCTGAATGACTACCCAGGTGTCTCCACCATCGGTAGAGCGCCACATATGCGTGGCACCAACCACAATTTCGTTGCTGTTTACCGGGGAAACTTCTATGGATAGATCGAACCATCCCTGGCCATTCCCTTGCATACCCGGGTAAAGATAGCCTATAATATCGGGGGTATTGGAATCGGAGATTTTGTTCCATGAGAGTCCGGCATCTTCCGAAAGATATAATCCCTGCAAAATAGAATTCCCCGAGGTACAGCTCACTGCATAGATTTTATTGGCATTATTGGCGGAGGTGGCAAATGCTG
Source organism: Draconibacterium orientale (assembly GCA_020718205.1). Taxonomy (GTDB): domain Bacteria; phylum Bacteroidota; class Bacteroidia; order Bacteroidales; family UBA12170; genus UBA12170. Next base: position 2,713 of record DYSN01000109.1, read on the forward strand.
TTCTGGCGGCGTTGGTTAAAAACCCGGTGAACTGGGGAAGCTCGTTCCAGCTGTCACCACCATCAGCCGACCTGAAAACTTTAGTGTTCCCCCCAAATCGATTATAGGTGGAAGCCAGTAAAACATTGGGGTTTCCATGTTGCTGAATCATTTCCTTAAAATTATATGCAGGAGAGACCAAATCCCAGCTTACTCCCGAGTTGTTTGATTTATAGATGCCTATACTTGTTGCTGCCACAAGTTCATTGGTGTCGGCAGGATTGATATGAATTTTGCAAACATTGGTAAGGTCTGGAATATCATAGTTTAGACCGGTAGTTTGCCAGGTTTCGCCTCCATCGGTCGATTTCATGACTCCAATGGAATAAATATCGGGTCCATCTCTGTCGCCAGTGGCAATGTAAATAATTTCCGGTTGTAGCGGATTTGCCACGATGTCGCTAATGCCAATACAGTTTAATTCGTCGGTGGAGGTTGACCAGGAGTTGCCGCCATCGCTGGTTTTCCACAAGCCTCCCACGGGTGCCCCAACCCAGAAAGTATTGGGATCGGTGGGGTGAAATTCTATGCAATTTACCCTGCCCACTCCTAGTCGGTTGCCTGAATTAATAATAAGCGGTATCTCAACCGGACCTAAGGGTTGCCAATTGGAAAATGATTTTTGGCTCTCCCTTTTTTCACGCTCTATTTTCTTCAACTCAGTCCAATAGGTTTTGGCGGGAAATATCCCCAGGCTGTCGACTCTGGTTTCATAAAACCATTCCCACCGTTTGAATTGCTTGGAGCCTTTGTAGTTTGGCTCCCGGTTTTTAGCGTATTCGTGATATTCATCCTGGATTTTATAAAATCCGGAGCGTTTGGTTTTTTCATTGTCATCGATTGATTGTCCCGAAACCAGACAAGCAAGTAGAAATGTTACGAAGATTATAATTTTTGTTTTCATGTCTGTGATGGTATTTTTGTATAAAGCAATTTTACTATTTCCATTAATCTGTTTTCAATAAATCCACTTATTCTTTTATTATTTTCTGAGTTTGCTGAACCCTGTCATTTTTGAATGTTATAAAATAAATGCCATTTGCAAACTGGGTCATATCCAGTTGTTTATGAAATGAAATGTCGGCGGATAAAGTATATTGGCGAAAGACCTCTTTGCCCTGGCTATTGTAAACACAGTACAGAAGTTTTTCCCCAGGAGTTAGATTTTCAATGATTAGCTCAAATATCCCATGGGATGGATTGGGTAAAATTTTGAGATTCGGAAGTTTGGCGGCAATTACATGAACCGATGTGATAATTCCCAGATATATTTCATCCTGATCGCTGCCTTCACAAGGTGGAATGGCCTCTGCATTTAATTGAAGCAAAACGCCCCCTGAGGCAATATCGTTGGGACCGGGAGTGTAAATGGCATTTAATTGGTTGGCATTGGAGAATTCTCCGTCTCCATGGGTAGTCCATAAAACAGATCCCGGGAAACCGCAGGTTCCCTGAAGTGTGTAGCTTTGGCCTTGTTGTATTTCAGCATCTTCACCTGCATCGCAAACCGGATTACTGGCAATGGTTAGATAAAGTGAATCGGAGGATGTTTGCTGGCTGTCAAAGCCTAAAACTTCGAGGTATAGGGTGCAGCCGCCATGGGCAACATCCTGGTTTCCTCTGATATAAGTCGATCTGAATTGATCGTTTGGGGAGAAAAATCCATCTCCCGATGATGTCCATTGCATACTCATTACACCCGTGCCGCTTCCCTGGGTCTCGAATTGGTTGTTTGAGCATATGGTATCATCGACCCCTGCGTAACAAACCGGAGCAGATATTTCGCCCAGATTAAAAGAAGCAATCCAGGTTTTCCACCCGTTGTATTCTGTTGTAAACCAGAAGGTACTATCGTCAGCAGGATCCACATTCATGCAGGCATAGTCACCCCAGCGCCAGTGGTTTTGGTTGGAAGTTCCATGTTTTAACTCAACTTCTTCAATAGTCATCTGCCCCAGCGGATCACCAGCTCTTCGTCCGGTATATCTTATAGAAGGAAAAATATCCTGGCTGTTTGAGACTGAATATCCAATGGCAATATCCCCCAGAGCATTCATTGCGGCAGAGCCCATCCAGCGGTGATTATCGTCGGGCGCATAGGTTCCTTCCTGATATAATTCCCAATTATTACTGTTTTTTCTGAATTCATACCAGCGGATAGCGGCTCTCAAGACTCCACTGCCACTATTCACTTTAACCGAATGTGTTACCACCATCGATTCGTGCGAGTCAAACTTTCTGTAGGCTAAGCGATTCATAATCATATTTCCCAGACCATCGAGCTTTTGTGTGGTTCCGGGTTGGGTAACAAATCCGCCAACCCCCTGATTGGTATTATCGAGGTAGTAGAATGGGGTTACATTGATGGTGGCAGCAAGGGTAAGACTCGAATTGCCAGGGTTTTCCCAGTCTGTGTTGAAGTTGTAAAACTTTACCTGTAAAGTGGTGTTATCGATGTCCATAATGGGGCAGGGTTCTCCTGCACTGGGTAGATTGGAACCATCAATATCGGCAGGCATCACCGATGACTGATTGGACCTGTGGAACTCAATCATTTGCGCGTCAGGATCTCCAGCCAGCATTTTGTTTCTTTCAACTACCGTAATCCGGGCTCCCTGAAATCCATTATTATGCATATTGTATGTAGCATAATATCCATCAATCCAAACACCCAGTTTTGGGTAGTCGTTCATCATATCAAACGAAAAGGCATAGAGATAGTAGGATCCTAATGGGTCGCTTGTTGCTGAAATAGCAAAGAGCTCATATTTTGTTGGGGTGAAAACAGAAAACTGGGTTATAACCCATCTGTCAGCCAACTCGTCGTATAGTACAATGGGATCTCCGTCGTTGGTACCATTCCAGGGTCCAGGCAAATTGTCCCATAAGGTGCTTAAATCGAGCGGCCCCAAAAGTTTTGTTCCATCTTTGGAGTAAATATTGTATTTGGAATTCACCACCTGGATAAAATGTTCATGACTTACATCGCCATCGGTATCGGGTGGAAAGCTTCCAGTAGCTCCCTGCCCCGAAAAACCAGCAACAGGGCCCCGGCTCACTTTGGTTCCCATGTTGATTTGTACGTTTTGTGAGGCATCTTTAGCATTGGGAGTTTCCCATTCCTCAAACTGGAATTTGTTTTTTACTTCTTTCTCACTGCCTAAGGATTGGGCCTTATCGGGCGATATAATCAATGGAAGATTATTCAGGGGTTCTGATTTTGCAAACGCAACTGCTTTTGAAATCCTCAGTGGTTCTTCTTCCTGGGCTTGAGTCATAGATGAGCAGAACGCAAAAAGAATAGCGATGCTTAGGTAGAGTTTCTTCATAATTTTCATTTTTAAATTGGAGCCATAAAATTATAGGTAAGAAATAGCATGACAGGAGCTAAATCTATGAATGACTGGTTTAGGTAAATCAATAGACTATTAGAATTAATAGTTGGTAATAATCATCAATAACCGAATAGGTAGGGCTTTATCCAGGTGTTTTAAAACCAGCGCTGTGGTTGGTTTTACGTATCGTGAAGTGGGTGTGAATAATCAATGAGGATAAAATGACCCCTACAATGCAAAAAGTTGAAAGTAGGCTATGGCAAAACAAAAAATATTAGATGCGGATGATTGATTCTTACTCCAAAGTGCTCGACATGAGTTGAAGAAAGCTGTCTTTTTTTGTTCGCGAAACGGGTATGGTATCGTTGTTTTCCATTACAATATAGCCCCCGTCAGCTTTCACGTATTTTTTTACAAATCTGAGATTGATTAAATGCGAATTGTGCGACCTGAAAAAATGTCTGTCGACAAGTAATTCCTGTATTTCGCCCAGGTTTTTACTAACCAAAATTTCCCTGTTATTTTTTAGAAACACAGTGGAATAGCTTCCTTCGGCTTTAATCCTGATAATTTCCGCAGTTTCAACAAATTCAATTCCATCGGATTGTGGAAGTCCAATCTTGGTGGGTTTTTCGTTTTTAAGATTTTCCATCAGATGAGAGAATTGCTGGTTAAAAGCATGGTTGTTAATCAGGTCACTCACTTTTTTTATGGATGCTAAAAATTCTCTGATATTGATGGGTTTGAGAATGTAATCGATGGCGCTGAATTTAATGGCTTGAATGGCATAGTGATTATAGGCGGTGATAAAAATTACGCGAAAATCAATGTCTTTGATTTCTTCCAACAGGTTAAAACCTGTTCCATCGGGCATTTCCACATCCAGCAACAGCAATTGTGGTTTGGTTGTTTTTAAAATTTTCTTTCCGTCCTCCACAGAATGTGCAACGCCTACTATCTCTATGTTTTTGCAGTATTCCTTAATAATTGATGATAAAAAATTAACTGCATCAAATTCGTCATCAATAATAACTGTGGTGATTTTTTCCATGGCTCATTTTAAATAACAGGTATGATAATGGTGACTTTGGTTCCTGTGGCTTCTCCAGCATCGTTCCTCAGGTCCGTAAAACTGACTTTTAGGTTATTGTTTAAAATCTGAAGCCGTTCTCTGGTAATGCTGGTGCCCATGGACTGGTGTTTTGTGCTCTTTATTTTTTCTGCTCTGGCACGGCCTATCCCATTGTCTTCAACAGTGCATATGATGGTCTGATTGTCTGCATGTTCCATTTCAACCTTCAGTTGGCCTCCATGCTCCAGCAAATGAAGTCCATGATTAATGGCATTTTCCACAAAGGGATGAATAATCATGGTGGGAATTTTTTGTTGTATGATATCGATTTCGGGATCGATATTCAGATGGAACGAGAATTTATTCTTAAACCTCAGTTGCTCAAGCTCTATATAAAGTGTTAATGTGTCAATCTCGTCCTTGATGGAATTGAAATTTTTTTCAGAGTTTTCCAATGTTTTTCTTATCAACATAGCAAATTTGCTCATATAATCGTTGGTGGCAATTTTGTCATTATTAAACATGAAATACTGAATGGAATTGAGCGTGTTGAATAGAAAATGCGGATTCATCTGTTTTCTTAAATATTCTTGTTTGGCCTCCGCAATCTGTTTTTCCAATTCAGTAAGTTTATGCTTCGATTTTAGTTTCGATTGCCTGTAAAGCAGAAAGATAATGACAATCAGCAATCCAGAAAGGCTGATGATGGCAAGAAAGATAATATTATTTGTCTGGGTATTGGCACTTAAAATTTCTAATTCTTTCTCTTTTTGTTCGGTATTGAACCTTGTTCTTTCCTGCACATAGATATCTCTGTATTCAGAGTGGCTCAGCGAATCGGATATTTGGGCATAAAGTTTCATACAACCATAGGCATTTTTATAATCATCGAGAGAATCATAAGCGGCGGACAAGAATTTGTAAACGGTACTTTTTAACCTGTCGTTATTTTCCAGTTGTAAGAACTCCAGGCTCTTTTGTAGTGTACTGACAGATTTATCGTACTCTTTTTGGTCGAGATAAAAGATCCCCAAATTGGCATAGGAGTCGGAGGTAAGAGTGAGGTTATTTATCGAAGTGCTATACTCGATGCTTTTTAAATAGTAGGACTCACAATCTGCTTTTTCGCCTAAAATATTACTCACCTGACCCATATGATTATAAATCCAGGCAAATTGTTGTATTGATTGGGGAATAATATCCGGATCTTTATCAATTATGGTGACACATAATTTCAAATAATCAAGGGCCGTTGTATACTCGCCCAATCTTACCGAATTATGAGCATAATGCTGATAGGTTTTAAATCTGTTGAGCGATAAGTCGTTAGATGTCAGATTTAATAATTCGTCCAGATAATCTTTAGCCAAACCGAAATCCTGAGCACTTTTAGCTATTGAATGCATACCCCAATAGGCTTCATAAATCATATCGGGGTTGTTATTTTCCAGGGCTACTTCTTTTAGCATCTCATAATAATCACGGGCTTCAGTATACTTCATGAGTATTCTATAAAGGGTGGCCAAATGCAAGAGTTTCAATTCTCTTTCTCCTGGTAAGCTGTCGGGCTCCTGAAGCGAGACTCCTTTGTCAATGATGTACACTACACTGTCGTATTTTTGGTGGGAAAGGAGGAGCCAGGCCTGAGCTATTTTATATTTCCAACTGACAGATAGATTGTTACCCTTTTGAACGGAGTCGCTTTTATAAAGATATTTTTCTAAGGTTTCCGGATAGTGAACATTGTTTATGGCCGAGTCATTAATGACTTGATACAATGTTTCTGCCTCAATTTTTAAATCTTGTGCAGAGGAAGGGTTGGTGAATAATACTATTATCCATAAAATTATTAAACAGGCTTTGCAAAACAATGATCTCATGATTCAAATTAAAGAAATAGACCAAAAGTAAGTGCAAACAAATTTATAAATATATTGTATGGGATTACTAACAGTTCATTCCAATTGACAGAATGAAAGTCGGAAGAAAAAATGGTGATAACCTGATATCTCATAACCCGGGTTGCTAAGAAGTTTAGTTGATAACTTTACAAAAACAAGTAAATTTATGGCAACAAAACAAATTAAACCAACCAAACAAGTGAGAACCTTTAGTGAAGAATTTAAAAAGGAAAAAGTAAAGTTGATAAGTGAAGGTAAAGTCAGTGTTTTAGATCTAAGCAGGACTTATCAAGTTAGTACAAATGCAATCTATAAATGGATTGCTAAGTATAGCACATTACCAAAAACCGAACGAATAGTAGTTGAAAAAGTAAGCGAATCAGCCAAGAATGTTGAGTTGATGAAGAAAATAGGTGATTTAGAAAGAGTTGTAGGTAAACAGCAACTGAAAATGATCTATTTAGAAACCGTAATAGAGTGTTCAAACGAACTAACAGGGGAAGATTTTGAAAAAAAGTACAAATCAAGGCAATCGAAGTAAGTTTACAGAAAATTGTCGGACGTCTTTGTAAAACCGCTCTTTATAAAACAGCAGGAATTACAAGACAAGGTTATGAAAAACAAAAGCAAAAACAAAGCAAAGAGCAAGAACAAGCAAGTTCATTGAAACAGCGGATCATAGATGCGAGGAGACAATACAAGCACATGGGTTCACGAGTAATGTATCATTATTTAGGGATAACCCAAATGGGCATTAACAAATTTGAAAGCTTTGTGTGCGAATCAGGATTAACCGTAAGAAAGTTGAAAAAACGTGTCATCACAACTGATGGTATTCGAGAAGAGCAAGACAAAAATCTAACCTACGGATTGAAACTAAATAACATCAATCAATTGATGGCAGGAGACATAACTTATCTGATTTTCAAAGATCAGAAATATTATGTATTCACTTTAAAAGATGCCTATTGCAAACGGATAATTGGACTTCATGGCAGTGATAAAATGATGGCAATCAATTCAGTAACAACGTATTTACAAGCAAAAAGATTACGTGGGACAAGCATAAAACATTGTATACATCACACCGATGCAGGGAGTCAATACAAATCTACTATCTATAAAAAACTCTTAGCCAAAGACGAAATTAAGATGAGTATTGCAGATAATTGTTTGGAAAATGGAATGGCAGAACAGTTAAACAGTGTTATAAAGAACGATTATATGATAGATACAATTAAAGACGTAAAACATTTAAATACAATCCTAAACAAGATAAAACATTTGATAAATCATGACAGACACGTAGCAGCATTGGGATATAGAACATCGGTTCAGTTTGAAAAATGGTTAGAAACCATATCAGTAGAAAATAGACCTGTAATTGAAATGTATGATTTTACCAAAGCTGAGTTGGAAACTTTTAGTAAGGAATAGCAACAAAAAAGTTGACGCCATTCAACTAAAAAAAACAGTATTTTTACAAAGGGTGCATTTATTACTTGAATTTAGGAACGATAACAACGGCATTGCCCGCTAATTGAACAATGTGGCTGCGGTTTACGGAATTCAGGAGGAATATACCCAAGCCAAAAGTTATATCAGGGAAGCCATTCTCATCAACGAAAAAATGGGCAACCGCCTTTGGGTGGGCATTAATACCATAAATTTGGGGCTCACCTTTCAAAAAATCCAAAAACCCGATTCGGCTTTCTTGTTATTCGAGAATGCTCTTGATGAATTTACAGCACTGAACAACGTGATGCAGCAATCGAAATGCCGCCTGAATATGGGAGCTTTCTTCCTCGAAAAAGGCGACTTTGTACATTCTGCAAAATATGCCGGAGAGGCTTTAAATCAGGCTCAAACCCACGAAATGAAGAAGGTGATTCTGGATTCGTAGGAGCTTTATCGCGATACCCGGCTTGCCATGGGCGATACCATTGCCGCCTATAAATTCACACTCAATATTATTGAAGCCCGCGACAGCCTCGAAAGTGAGAAAAACAAAACCCTGATTTCGAAGCTCGAAATGCAATATCAATTCGACAAGAAAGAACTGGAACTGGCCATTCAGCGTCAAAGACATAACTTTTTTATCGTTATTTCGCTTATTAGTCTCGGTTTTGCGGTGGTGGTTTTCTTATTGCTCTGGACCCTGCAGCGGATAAAATCGAAAAATGTGGTTCTGGAGAAAAAAGCGTTGGAAGAGAAACTTGAATTTAAAAACAAGGAATTTACCATTCAGGTGATGGCTCTGATGAAGAAAAACGAGATGATAACTTCGCTTACCAACCGGTTGATTCAAGTGGCTGAAGAAGCTGTGAAAGACTAAACCGGATAATCAATAAAGCGCATTGTTCTGGAGCTTCAAAAAAGCACCGACGGCGAAATAACCGCCGAATTCGAACTTAGGTTCAGTCAGGTACACGGCGATTTCTACGATAAACTGCTCAAACGATTCCCCAATCTCTCACCCGGCGAACAACGCCTTTGCGCATTTTTAAGGCTCAATTTAACCACCAAAGAAATTTCGGAGCTCACCGGACAGAGTGTGGCCACTTTAGAAACGGCTTGGTATCGTCTGCGAAAAAAACTAAATCTGGCCAATTCCCAAACCAATCTAATCATCTGGCTTAGTCAGATTTAAGGCAGATGAGTAAAAAAAGGGATTGCCTGGGATTTCTCCCTTTGCAATTCCTCATTCGAAATAAAAACCCCCTTATAATTTCTGCCCTATATAGAACACATAACCATAATGTTCTTTGTATTTGGCATAGAGTCTGGCTTCTTCCCGCTGATTTTCTACCAATTCTTCTGCGGTTTTATTTCCCGCATATTTCTTCAGAAAATCAACCTGAACAGCTATTTGGGGTTGGTAGAAATGATCGGTCCAGCAGATTTCGGGCAAGGCAAAATGAGCCACAGGCTTGTAGCCGGCTTTTTGCATTTGCGCCAATTTATTGGGAATGGTATCTATTTCGGCATAGGCATCGACCCAGAACTTGTTAATCTCGTCGGGCCTGTTTTCGGTGAACCAGGAAATCTCGGTTACGGCAATAAAACCGCCTTTCTTCAGAAACTTTCTCCACTCCTTCAACCCATTTTCATATCCAATATTGTAAATGGCGCCCTCTGACCAGATGAGGTCGAGCGATTCGTTTTCAAAAGGAAGATTGTCCATGGAGCCTTCCACACCTTTCACCCTGTCATTAAGTTTCAATTGTGCCGCCTGGGCATTGAAAAGGTCGATAAAGGTGGGAAAAAGGTCAATCCCTGTAACGTGCCCAGATGTATTCTGAGTCAGAACCATGGTTTGTCCACCAGTTCCGCAGCCAATATCGGCAATTTGCGAAGCAGGGGTTAATGAATCAATAAAGCTTAGGGCTTTTAACGTAACCTCAGGGCTTCCGGGCCCTTGACGTTCAACGCTGCTATAGTATTCGCAAATTAAGTTGAAGTCGAAATCGTGAATGGATTTGTTATCGCTACTCATGATGTTATTTTTTTGTCCATATGGGGTTCATCTAGCTTTAAAAACACCGATACCGAGATGTTTATAAAATTTAATTGTAATTTCTCGCAAGAACGATTGCTTTCGCTCTTGTCTTTCAACAATAATAATTG
>DYSN01000238.1 GCA_020718205.1 Draconibacterium orientale
AGCCCTGAAGCCCTGAAGCCCTGAAGCCCTGAAGCCAATAAAATCCTTTTGCAAATCCATCTTTATTGTCAAGTTAAAATTTATTTTTGTGTTCATTCTTCACACAACTACAATATTATATCATGCAATTTGAGAAATTGCAAAAATATTTTTCTGCATATAAATTCAAGAATAAAAGCAAAAAAATATATACTAAATTCAATAGATAATTTATAAATGCGAATAAAACTTCTTCATTTTTTAGACGTTGTAGTACAAGAAATTAATATTTTGCAGAGCAACTTCCCTTTTGAAAAAGAGAGAAATATTTCGACATTGCTTTTTAAATTCAGTATAAAACAATTTTATTTAATAAATTTAAAAATAGCTTCTCCTGAAAAAATCAAGAAAAGCTATTTGAAAGACAAAAGTCTTTAACACTCAATGGCTCAAAAGAAATGTATTATAAATAATACTCAAATCTTGGATTTTGATTAAAAAATCATTATCTCCCAAAAAGGAGGTAGTCCATCCGCACATTCCCGTACGGATACCTTGTTACGACTTAACCCCAATCAGTGGTTTTACCTTAGGCACGCTCCTGAATGGATAACGCGACTTCGGGCACCCCCACCTTTCATGGTTTGACGGGCGGTGAGTACAAGATCTAGGAACATATTCACCGTGCCAAGGCTGATGCACGATTACTAGCGATTCCAACTTCATATGGTCGAGTTGCAGACCACAATCCGAACTGAGAAAAGTTTTGGTGCGATTCGCTCCCCCTTACGGGTTGGCTGCGCATTGTACTTTCCATTGTAGCACCTGTGTCGCCCGGGACATAAGGGCCATGCTGATTTGACGTCGTCCTCACCTTCCTCCAGGTTAAACCTGGCAGTCTCGTATGAAATGAACAACATACGACGAGGGTTGCGCTCGTTAACGGACTTAACCGAACACTTCAAAGCACGAGCTGACGACAACCATGCAGCACCTGTCACTGAGCTCCTTGCGGCACTCCTCTGTTTCCAGAAGATTCTCAGGATGTCAAGCCCCGGTAAGGTTCCCCGCTTATTGTCGAATTAAACCAGATGCTCCACCGCTTGTGTAGATCCCCGTCTATTCCTTTGAGTTTTAATCTTGCGACCGTAGTCCCCAGGCGGAATACTTAATGCGTTAGCTTAGGCACTCAGAGGGATTTGAAACCTCCGAACACCGAGTATTCATCGTTTAGGGCGTGGACTACACGGGTATCTAATCCGTTTCGCTCCCCACGCTTTCGATCAAGCAGCGTCAGAAAATGCCCAGTAGCCTGCCTTCGCTTTTGGTGTTCCTTCTATTATCTACGGATTTAACCCCTACAATAGAAATTCCAGCTACCCCTACATATCTCTAGTATAACAGTTTCCAATACGATTCCTCGGTTGAGCCGAGGGCTTTAACATCAGACTTATTACACCGCCTTTGATCGCTTTACGCCCAGTAATTTCGGATAATGCTCGGGACCTACGTATTACCGCGGCTGCTGGCACGTAGTTAGCCGTCCCTTATTCATGAGGTACCGTCAAATTTTCTTCCCTCATAAAAGCAGTTTACGCCCCGAAAGGTGTCATCCTGCACGCGAGATTGCTCCGTCAGGGTTTCCCCCATTGCGAAAAATTCCTCACTGCTGCCTCCCGTAGGAGTGTGGGCCGTGTCTCAGTCCCACTCTGCCTGGTCATGCTCTCACACCAGGTACCCATCATCGCCTTGGTAGTCCATTACACTACCAACTAGCTAATAGGATGCAGGCCTCTCTCGAACCGCTAAGCGCTTTACCCTTACGGGACTATCCGGTATTAATCTGCGTTTCCACAGGCTATCCCTGAGTTCGAGGCAAGTTCCAACATATTACTCAGCCGTCCGCCGCTTTCAAGGAATTGAGCAAGCTCTCCTCCTATCACGCTCGACTTGCATGTGTTATGCATCTCGCCAGCATTAATCCTGAGCCAGGATCAAACTCTTTTGTTAAAAAAGATATTTGATACTAAGCAATTAATTGCTTGTTGTAATTCAAAAAAATAAACAACTATTCTTCAATACCGCAATAAATTACAGCACACATTTCTGTGTTTTTACTTCCGGAGAATGTGTCAAAAACCGGAAGTCTTTTGAGCCAGTGAGTGTCAAAGAACAAAAAACCCCTCGCTCTTAGTAAAACCAGAGCCAACAGAGTGTATCAATTTTCTTTTCCCTCCGTCAATACTTTTTTTCTATTTTTCTATAAACCTTTTTAAATATCTTAAATAAAAAGAAATAAAATTAATTATTGTTCATTTCTTATGGATTCTTTATA
>DYSN01000239.1 GCA_020718205.1 Draconibacterium orientale
AAAGTGCCATTGAATATATTACGATGGATCGCTCAGTGGTTCTGATAGGCGATAGGTGTCGGTTTCGTAGTCGTCACCTCCCCGTGGACCGCGTGTAAATACCATGAAGGAGGAATCTTCGAGGGCAATCATTGCGTGCCTTTCCATAAATCCGGTTTTTGCCAGGTCGCCTTTTTGCAACATGGTTAGGATGACGGGTCCGTCTGGCATTTGAGTAAGCATTTTTATTTTTCCTTCCAAAATATAAACCCATTGGTCAGTTTTTTTATGATAATGATTTCCACGGGTACTTCCTTTCGTGGAGGTGATTAATGTGACATAGTCTATATTTTCCTTGACCATAATGTCGGTGATTTCACCTCGGTCATCTTTTTTTGTATACTGAATGCGCTCTACAATCATGGGGGGGTCTCCGAAAACATAATAATTTGTGGATTAAAAATCGGCTATTCTATGACCCGCGGGTGCGGAATTGGGATGATAAACTTTCCGCCCTTTTCTTTGTAGGCGGTCAGGTTTCCCATAATTTCTTTTGAAAAATTCCAGGCTAAGAGCAGGGCGTAGTCTGGTGATTGTTTGATTAGTTCTTCGTCAGAAACAACTGGAATATGTGTTCCAGGAGTAAAACGCCCAATTTTCAAGGTGGATTTTTCAGAAACAAAGTCCAGTGTTTCGGTGCCAATGTGAGAGTAGTTTAAAAGGGTCATGCCTTTGGCGGGGGCGCTTACGCCCGCAATGCGCTTTCCGTCATGCTTCAATTGGCGCAACAGCCAAAGCAATTCCTGCCGATTTTGCTGCACGTCCAAAGAAAATTGATCCAGTGTCTCAATTTGGTGAATGCCCAATTCTTCTTCGTTTTTTATCATTTCTTCCACAACGGGAGATATAGGCATTTGCCCAATACGGGACACCCATACTCGAAATGAACCGCCGTGAATATCACGCTGCTGCACGTCTACAATTTCCATTCCAAATTGTTTAAAGAATAAGACAAGCGGTTTGACGGATAGGTACGAGAGGTGTTCATGGTAAATTGTATCGTATTCCAAATTCTTAACCAGATTGACAAAATAAGGGGCTTCAAAAATAAAAACGCCGCGCTCATTAAGTAAAATATCAACCGCTTGCATAAAAGAATATAAGTCATCTACATGGGCAAACACGTTTGTTGCTGTAATGACAGTTGCCTGCCCTTTATTCTTTACAATCTGCCGCGCCACGTCAATTCCGAAAAATTCATTTAGAGTTTCCACGCCGCGTTTTTGCGCAATCAATGCGATATTGCTGGCGGGGTCTACACCAAGAATTTGAGTTCCATTGGATCGAAACGCCTCCAGCAAAACCCCAACATTGCTGCCAATATCTACGACAAGGTCGCTTGATGCCAAAGTGAGGCGCTCGGTGGTTGTCTTTGCAAATTCAGACCAATGGAGGTGACCTGTTCTGGTTACAGATGATTCGTAGGGATAGTCGTATCTGTAAAGTATCTCAGGAGAAACCACATGGCTGAGTTGTGCCAATCCACAGTCCATACAGAGCATCACTTCAAGCGGATAAAACAACACAGGCTCACGCATTTGCTCTTTACGCCGAAACTGATCGGATGGAGGGGTAAACCCCAGGTCAAGAAATTGTTTTAAGTTATCGCTTTTACACATTCGGCAAAACATTGTTTTTCTCCTTCCTAAATAAGGGAAATAAAATTACATTGAATGAAGCATGGAAATATAAAAAAAGCAAAGGCGCCTGGGTTAATTTTTTTTATCAATATTTAGATGATGCAACGCCATGTATAAAGCCGCTACTGTCGGCAGGCTGGTGACATGACCTTGATTAACCATGTTTGTCAATTGATGCCAGGTATAAAACTCAATGGTCAAATCCTCTGTGTCGTCTAAGTGGGGAAGACACGCACTGTGAACGCCCTCCGCCAGAAAAAGATGGGCTTTGGCGTGACCGCGATTATTGTCTAAAACCAGGCTGGATAAATGAGTCCAGTGGTCGGCTGCAAACCCAGTTTCTTCCAGCAGTTCGCGCTTTGCGCAGACAAAAGGTTCTTCGTTGGTATTTAAATATCCGCCGGGAAAGTCCAGGCTGAATAGTTGAAGCCCATGTTTGTATTGGCGAACAAGCGGAATACCTTTTTCGGTTACGGCAACCACAAGTGCGTATTGTCTTTCTTCCCATGTGATGTACCCTTCAATGTGCGTTCCGTTGGGCAGCACAACATCCTGCTCTTTCATGGCTATCCACGGACTACGATCAATTAATAAAGTAGATTTTAATATTTTCCACTCGCTGTTTGCCATTT
>DYSN01000240.1 GCA_020718205.1 Draconibacterium orientale
CCGAATTTGTGGTGCCTATGGTAAAAGCTATGCAAGAGCAACAAGTAGTTATTGAGCAACTTAAACAAGAAAATCAGATGCTTAAAACGGAATTAGACAAACTCAAAACGTTGGAAGAACGGATTAAGGTGTTAGAAACGAAATAGGTGCGTTATTAAGTTATTGGGTTATAGATAACATAAAGATTGTAAATTAACACGTTAAAAAGAATTAAAAAATCATGTCAAAATTTTATTTTTCTCTATTCATGTCAGGTTTTGTTGGTGTGCAATTGATTGCACAAATCGTCAACAAGGAGCAATTAAAAATTGAATCCGGTACTTCGGTATATCTCGGTAACAATTTTACCAATGCGGGTACTTTAAACATGGCCGGCGATTTATATGTCAAGGGCGATTTTACCAATAATGGTACAGTAACAGCTTCTGCGGGTACTGTTTATTTTAACAGTAGTACCGCAGTTACACAAAACTTAAACGGGACTAACCCAACGGCACAGTTTTACAACTTGGAAGTCAATAATACTACCGCCAGCGCCAATGGATTGGCAGTAGCAGACGGCTTTAATTTGAATGTAACCAACGGGGTTAGAATTCAATCGGGAAAACTACGGTTGATGGGTGAAAGTCAATTGATTCAAACTCATACCGGAGCTTCTGCCAATAGTGGTTCGGGTCATTTGCTCATAGACCAACAAGGGGCTAAAAACGCTTATCGATACAACTATTGGTCTTCACCGGTTCAAGCCGATGCTAGTGTTGAGTATCAGGTGCAAAACATCTTAAAAGACGGAACCACATCCAATCAATTTTTTCCTCCTGCCATAGGTTTGATTGCCACCCACGAAGGAACGGATACCGCTACACCCATTCAAATCAGTACCCGATGGTTGTACAAATACATCAACGGTCCGCTCAATGGAGGTAATGGGGAAGGATGGACCAGTTTGTACGATTTGAATACAACGACACCAAGTGCCGGAAACAATGTGTTGCCGGCACAAGGCTATGTCATGAAAGGAACTAATGCAACAGCCGATTTAGCTACTCAACAAAATTACAGTTTTGAAGGCGTGCCCAACGACGGAGATTACAGCCTCACTCTATCGGATGATAAGGAATATCTCGTGGGAAATCCTTATCCAAGCGCATTGGACAGTCGTGCCTTTATCAATGACAATTTTAGTAAATTTGACGGAACGCTTTATTTTTGGGAACATTGGAGTACCAATACCCACGTGTATGTGCAGTATGGAGGAGGCTATGCCACTTATAATCTTTCGGGAGGAATACTTGCACCGAAACATGGCCATTTTACTCAAGGAACGGGATCAGGTACTTTGGTGCCCAAACGATATATCCCCGTAGGACAAGGATTTATGATTCGCTCAGAAACAACCGCCGGAGGCAATATCATATTTAAAAACTCTCAACGGTTTTTTGAAAAGGAAGGAGTTAACTCGACTATCTTCCGTCAGGGTCGCTCGACCGATGACATCATCCAATCGAGAATTCGGTTGAATTATACCACTCCGGACAATGCTTTGCGATCGCTTCTATTGGCTTTTACCGATGGAACTGCCACCGATGCATTTGATAGAGGATTTGATGGGAAAATGATAGAAGTAAATACCAATGACCTCTATTTCACTATGCCCGATCAAGGGAGAAACGACCCCTATGTCATTCAAGGTGCTGGTGTGTTTGATACCGAAAAAATGTTTCCTTTGGTAATGGAAGTAGGAACCGGTGGAACACATAAAATCCATTTGCTGGAAACGGAAAATTTTACCTTACCGGTTTATATCCTCGATTTGGCACAACAATCTACCCATGATTTGACCCAAGGAGATTTTGAAATCAGTTTGAATCCGGGACTATACCAAAACCGATTCAAAGTCGTATTCAAATCATATAATCAATTGAATTTGGGGCATTATCTGAATCAGTTTGTATCGTTGTATTATTTTGATAACGAACTTATTATTAACAATTCCCAAGGTCAAAAGATCAAAAAATTAAGGGTTTTCAATAATTTAGGGCAAATGATATATGAAAATGACAAACCGGAGACTTTTTCAGAACCTGAAACTAGGATACCCTTTGAATTTGCACTTGCCGCTTATATCGTTACTTTGGAGACGGAAAAAGATATGGGAAGTTTTAAGATTTTAAATTATTAACCCACATTGCAGCCATCCAAAACCATTGTTCCATAAACGGTGGTTTCATTAATATTGAGTTTGTGCAGTATAGTTTTTCGTTTTACAAAAGGATAGTTTCTGTAGCCAATGCTTGATATATGGATTTA
>DYSN01000241.1 GCA_020718205.1 Draconibacterium orientale
GCGCGGGTAACGCAAACCGTTAGCCCGCCCGTTATAAAGAGTAGTTCATGCAAAAAATATTCGTTGACGAATTTGAAGTCTTTTCCGCAAACAAAGATGAATGCTTGGATATTGCCCAAGAAATATTTGAAAATCATGAATATCTTTTTTCGAGTTCAACACCATCACCCACAATTATTGATTGTGGAAGCCACATAGGATTAGCAACTTTATATTTCAAAAAGTTATTCCCCTTAGCAAAAATTACTTGCATTGAACCCATACCCGAAAATTTTACTTTGTTGCAAAAGAACATCGAAGCAAATCATTTACACACGGTAAGTTTAATAAACGCCGCTATTTCTGACAAAACAGGTCGGGCTGTTATTTTTGGCGAGTTTGGCAAACCAAACCCACGTTTCTGCGGAAGTTCGCTTATTCAAGATTGGGCAAATCCAGGCAGCATCCCTTTATCGGTTGAGACAATAGCGTTATCTTCATTAATTAATGAAAAAATAGATTTTCTAAAATTGGATATCGAGGGTCAGGGCTTTCTTAAAGTCGCAGGATGAGGTCTAAAGCGGCAAAAGGATTGGCGTCATAGAAACGTCTGGCGCGGGCATGATTGGAAAAACCCTGCCTGCAAAATAAAGCGATAATCAGGTTGTTGATACAAGCCATGGCGCGCGCCTTGTGTTTACATGTCATTCTTGTTTTATCTTCACGAAACGTGACATCGCGGCGGTAATGCAATCCATTTTCAATGCCCCACTCAGCACGAATGAGTTCGAGCAACCGTTCGGGGGACGCTTGTTCGGCATTGAGGCTGGTCAAGCCATATTGAATTTCGTGATGTACTTTGCCAGAACTTGCATAGGTAAAGCGGCGTTCCAATTTGAAGACTTGCTGAACAGATGGCCAATCCACATACTCGTTCAGCATACGACTGACGGTAATCCTTCGCTCTTCCAGTCGACCATGCGCCTTTTCCGTGGTCTGGGCTGTGGCAAAATCCATTGGAGGGCAGCCTTGTCCGCGCGCTGATTTTTGCGGGGCAAACAGGAGTTCAATAGATTCTCGCGTTTTCGGCTGATTGTCTTTGGCAATCCAAACATATTCTCCCCCTGCATCTACAATTTGGCTGGATAACGCTCTTTGGGTCTGCATGGCGTCCCCAAGCACCACTTTTTCCTCTAAATTTAGGCTTGCAAGTAGTTGAGGCGCCACCACAATCTCATTTTCCTTCTCTTTTTCAACGGGCAACTGCTTCAACACTATCCCTGCTTCTGGCAGGTAGGCTGACAGTAAATGAACGCCGAAACGGTCTTTTGCTGTAATTGTTCCGCGTTCTGTTTTTCCATCCAACGTTATGATTTGGGATTGCTCAACGGCTGGCAATTGGCCAAGATAGCCTGAAATTATCTCATCAATTTCAGGCGCGTGGCTTGCCAGAATCCTTTCATATGTGCTGTGATCTGGCAAACACGGATGCTTCAATTGCAATACTTCCAACAAAATTCCTTTTCGACCCTCTACCCAGTCCGCTATTCCATACGGCTTATCTTCCCCGCATATTTTTGCCAACACAATCAGCAGTAACAAGGTTGGCAATTGATAGCGAACCCCGCGCTTCTTCCGCTTATCTTTCACTTTTATAAAATGACTGTACAAACTCCTGCTGTCTATCGTCAGTTCGCTTGTGTTACACTCCATTTTGACCTTCCTCGATTTCTATTTGGCATCGTAACTCCAAATTTATCGAAGAAGGTCTTTTTCTTCAACCTTTCCTGACTTTAAGAAAGCCCTGTATCGAGGGTCTAGAAACTGCCATAATCAGAGAAATTGAAAGTAAAATTCATAATGTTGCACAAATCTGCATTGAGTTTCATGGTATGAATGCACAGAGAGAAAACAACTTGGATGAAATAGTGAAAACTTTAGAGCAAAACAATTTTGATGTAGTAGTCAAACACAAAATTATCCAAGATATTTTCCCGCCAAATTTATCTTCTTGGGTTCAAGAAACTGGTTTGAGTTTAGCAACAGTTCATGCAAAAAATAAAATTCTTGGTAAGCCAGCAGCGGGCTAACAAAGCATGCACCTGACGTGTGGGATTCTGCGGCATTTTCGAGCATTTTTCTGGCTTCGAGTTTTTCCTACTCCCAAGCATTGTCCACGCCCGCCCACACGCGGGTAACGCACACCGTTGGGCTGCACTTGGCGCAATAAGCGAAAAACCCCTTGCGTATTTATTAGCATTATGCTAACATCAAAGCGTGTATAAAATTACCTACACTTCCCAAGCCACTAAATCATTGCTCAAAA
>DYSN01000110.1:0-11203 GCA_020718205.1 Draconibacterium orientale
ATACCGAACGGTACGTGCGGTGGAGTGAGAGGACGGAAAATAAAATAGGAGGAAAACTATTTTATTTTCCTCCTACTCGATTTAAAAGGCGATATATTGCATGGGATTTACGGGGCTTCCATCTACCCAAAGCTCAAAATGCAGATGAGGACCGCTGGTGAGTTCTCCCGAATTCCCAATAATCGAAATCAGTTCGCCGGCCTTTACAAACTCCCCAGATTTCTTGAGAAGTGCCGAGTTGTGCTTGTAGGTTGAAATGGTATTTCCCGAATGTTGAATCATAATAACATAGCCTGTATTCAGGGTCCACTCAGCAAAAATGACCACCCCATCGTCTATAGCTTTAATGGCATCGTTGTATTTGGCAACTATATCGATTCCGAAATGGGTGGAGTTGGGGTCGAACTGGTTGGTGATTACTCCCGAAAGAGGAGCAAAATAGACCTTGGGTCCTTTGGAGAGTTTTTCGTTATAAACATCCACCGATTCCTGATAGTAAATATTGTATTCGTTCTGATTTTCCTGTTCCATGCGCAATAGGCTGTCTTCGGGCGATGTGTAATTCTTTATCGACGATTTATCGGGTCGTGGTCGTGAGTTTTGTGCACTGTCCATGGAGCCCAGGTTTTCGCCGCCTAAAACCCGCCGTATGTTATTGATATATAAATCGTTCATTTCCAGTTGGTTTTCCAGCGAATCGAGGGTGGTTTCCAGTTTGTACAAATCCTGTCGCATGGAGGGGTCAGTATAGCCCGGAATGTATTCGCGCAAGCTCGTAAATCCCATTAAAAAAACGATAAGAACAATCCAGAAAAGAGAAATCAAAATAAAAGTGGTGTACACATTAAGCTTTGATAACCTAAAACTTATTCGCTGTTCATAGCTTTCCTCGTTAATGAGAACCAGACGGTATTTATGACGCAATCTGGTAAAACGTTTTTTGTTTTTTACGGGTTCTGACATGGTGCAAAGATGGAAAATTTTCATTTACCTCCATTTGTTTTTAACAGGCTACTTTAACATGGATCACAATTAATTCTGTTCAAATAGTTTTTTCTAAAAAATAAAATAATTTTGCCGAAAAGAAGTTAGTTTTGTGGTGAAGACCTATGAATGCGGCTTCTTATGGCAAGCCAGTATGAATCGGATGGTTTTGTTTCTTATTTCAGTGGTTTTAAATCTGAATCGAAATGCTTGAATCATTAGGATTTGTTGTAGTTAAATCGCTGCAAGTGAATTAGTTTAAAAAGCAAAGTATTGAAAAAAGCCTTACACAAAATATATTTCATTGTTCTGGTGGCATCGCTCGCCGGAATCGTAGTAACTGGTTGTTCAACAAGAAAAAACACCTGGACACGGAGGGCTTTTCACAATGTTACAGCCCATTACAACGGATGGTGGAATGGTAATGAAAGCCTGAAAGAAGGCGACAGAGAATTGAACAAGACCATTCTCGACAATTACAATAAAATTCTTCCGGTTTATAATTATGGCGACGAAAAAATGGGTTCGAGCCTGGCATCATTCACCGATCGGGCCATTGAAAAAGGTTCAATGGTGGCTCAAAGTCATACCATGTGGTTCGATAATCGCGAGTATTGTAACTGGGTTCCCCAAAGCTATTTTCTGATTGGGAAAGCCTATTTTTATAAACATGAGTTGCAAAGTGCCCGCATGACTTTCGATTTCATGATAAAGAAATATCACTACGACCCCATTCAGTATGAGGCAATGCTTTGGTTGGCAAAGACTTATATTGAATTACAAAACTTTCAGAAAGCGGAAACCTATCTCGATATGCTGAGTAGCAAAATGGGAAAAGAGAAGATGGAAGACTATCTGGATCAAGATATTAAAGCCGTTTTTGCTGATTTGTACATTAAGCAAGGCAACCCCGAAAAAGCCATACCATTTATCAAGGAATCCATTTTTAAAATAAGAGCGAAAAACCTAAACACCCGCCTGGTGTATATTCTGGCTCAGATTTATCAGGAAACAGAAAATCCGAATGAGGCGGTGCTGCTTTATAAACAGGTACTACAAAAGAACACCGATTACCGAATGACCTTCAATGCCAAAATAAATCTGGCTAAACTCTACGACAGCGAAAGTTCCGACAGCAAAGAACTTGTGAAAAGCCTCACTAAAATGCTTAAGGATTTCAAAAATCAGAAATTTCTCGACCAGATATACTATGCTCTGGGAGAGGTAGCTTTGGAAGACAAGCAACCACTACCCGCACTGGAATATTTCAGAAAATCGGTGGCTTTGAGTGTGGAAAACGATTTCCAAAAAGCAGTATCATCGTTGGCAGCAGCCGAGCTCTATTATAACCGAAAAGACTATATTAACTCCGGTGCTTACTACGATACCGCTATCATGTTTTTGCCTGCCGATTATCCCGATTATACCAATGTGAAACGAATGACCACCACGGTGAGTGAATTGGTCAATCAAATGAAAGTGGTGCAACTGCAAGACTCGCTTCAGGCACTTGCAGCATTGCCCAGACCGCAACTCGATGCTATCATCGATTCCATTATTGCCGAAATTGAGAAGGAAGAAGAACGCGCCCGCGAAGAGGAACAAATGCGTCAGCAGGCCATAGCCATGGGAGCTCAAAATCGCGTGAGTATGAGCCCGGGCGGGGCCCCTGTTGGTGGAGGCTGGTATTTTTATAACCCCCAGGCCATGAGCATGGGATATACCGAATTTATTGGAAAATGGGGAACCCGTAAGCTCGAGGACAACTGGCGGTTAAGCAATAAACAGGAAGTGCTTGCCATGGATGATGAATCAGAGGAAGGAATGGCCACTGATAGCCTGAGAGCCGACTCAACTGCAACAGGTGGAGTAGCGATGGTTACCAATCCGAAAGATAAAAACTTCTATTTGCAAAATATTCCGCTGGATGATGAAAAGATGGCCAAATCGAAGGAAAAGATAAGTCAGGCGCTTTATCATGCAGGTTTTATCTACAAGGAAGGCTTGCAGAAGAATCAGGAATCCATTGAAACCTTCGAGGAGTTTTACAAGCGCAATGCAGTGGAACATGAATTGAGTATTCAGGTTTATTTTCAACTCTATTTGCTCAACAAGGATCAGGGAAATGAAGCCCAGGCACAGGTGTATAAAGATTTGATAGTCAATCTTTACCCCGAAAGCGATTATGCGAAGTTGTTGCTGGATCCCGAATATTTCAAGGAGCTTCAGAAAAAACATCACTATTTGGCCGATTTATATGAAAAGACCTATCAGGCCTACGAAAAGGGGCAATATACCATGGTGGTTTACAACAGTGATCAGGCTTTTGAGTTGAATCGAAAAGACGAGCTTATCCCCAAATTTTTGTACTTGAAAGCCATTTCAATGGCCAAAACAGATGTGGTTGACTCCATGACTGTGAACCTGACCAAGCTTATCAAGAACTATCCCAACTCGGAAGTGGTGCCTTTGGCAGAGAACATATTAACCAATCTGGGGCTCTTTGATGCCGATACCAACCTTTCGCCCGAAGAGCTTCTGGCTAAGGAACAAATGGAATCTGCTCTGCTCATTTATACCATCAACAAGGAATCGGAACATTATTTTATTTTGCTGGTCGATGGTAGTCAGGTGAATGTGAACGCCGTTAAAATCCGTATTTCCGACTTTCAACGGAAATCGTACTCCTTAGACAATTTGAATATTTCCAGCCTGATATTTAACTCAAACTGGCATATGATTACCGTGAATAGGTTCCCAACAGCAGAGAATGCAATGTTATATTATCGTAATATTTTGGCAAGTGTATATGTGTTTCCGGAGGGAGAATTATCTAATTATAAGCCATTTATAATTAGTCTCGAAAATTATCCTAAATTGTATCAGGATAAGGATGTGGAGAAATATTTAAAACTATTTGAAAAAGAGTATTTAAAGTAGTAGCTTCGCCCTGTCTTTTATTGATTTGTTTAAAATAGATTTTATCATGGCAAAGAATAACGAATACGATGTGGATAATATCAATACCATTGGTTCCGGGACTACCGTTACCGGCGATGTAATATCCGATGGCGATTTTAGAATTGTGGGTCGTCTGGTAGGCACCATTCATTCTAAAGGTAAAGTGGTGATTGGCAAAAGCGGATCGGTGGAAGGGGATATTGTGTGTAAGAATGCTGATATTTCGGGGGTTGTAAAAGGAACCATCAAGGTTGAAGAATTGGTTAGTTTTACTGCCACCAGTAAGATGGAAGGAAATATCCTCACCGCAAGAATAGCCATTGAAGCCGGAGCTATATTTACCGGCCAATGTCAAATGTCAAACGCCAATGTCCCAAACCCCGCCAAAAAATAGATTTCAATCCTACGCCAAATATTCGAATATGGCTTTTCAAATGATGGCCATTATTGTGCTGGGAACCTTTGGGGGCTTAAAACTCGATGAGTTTCTCCAGTGGGGTTTCCCTGTTTTTACTGTTTTATTTGCGTTAGGCTCGGTTTCTATTGCAATCTATATTTCTGTTAAAGACCTCCTCAAATAACAAATATGAAGGAAAAACTCAATTTATTTATTAAAAATCTCATCATCTTTACCCTCATAGCTGGTATAGCCGAATGGGCGTTTTCTTATTTCGTAGAGGTGAAGTGGTTCAGCAAATCATGGCCCTTCGTTGTGTTGTTTTTCATGGCATTTACTTTGCTCATGCATCGCTATTTATTGGTCTCCACCGAAGGAAACCCCAAGCGGTTTGTGTTTAGTTTCATGCTCATTACCACTGTTAAAATATTGCTGTATCTGGCCATCATGCTCATTTATGTGCTTTTTAACCGGCCCGATGCCATTGGCTTTATCGTTGCATTTTTCATTAACTATTTCCTCTTTACAGCCTTTGAGCTCAACACGGTAATCAAACTTTTCCCTACATCGAAATCATAAAGAATTCTAAAGATGACAAGGAAAATATTTTTTGTTTAACTTTGCGCCATAAAACTTAGTCAAAAATACCCATGATATTCATCACCCGTCGCGAACGATTTAATGCAGCCCACCGTCTCTTCCATCCAGACTATGACGATAAAACCAATCTGCAAATTTTTGGAAAATGTTCTAACCCCAATTGGCACGGCCACAACTACGAGCTCTTTGTTACAGTTAAAGGTGAAATAAACCCCAAAACCGGTTTTCTCATCAATCTAACATCGCTCAAGGATATCATCCGCAGAAAAATTACAGATAAGCTCGACCACAAGAATTTGAATGTGGAGGTAGACTTTCTTTTAGGGAAGTTTACTTCAACCGAAGTGTTGTGTGTGAGCATTTGGGAGCAGCTGGAAGCTGAAATTCAGCAAATGGGGGCGCAATTGCATTGTGTAAAAATTACCGAAACGGAGAATAATTTTGTGGAATACTATGGTAACTAATTCATTTACAAATTAATAACAAAAATCATGTACGATTATCAAAAAATAGAGCAGTGGGAGCCCGAAAAACTCAAACAACTCAGTCATCATTACTACGAAATTCTGAAACTCATTGGCGAAGACCCCGAGCGTGAGGGCCTTTTAGATACCCCCAGAAGAATAGGAAAATCCATTCAGTTTCTCACCCAGGGCTACGATCAAAACCCCGAAGAAATTCTGAGAGGAGCCATGTTTAAAGAAGATTACCGCGAAATGGTAATAGTGAAGAATATCGAAGTTTACAGCATGTGCGAGCATCACATGATTCCGTTTATTGGCAAGGCACATGTAGCCTATATTCCAAATGGCTATATCACCGGACTCAGCAAAATTGCCCGTGTGGTCGAGGCTTATGCCCGCCGTTTGCAGGTTCAGGAAAGGCTCACCACCCAGATTAAAGATTGTATTCAAAACACGTTGAATCCGCTGGGGGTGGCTGTGGTTATTGAAGCCAAGCACCTTTGCATGGCCATGAGGGGTGTTCAAAAACAAAACAGCGTGACCACAACTTCCGATTTTACAGGGGCTTTTAAAAAGAAAGAAACCCGCGAAGAGTTTATTCATTTAATAGGTTCCAATCTGTCATAATGGCAAAAATTTTGCTCATTTGCCGAACTTAAGCCAATTGGCATTATTTTTATGCAGTGATTTCAAACTAAAAAATTTATTGATATGTTGCAAGAAAACAAAGGATTTACTTCCTCTTACGAAAGAAACATTGCTTCGGACACAGTTGCCAGGACCTTTATGTCGCGGGTTTTTGCATGGATGTTTCTGGCATTGGGTGTAACAGCTTTAACTGCTTATGTTTTTGCAGGATCTGCTGAGTTAATGAGCTTACTAATTAATCCGGAGACTGGCGGAATGTCCATTCTGGGTTGGGTGGTGATGTTGGCCCCATTGGCTTTTGTGTTTTTTATCAGCTTTAAATTTCAGTCGCTTTCGCGCAATATGCTGCTACTGCTTTTTGTGGTTTACAGCTTGCTGATGGGAATGAGTTTAAGCTTTATTTTGCTCGCCTACACTTCGGCTTCGGTTTTTTCAACCTTCATTGTTACCAGCGGCACCTTTGGTTTGATGGCTTTGATAGGTTATACCACAAAAACCGACCTTACCAAATTTGGCTCTATTTTAATGATGGCACTTATAGGAATTATCTTAGCCAGTGTGGTTAACTTTTTTATGCACAGCGGCACTCTCGAATACATTATATCCATTGCAGGCGTATTGATATTCACAGGTTTAACAGCTTATGATGTTCAGAAGCTCAAAAATATTGGTATGTCGGTGGGTGCTTATGGCGGACAAGAAACCGATAAATTGGCCATTATGGGCGCACTGACACTGTATTTGGATTTCATCAACCTTTTCCTTTTCCTGTTGCGCTTTTTGGGCGACAGAAAATAGCGATTTGTTCACAAAGGATGGGTTGGATCAAGTTTCCGCCGTCCATTTCAAAATATTTTCTATCATTGCACGGATTTTTTTCCGTGCTTTTTTTTGGAAAAAAACCACCCTGTAAAAACTTAAAAAAGTAAAATCAAAGCATATGAAAGCATACGTATTTCCGGGCCAGGGCGCTCAATTTGTGGGAATGGGAAAAGATTTATACGACCATTCGGAATCTGCCAGACAGATGTTTGAAAAAGCCAACGAAATTCTGGGGTTCCGCATCACCGATTTAATGTTCCATGGAACCGATGAAGACTTGAGGCAGACCAAAGTAACGCAGCCAGCCATTTTCCTTCACAGCGTGATTCTTGCCGGCGAACTGGGCGATTCCTTTACCCCCGACATGGTAGCAGGTCATAGCTTGGGTGAGTTTAGTGCTTTGGTGGCCAACAAAACCCTGAGTTTCGAAGACGGATTAAAATTGGTTTATCAGCGGGCTTTGGCCATGCAGGAAGCCTGCGAAGTGGAACCTTCGACCATGGCTGCCATTCTGGGATTGGACGACGAAGTGGTGGTGCAGATATGTGCTGGTATTGATGAAATAGTGGTTGCGGCCAATTATAATTGCCCCGGCCAATTGGTGGTTTCGGGAAGCATGAAAGGCATAGAGATAGCCTGCGAAAAACTTACCGAAGCAGGTGCCAAAAGAGCCATTCCACTTTCTGTGGGTGGAGCTTTTCACTCTCCGTTGATGGAGTCCGCCCGGGTTAAACTGGCTCAGGCCATAGAAAATACTCCTTTCGCTCAGGGCATTTGTCCCATCTATCAAAATGTTACAGGCGAACGAGTTACCGAGCCATCGCTGATAAAGGAAAATCTGGTGAAACAACTTACCGGACCTGTGCGCTGGACTCAAATCATGGGAAATATGATTCAGGATGGGTTGACTTCGGTGGTTGAAGTTGGACCGGGAACCGTGTTGCAGGGTTTGTTTAAGAAAATGGATCGAAAACTCCCCGCCGAATCGGCTAAAATAGAGTAAGGTATTTAATATCAATAAAATACAAGGAGTTGTGTTCGTGGAATGCAGCTCTTTTTTTATCCCCTGTTATGCGATTAGCATTTGTGGGCGAAAAGAAAAAAACCGAAGGGTTTACTTTTGTAAATCCCTTCGGTTTTTAATCAACTTAATGAGTTGATGCAGGTTTATTTAGAGCTTAATTACCGCTCCATCTTTCAATTGGTATTTTTCCTGACTTTCGGGGCAAATGGCAATACCGGAAGCATCGAAGCTAAGTTTATGACCAAATTCGCTCATCCAGCCAACATGTTTTGCGGGATTTCCAACCACCAAAGCATAGGCAGGAACCGTTTTAGTGACCACAGCACCTGCGCCAATAAAGGCAAATTCGCCAATGTCGTGACCACAAACAATGGTAGAATTGGCACCAATGCTGGCGCCTTTTTTAACTAAAGTGCGGGAATATTCACCGCGACGGTTTACTGCACTGCGCGGATTGGTTACATTGGTAAACACCATGCTGGGACCCAGAAAAACATCGTCTTCGCAAATCACTCCGGTGTAGATGGATACATTGTTCTGAATTTTAACATTTTTCCCCAGAATTACCTGTGGGGAGATGACCACATTTTGGCCAATATTGCAGTTTTCGCCTATTTCGCAGTTGCTCATAATGTGGCTGAAATGCCAGATTTTAACTCCTTTGGCTATTTTACAGCCATCGTCGATAACGGCTGTTTCGTGGGCAAAATAATCTTTACTCATATTATTTGTTTTTAGTGATTAATTCAAATTGATTGAGAGAATGAAAAAATTGATTGCTGAGAAATTCATGGTGACTAACATTTTGTCAGAGAGATGGTTTGTCATCGCCCTTAAGTTTTTTGGGCAAACCATTCCATATAAGTTCATAACTGTGGTCGATGAGTTCCATGAGCAGCTCATCGTTTAGGAAACCGTGGAGGTTTACCGTGTTCCACATTTGCTTATTCATGTGGTATCCCGGGATTATTTCCTCGTATTGCTCACGAAGCTGAATGGCCCTGTCGGGGTCGCATTTCAGGTTGATGCTGTGGGGTGCTTCGAGGTTGAGCAGGGCAAACATTTTGCCGTGAACCTTAAAAACCAAAGTTGTCTCGTCGAACGGGAAACCCTCGGTAGTAAATGGTTTGGCGATGCAATAAGCGCGAATTTCTTCAATATTCATGATTCGTTCAATTGATTTACGAAAATAGAAAAAAACACAGGAGGTGGGGGAGTACTCCAGGATTTTTTATTGTGGTGTCAAACTGACAGCAAGATATGACATAATAGAACGAATCGTCCTTTGGCATAAATTTCGATGGTAACACCTTGAAATTTTAAAATTTAAGATCACATGAAAATACAACCTTTAGGAGAACGCGTTTTAATTGAGCCTTTGGCCGCTGAAACCAAAACAGCCACCGGAATTATTATTCCCGACAATGCCAAGGAGAAACCATCGAAAGGAAAAGTACTGGCTACCGGAAAAGCTTCCGATGGTAAAGAACTGACTGTAAAAGTTGGCGATACCGTACTTTATGGCAAATATGCCGGTACCGAGGTAGAGCTTGAAGGTACTCATTATTTAATTATGCAGGAATCGGATATTCTTGCCATCATTTAATCAGTAATTTATAAATAACTTAAAAAATAGAGAAAAATGGCAAAAGACATTATTTTCGATTACGAAGCCAGAGAGGCTTTAAAAAAAGGCGTTGATGCATTGGCCGATGCCGTAAAAGTAACTTTAGGTCCCAAAGGAAGAAATGTAATTATCGACAAATCGTTTGGTGGTCCATCAATCACCAAAGATGGTGTTACAGTTGCAAAAGAAATTGAACTGAAAAACACAGTTGAAAACATGGGTGCCCAATTGGTGAAAGAAGTAGCTTCCAAAACCAACGATCAGGCAGGCGACGGAACCACAACCGCCACAGTATTGGCTCAGGCCATAGTGAGTGCAGGTTTGAAAAACGTAACTGCAGGTGCCAACCCCATGGATTTAAAAAGAGGTATCGACAAGGCAGTAACAGCTATTGTGGCCAACCTTAAATCGCAATCGATAGAAGTGGGCGACAGCAACGAGAAAATTCGTCAGGTGGCCACCATTTCGGCCAATAACGACAGCACCATTGGCGGCATGATTGCCGAAGCCATGGCCAAAGTTAAAAAAGAAGGTGTTATCACTGTTGAAGAAGCTAAAGGCATAGAAACCAGTGTAGAAGTTGTAGAAGGTATGCAATTCGACCGTGGATATATTTCCCCTTATTTTGTTACCAACACTGAGAAAATGGAAGTGGTTTACGAAAATCCTTTCGTTTTAATCTACGAGAAAAAAGTTTCTGTGATGAAAGATTTTCTTCCAATCTTAGAGAAAGCCGTTCAAACCGGAAGAGCCCTCATTATTATAGCTGAGGATGTAGAAAGCGAAGCTTTAACAACTTTGGTAGTGAACAGATTGAGAGGTTCGCTGAAGATTGCCGCTGTAAAAGCTCCGGGCTTTGGCGACCGCAGAAAAGAAATGATGGAAGATATCGCTATTTTGACCGGTGGTACCGTTATTTCGGAAGAAAAAGGATACCTTCTGACCGATGCAACTCTTGAGCATTTGGGAGTGGCTGAGAAAATTGTTATTACCAAGGACAATACAACCATTGTAAGTGGAAAAGGCGATGCTTCTTTGATTCAGGCACGCGTAAACCAAATCAAAGCACAAATAGAAACCACCACTTCTGACTATGACAAAGAAAAGCTTCAGGAGCGTTTGGCCAAATTGGCCGGTGGTGTAGCAGTGATTTATGTTGGAGCTGCTTCCGAATTGGAAATGAAAGAGAAAAAAGACCGTTTCGAAGATGCTTTGGCCGCAACCAAAGCCGCCATTGAAGAAGGAATTGTTCCCGGTGGAGGTGTAGCTTTTATCAGAGCCATCAGTTGTTTGGCCGATGTGAAAGTGGACAACGAAGATGAAGAAACAGGAGTGAATATAGTTCGCAGAGCCATTGAAGAGCCTTTACGTCAGATAGTTGCCAACGCCGGCCTGGAAGGTTCGGTAGTAGTAAACGAAGTTAAAAATGGCAAAGGCGATTATGGTTTCAATGCCAGAACCGAAGTTTATGAAAATCTTTACGAGTCGGGTGTTATCGATCCTACCAAAGTTACCCGTATTGCTCTGGAAAATGCAGCTTCCATTGCCAGCATGTTGCTGACAACCGCTGTGGTAATTTCTGAGCATAAAGACGAGAATGCAGGAGCAGGCATGAATCCAGCCGCCATGGGCGGTATGGGTGGTGGTATGCCCGGCATGATGTAATACCGATTAAA
>DYSN01000110.1:11303-12554 GCA_020718205.1 Draconibacterium orientale
AAAATAGCTTGGGCTATTTTTTAAATACAATTGGTATAACTTTCAAGATAATTATGTTGAAAAGTCTCTTGAATTTCAGGGGACTTTTTTTTTCGTTTGTTTATTTTTGTAAACAAGGAATCCTTTTATTAATGCAAAACAGATAAACATGAAAAAGATATTATTAAGCCTGCTGACCATTTTAGCACCTTTTGTAATCAATGCTCAGACCGAAGCCGCAGCAGCTGCACCCTCTGTGCCATTGGACGAGGAAGGAATCATTAGGTATATAGAAGTTGTGAACGAGACAGGAACAGCCGACGAGCTGTTTAAGCGTTGTGTAAAATGGATTAACAAGGAATATAAAAACCCCTCCACAGTAACCCCCACACGCGATGCGGTGACAGGAAAGATCGTGGTAAGGCATATTTTCAGGTTGCAAAATACCTTAGAAACCGGAACAGTGACAGAAGTGGGCGATGTGGCATATGACCTCAATATCCAGTTTAAAGAAGGCAGGTACCGCGCCGAGTTAACCAGTTTTGTGTATAAGAAAGCATCGCGTTTTCCGGCTGAGAACTGGCTTTCCACAGGAACACACCCCAACCCGGAGTATATTTCGCAACTCAACGAGTTTGCATTGGGATTGCTCGAAAGTTTGAAAGAAGGTATGAAACCCGAAAAAGTGCATAAAGCAGAGGAGTGGTAGCAGGATAAAAGCACACTTGCACACAATTCCAAAAAAAACAAAAGCCTGGCTGTGAATACGACCAGGCTTTTGTTTTGAGAATTATATGGGTTTATTTGCTTACAATTATCTTCCCCCGATAAACCACCACATCGATTTCGGTTTGGTAGAAATACACACCCGAGGCCGTGTTGCTGCAATTCCAAACGAGTTGGGTTTGGCCTTTGATGAGGGGGAGCTCTTCTATGGTTTTGCCGAAAATATCGGTGATGTGGATGCTGCCCTCTTTATTGATTGCCGGCAATTCGAAAGTGAATTGGGAATTTGCAGGGTTGGGAAAACAGTTTAAATTCTTAACAGCCAAATCTGAAGTACTAACCGTAACATATTCACAAGCATAAGGCCCTGATTCAATATGAATAACACCATCATCAAAACACCTAAATGCTCCTCCTTCGAAGAAATCGACTGTGCACATTTGTTCCGGAAAAAAATACAGTTCAACAGGACCAATTTTTTCAATTATAGTGCCATATAAATACCAGGCGGAATTTTCAATAGGTTCTACGATAATATAACTTAAG
>DYSN01000111.1 GCA_020718205.1 Draconibacterium orientale
CGTATTCCCCCGAATGAATCGGGGCAAGCTATGTGGCCTTAAAATAAAAAAATAAAAAATAACACATGAAATTCTAAATACTTTTAAAATTTTAGCTTTTCTTCTATAGATTCCGGATTTATTTTTATGAAAAAAAATGGTTTAAGAATTTTTTATAATCCATATAAAAAGAGATCATTTTGTATATCTTTGCAATATACATGAAAAATATTTTTAATAGTTGCACAGCTTTCAACTGGGATGCCGGCAATTCAACTAAAAATTGGATTAAGCATCAGGTTAGCATAACAGAATGTGAGCAGACTTTCTTCAACGAACCAATCATAGTTTACGAAGATAAGGGTCATTCTGAAAATGAAAACCGCTATTTTCTTTTGGGGAAAACCAATAAAAATCGACTTCTATTAATAGTATTTACAATACGGAACCATTTTATACGGGTCATATCTGCAAGGGATATGAGCAAAAAAGAAAGGGAAATATATGAAAGCGAAGAATAAAATACCAGAATTTCTGACCGAAGAAGATGAGCAAAAATTCTGGCAGGAGAATGACACTGCAGATTTTATTGATTGGAAACAGGGCAAAAAGGTACGTTTTACAAATTTAATGCCATCTACCAAAACCATTTCTCTTCGATTGCCAGAAAGTCTGTTAGATGACATTAAAATATTGGCACACAAAAATGATATTCCTTACCAATCTTTAATTAAAATTTTCATTAAAGATAGAATTGACAATGAACTTGGGCATATTTAAATCTGTTGAAAATCAGAAGACCAATGTGAGAAAAACCATATTTCCACCAGTAAACTATTGCACCGTCCGGTAGATTTCGCGGGAGGGTTGCAACATGAGTTAATCAAATTGCTCTATAAATCCCTCGCCATTCACATGATACTGATTCACAGTTTTCTGATAGTATTCTAAAACCGGCTGTGTTTTTTTCTCGTGCTTCTCCAAGCGCTTTAGCTGTTATTTCTAATTATTGTATCTGTTAAAATTGCATAGTTCTGAGATTCATTAAAGAATTCTGATAAAATTTGTGGTGAAAAAGAAAATATTATGTTCATCATCCTAAAAGCTGGTAGCGCCCCCGATTCTATAAGAAAAAATCATGGCGATTTCGAAGACTGGATTGCCCGCAAAATGAATCTTTTGTCGGAAGAGTATCTGGTATTTGAAACCGAAGATTACCAAAAAACGCCTTCACATTTCCCCATAAAAGGAATTGTAATTACGGGTTCTCCACTCATGGTAACCGATTTGGATTTACAAGATAAACCCCTGATAAACTGGCTATTGGAGCAGCAGCAAATAGGAACCCCCATTCTGGGAATCTGTTTTGGTCATCAACTACTCAATGTGATTAATGGCGGACAAGTGGGCTATAATGCCGAGGGTCTCATCATTGGCTCCCGCCAAATACACCTTTCACTTTTGGGGCAGCAGGATGAATTGCTCGGAGCCCTTCAACTAAAAGACAGAGTATATAAAACCCATAGTCAAAGTCTGAAAGTAATTCCACCTTCGGCTTATTTGTTGGCTGTGGATGATAACGGAATAGCAGATGCAGTAAAATTTGCTTCCAAAACCTGGGGCGTTCAGTTTCATCCAGAGTTTACTCCCGAAATTATGAACAGCTACCTTCAGGCTAAAGCATCATCAGCGCCAAATAACACCTTTTCATTGAGTAATTTAACCAACCTGATGACCGATTTCCCTGTGAATGAAACCATTCTGAAGCGATTTAAAGAAATATGTTCCAGGGAATTCCTTTATTAACCCTACTTTCTCAACGAATTCCAGTAAACCATTATTTATCTTGATTCTGCAAACGGGATTTAAGTTTTTCTTTTTTATAACCACATAGGCACATAGGTCGCATAGTCGTTCAATCTATGTTTTCTATGTTTCTATGTGGTTTTTAGATTCTATTTTAAATGGCGAACTTACTTCATCTTCCCGCCAATAAACTATCGCACCGTCCGGTAGGTTTCGCGGGCGGGTTGCAACACACGTTGATAAACTTCCTCCACAGTTCCCTCGCCATTCACATGGTACACATTCACCGTTTTCTGATAATAATCCAAAACCGGCAGTGTTTTTTTCTCGTGCATCTCCAACCGCTTTACAATGGTTTGAGTGCTCACATCATAGGGCATCCGGTGTACGGTCTTCCCGCGTTCGTCCAATCTCTTCACCAACTCCAGAATAGGCACTTCCATATTGATGATGCAGCTAATCTTGGTCCCCTGCTTGCGCAACAGCCCATCGAGGATATAAGCCTGAACCAAAGTCCGGGGAAATCCCTTGAAAATATATCCTTTGGAGTGGGGATGCTCTTTAATATTCTTTTCAATCAACCGCACAATCAACTCGTCGGGCACCAGCGTTCCTTCCTTAATGTGGGGTTCTATTATCTTGCTCAGCTCGCCCTGTGATTTAAGTTCGGCAGTGAGCATTTCGCCGGTTGCTAAATACGTCAGGCCAAATTCTTCGGCAAGCTTACGTGCTTGTGTGGCTCGTCCAGCTCCCGGATAACCAAACAAAACAATATTCATCTGCGATTTTGCCAGCGCCATTTCTATCTGGCCTTCTATCCTTCCAAATACTTCGTCCACAGTGCCTTGTCCGTTCACCGGCGCATGCATTCCCAAATCCTTATAAAAATTCAGCACGGGGAGGGTTTTCTGGTCATACTCGTTCAGTCGGTTCAAAATCACGGCTTCGTTATCGTCCATGCGGCCAGAAGTTTTGGCTCTTTCCAGCAGCCTTTTCATGGCTTCAGGGCGCTCCACTTCTAGGCTTATGAGCGATGTGAGCGACGTGTGCATTTTCGAGAGCAATCCGTCGAGGATATAGGCCTGAATATAGGTTCTGGGAAATCCGTCGAAAAGAAAACCCTCGCTGGTGTGGTTGGCTTTAATTCGTTCCTCCAGAATCTGCACTATAATTTCATCGCTCACCAGCCCGCCCTCCGAAATAATCTTTTGGGCTTCGAGTCCCAGCTTGCTGCCGCCGGCTATTTCCTGCCGCAGAATATCCCCCGTGGCGATATAGCTCAAATTGTATTTTTGCATAATGAGTGCCGATTGGGTTCCTTTTCCGGCTCCGGGAGGGCCAAAGAGTGCTATATTTAACATAACCTTAGATTTGTTGTAAAGATAACAACTGTTGGCCAAAATTTCAATGAAAGCACCAATTCTCTTCCACACTATTTCTTCAAAATATAAAATGGTGGAGATATTAATGACTAATATTTGATTAAGTCAATGAATATCAATTATTAATGACTTTTTTAGAATAACCCGGATTGGTTCATAATAAACATTTCAAAGGTGGGTTCATAACCTTAATTTGTATAGTTTTGTGAGGCAAAACACAAAAAAATCCATCATGGACAGTTTATTTAAAAGAGATGCTCTGCGATATCACTCAGAGGGAAGAGCCGGAAAAATTGAAGTAAAACCCACCAA
The DNA here is from genome assembly GCA_020718205.1 of Draconibacterium orientale. Taxonomy (GTDB): domain Bacteria; phylum Bacteroidota; class Bacteroidia; order Bacteroidales; family UBA12170; genus UBA12170. Next base: position 3,480 of record DYSN01000111.1, read on the forward strand.
ACCACATGCTACCCAACGCGATTTATCGCTGGCCTATTCGCCGGGCGTGGCCGAGCCTTGTCTCGAAATTGAGAAAAATCAGGAGTTGGTTTATACCTATACCTCCAAGGGAAATCTGGTTGCCGTAATCTCCAACGGAACCGCGGTATTGGGATTGGGCGACATTGGCCCATTGGCCGGAAAACCTGTGATGGAAGGCAAAGGATTACTATTTAAAATCTATGCCGACTTAGATGTATTTGATATTGAAATAGATACCAAGGATGTTGACAAATTCATAGAAACCGTAAAAATGATTGCCCCAACTTTTGGTGGCATCAATCTGGAGGACATTAAAGCCCCCGAATGTTTCGAAATAGAACGTCGGCTCAAAGCCGAACTCAATATTCCCGTTATGCACGACGATCAGCATGGAACAGCCATCATCTCGGCTGCCGGAATGCTCAACGCCCTCGATATTATCGGGAAAAATATTGGTGATATTAAAATGGTGGTGAATGGTGCTGGCGCTGCCGCCGTGAGTTGCTGCCGACTCTATAAAAAACTGGGCATCAAGCCGGAAAATATTGTCATGGTCGATAGCAAAGGGGTTATTCGTGCCGACCGAACCAATCTGGGTTCTGAGAAAAGAGAATTTGCCACCAACAACGATTTGCATACACTTGCAGAAGCTGTTAAAGGAACCGACATGTTTCTGGGGTTATCGGTAGCCAATGTGTTTACTCCCGAAATGCTTCTGAGCATGAACAACGATCCCATTGTTTTCGCCTTAGCCAATCCAAACCCCGAAATAAACTACGAACTGGCCATGAAAACCCGCCCCGATGTGGTGATGGCTACTGGTCGAAGCGACTATCCCAACCAAATAAACAATGTATTGGGATTCCCCTATATTTTCAGGGGTGCTTTGGATGTTCGTTCTACCGATATCAACGAAGAAATGAAGGTTGCCGCCGTTAAGGCTTTAGCCGATTTGACCAAAGAGCCCGTTCCCGAAGAGGTGAATGTGGCCTTCTCTTTTGGGAATTTAACTTTTGGCCGCGAGTATCTGGTGCCAAAACCCATGGATCCCCGTTTGCTCGAAACCATTGCTCCTGCTGTAGCTTTGGCAGCCATGGAAAGTGGTGTGGCACAGAAACCCATTAAAAACTGGGAGTCGTATAAGGAAAATCTGCGGAAAAGACTGGGGATTGGACATCCGCTGTTGCGCAAACTCAAAGGACTAGCTAAAGCAAATCCCAAAAGAATTGTGCTGGCAGATGCCGATAACTATAAAATGTTGAAAGCCGCCGAAATTGTCAATAACGAAAGAATTGCAATTCCCGTTTTGGTGGGCGACGAAGAGTTGATTCATCAAATTATTGATGAAAACAATTTAGAGCTCGAAGGGGTGGAAATCATCAATCCGCGCGATGAAAAATATAAATCGCTGGTCGACGAGTTTGCTCATGATTACTATAGTCGAAAACAACGTCAGGGTCTCGATCAGAAAGCGGCCCGTCAGCTCATGCTCAACAATAACTATTTTGCTCCTGCCATGATAAAAGCCGGAATGGCCGATGGAATGCTGGGTGGATTGGAACGCACTTACCCTGAGACCATTAAGCCGGCACTTCAAATTATTGGCCGCAAGGAATCCGACTCCTTAGTCATGGGAATCTATATTTTTCTTACCAAGAATGGCCCCTATTTCTTTGCCGATACCACAGTGAATAAAAACCCCACCATTGAGCAGCTCATCGAAATTACCCTCCAGACAGCCGATGTTGTTAAAAGCTTCAGCATTGAACCCCATATTGCCTTGCTAGCCTATTCCAATTTTGGGTCGAGCGATGGTTATAGTCCCGATAAAATGAAAAAAGTGGCGGCCTATATGCATGCTAATCACCCCGAATTAATAGTGGATGGAGAAATTCAAGCCAATTTTGCCTTAGACGATCAGCTGCTCAGCCAGCGGTTCCCATTTAGCAAACTGGCGGGAAAACCTGTAAATACGCTTATCTTCCCCAACTTATCATCGGGTAATATCGCCTATAAAATTGTTCAATCCATGAGCGATGCCAAAGTAATTGGGCCTGTGCTCAACGGATTAAAAAAACCCGTTCACATTCTTCAATTGGGAAGCTCGGTGGAGGAAATAGTGGATATGATTATTGTAGCGGTGAACGATGCCATTAAATTGGATAAACAAGAAAAACAATAATTGTTTCGACCGATTTTAGTGGATTTAATTTTTGTTAAACCTTAATTGAAGTTTAAATAATTTTATACTTTAGCGGAAATATTAAATTATTGTTATGAGAATTACATTTAACGAACTACGTAGATTGAAGGACAGCTTACCAGATGGTAGCATGCACAGAATTGCTGACGAACTTAATTTAACCGTAGAAACTGTTAGAAACTACTTCGGTGGCTCCGATTACAATCATGGCGAGGCCATGGGTTTAAGCATTGAGCAAGGACCCGATGGCGGAATAGTTGACATTGCCGATGACACTATTCTTATAAAGGCCAAAGAGCTGCTGGAGCAGGCGTAGTACTGGCGTTTTATATTGTCTTTTATTTGTTTGGCAAGAATCTTTCGCGTTTCTATAGCCAATTAGATTCATATTATTGTAAAATTTAACCTGTTTTTCATGCTGAGATCTATTAAAACAGCGATTGTTTTGGCGGTTATTACCCTTATTTTTTCCGCCTGCGACAAAGACAAACCCACAAATCCCGATACTCTGTCAACCATTTCGAATATTGCCGGAAGCCTGGCATTGTACGACCGGTATGGTAATAAAATTACCAATGAACGAATGATGGTTTATATGGAGTCGACAACCGGAATCAGATATTCGGGGGAATCGCAAAAAGATGGTTCCTACCTGGTTCTCAATGTTCCCTATGCCAATAACTACACAATAAGCTTCGAGAAATCGGGCTTTGGGACCTATAAAATTTTTGGTTACGACCACGAGTCTACAGGAAACATTGGCACTATTGAAGGCCCCATCAGATTGTCGGAAAAGTCATCGACCATTTGTAAAACCTTAGTCACAGTACAGAAAACCGATACAGTTGAATTTCATATGGCTCTGGAAGGAGGAGACCCCGGAGAAAACAGAAAAATTCGACTCCTTTTTCATACCATTTCGCAAATCGATCACCGGAATTACGCGCACGCTACCCCAAAATTCACCATTTCCGGAAACAATCAGGTGGTTACCCTTACCAAGGCACTGCTGAGTGAATATGGACTCACGAGTGGTAGTGTTTATTTTGTTCAGGTTTATGGCGATTCCTACTATAGCAACTCCTATTACGACGAATCGAGCCAAAAAACGATGCTTCCCAATCTGGGGTATAGCGAAACTGAGGGAGTGCCTACCGCTTCCTTTACCATGCCCTGATTTTTTATTCTGCTACAGAGATTTGTAGTTTATTACTGATTCTTTATCCTTTCTTCAGCAACTTAGTAACTATTAGTTAAATATTTGACCATCTTAAAATGTGTTTGATTTATTGGGAAAAAAGTTAAATTTGCCCATGTTTTGAAAAAGACTTAATTTTGAAAGAATTCAAAACAAAATCATTAAATTAACAACTCAAATTGACTCTTGAATGAAGCACAGAATTCATTATTCCCTGTTTGCTGGTTTAAAGCTATTGGCGATAGTTCTCATCTTATCTTCCTGTATTCCACAAAAGAAAATAAAATATCTTCAACCCGCTCATGAAGACTCTACGAACAAAGCAGTTTTCAACAAACCAGACTACGAGGAATATCACTTGAGTGTGGGCGATAACCTGTATATAAAAATCAGGAGTCTCGATGACAACTCCAACAATTATTTCAATAATCTGGGCAGCGAAAACACAAACTCTGGCTATAACGACGCCACCGTTTATCTCAATTCCTACACCATCGACCCCACCGGAAACATTGTTTTCCCATTTATTGGCCCCATTAAGGTAGTGAACCTCACACTGAATCAAACCCAGGATTTAATAGAAAAAGTGCTGGCCGATTATTTGAAAGAAACCACCATTGTTGTGAAATTGGTAAATTTCAATATCACTTTTGTAGGGGAGGTTAAAAACCCAGGTGAATACAAAATCTATCAGGATAAAATAAATATTTTCGAAGCCATAGCCATGGCAGGAGATATTACAGAATACGGGAATAAAAATGAGATTAAACTTGTGCGGGTTACCGATACCGGAACCGCCTTGCATGTGATTGACCTAACTTCGGAAAACATTCTCAATTCGCCATTCTATTATTTAAAACCCAATGATGTGATTTATGTGGAACCACTGGTGGGCAAGCAGTTTGCCTTCGCCACCTTCCCCTATGCACTTCTGTTCTCAACCATCACAACCATCATTGTTCTCCTAACTTTTATCAGTAAATAATTAACGAAAAAAACCACCGCACCGTGAACGATAATTTTAATCAACAAGATATTTACCAGGAAGAAGCTGTAGATTATAAAGCGCTGTTTTTTAAGTTTTACCGCCATTGGTATTTCTTTGTAGTCACCATTTTTATTGCGCTTGTTATTGCATTTCTCTTTAATAAATATACCAAACCCATCTACGAAGTATCAACCACCGTATTGATAGAAGATAAAGGAGCTGCCGATGCTCAATCTCTCCTGGGGTTGGGTTTCAGGAACAATTTGCAAAACCTTGAAAACGAAATTGGGAAATTAAAAAGCTATCGTTTGGCTCATGCAACCATTAAAAAACTCGATTTTACGGTTTCTTATTTTGGTGAAGAAAATTTCATTAGCAAGGAGTTGTACAAGGAGACACCCATTATAGTTGAATTTGATAAAAACCATCATCAAACCCTTACCCTAAACTATAATGTGAGTATCAAGTCGCCCACTGAGTTTATTCTCACCGCCGATGGCGAAAACTTAGATATTTATAATTATATGCTCGACGAAAAGGTGGAAGGTGCCAGCTTAAAGCTCATCAATCTGAGCAAAACCTTCCGCTTTGGCGAATGGATTGAATCGGATCACTATAAGTTTAAAATCAATCTGAATCCCGTAAAATTCGACGTGGAGAAAGACCTCAATAAAAAAATATACTTTGTTTTCAACAGCACCGATGGTTTGGTGGGTATGTTTAAAGGATTTGAAATAGAACCTATTAACAAGGAATCGTCCATTGTCGAAATAAAACTTAAAGGCAGCAATACCGAAAAATCGGTTGATTTTCTCAACATGCTCACCCGGGTTTATCTGGATCTCGAGCTGGAAAAGAAAAACCACATTGCCACCAAAACGGTGGAATTTATCGACGATCAGCTGGTTGATATTTCCTATACCCTCGACACCGCCGAGCTCAATCTGCAAAATTTCAGAACCGAAAACGAGGTGATGGACATGACTTTTCAGTCGACACGGGTGTTTGAATTGATGACCGAATTAACAGGTAAAAAAGCCGAGCTGCTTCTGAACGACAAATACTACCAAAGCCTGAAAAATTATATCATCAAGAATCAGGATAAAATTGACGATATTATTGTTCCATCGGCACTCGGCATCAACGATCCCATCACCACCGCGTTTGTTCAAACACTTATTGAACTTTATCAGGAAAGAGCCGAGCTGCTTTATAGTGTCACCGATAAGAATCCCGCAGTAATGCAAGTGGATATTAAAATCGTGAACCAAAAGAAAGCCCTGCTCGAAAATATCGACAATCTGGTGAACTCATCACAAATCTCTTTAAAAGATATCGACGACCGTATCGGTGTGCTCAATCTGGAAGTAAACAAACTCCCCATCACACAGCGGAAACTTTTCAATATGGAGCGTCAGTTTCATTTGAGCAATACCATTTATGAGTTCCTGTTGAAAAAACGTTCCGAGGCTCAGATTACAGCGGCATCGAACCAACCCGACAATGAAATTATCGATCAGGCTCGCATTGAAGCGGCGGGTAGTCCGGTTTATCCAAAAAAATCGCTGAACTACCTCATCGCCCTTGTATTAGGTATTGTGCTTCCTGTGGGTTATATTCTGGGGAAAGATTTACTGAACGACAAGGTGATAGAGAAAAAAGATGTGGAAAGTTTGACCAGGTATCCTATTATTGGCCATACCATTCACAGCAGCAAAGAATCGAAAATAGTGGTGGCTACTTCTCCAAAATCATCCATTGCAGAATCCTTCCGATCCATCAGAACCAACCTGCATTATATTGCGCAGGGCAAGGAGCAGCAGACTATTATGATTACATCGGATATGGTAGGAGCAGGTAAAACCTATACTTCCATCAACCTGGCATCCATTTATGCCATGTATGGAAAGAGAACCCTGCTCATGGGTTTCGACTTAAGGAAACCCAAAATCTATCAGGATTTTGGTTTGTCGAACACCGAAGGTATCTCCAGTTATCTGATTAATAAAAGTACCTTAGAAGATATTATTCAAAAATCAAGCATCGACAACTTAGATGTAATTATGGCTGGCCCTGTACCGCCAAATCCTGCCGAGTTAATAGCATCGAGCAAAACCAATGAGCTCTTTGCCAAGCTGAAAGAATTGTACGACTATATCATTATCGATACTCCTCCGGTGGGACTGGTAACCGATGCTTTCCTTTTAATGAAGTTTACCGATGTTACTCTTTTTGTGGTTCGACAGAACTTTACCCATAAAAAAGTATTTGCTTCTATCATTAAAGACATTGAGCAACGTGAGCTTCCCAATATCAATATCCTCATCAACGACGTTCGTTTATCGCGCAATGCCTATGGTTATGGCTACGGTTATGGCTACGGTTACGGATATGGTTATGGCTATGGTTATGGCTATGGTTATGGCTACGGTTATGGCTACGGCTATTACTCCGACGATAAAGATGTGGAAAAACCATCGCTGTTGAAGAGAATTTTCCAGAAATCGTAAAACTTTATGCGGGGATTGATTCCCCTGAAAATATAAAACCTGCTACCCTGAATATGGTGGCAGGTTTTTTTGTTTTAACATATCGATAATCGATCTTTTTCAATAAGTAACTGAGCGAGATTTGTTTAATAATTGTTAAATGGCAATCCGATTCATTTTTTAATCATATTTGAAGATACTAAAATATGATACTATGAATCGTTTGAAAATTGAATTGAAATGGGCCTTTATCTTCATGGCCATGATGTTAGTTTGGATGGTGTTGGAGCGGATCACCGGACTGCACGATGTTCATCTTGATAAACACGAAATCTACACCAATTTTGTAGCCATTCCAGCCATTTTGATTTATGTTTTGGCACTTCGCGACAAGCGTGAGAAGTTTTATGGAGGAACCATGAGCTATGGCCAAGGGGTTATTTCGGGATTGATTATTACACTTGTGGTAACCATTTTTACTCCTTTAACCCAATACATCACTTCGACCCTAATCACCCCCGACTATTTTAACAATGTGATTAAATATGCTGTGGGACTCGGCAAAATGACACAAGATGAAGCAGAAGCCTACTTCAATTTGAAGAACTATATTTTGCAATCGACCATGTTTGCTCCCATCATGGGCATTGTAACCACATTGATAGTGGCCATTTTCGTTAAAAAGAAATAAGGGAAATGAATAGTGGTTGGATGGCTAATGGGCTATCTGACCCATTTTTTCCGGTTCATGTTTGTGGCGGAAAAGTATTGCAAAAAGAATGGCTATAACTAGTGCATAAGTAGAAAAAGCCATCCAGATTCCCGGCCAGTCGAAACCGCCTCCATCCTTGATAAAATATTGGTCAATCATAATTCCACTTACCCAACTGCCTAAAACGGCTCCAAAACCATTGGTCATCATCATAAAAACCCCCTGAGCACTGGCTCTGATTTTGGGGTCGCTTTGAGTTTCTACAAACAAACTACCCGAAATATTAAAGAAATCGAAGGCCATTCCGTAAATGATGCAGGAGAGAATAATCATCCATAAACCGTCGGCGGGATTGCCAAGTCCAAACAATCCAAACCTCAATACCCAGGCTATCATGCTGAATAACATTACCTTTTTAATGCCAAAACGATGCAGGAAAAATGGGATGGCAAGAATAAAGAGCGTTTCGGAAATCTGCGAAATGGACATGATGATAGCGGGGTATTTTACGGCCAGCAAGTCTTTATATTCGGGGACTTTGGCAAAATCGTGCAAAAAAGTATCACCGTAGGCATTGGTTAATTGTAGAGCTGCACCCAAAAGCATGGCAAAAACAAAAAAGAGTGCCATTTTGGTATTCCTGAATAGCGAAAACGCTTTCAGTCCAAAAGTGTCGACAATCGATTTAGATTGACCTTTTCCCAGAGGCAGGCATACAGGCAAAGCAAATGCATACAAGCCCAACAACAAGGAGGCTATCGAAGCCACATAAAACTGCATGGATGTCTTTTCGAAGCCCAGTAAACTCACCATCCACAGAGCTGCAATAAAGCCTATGGTTCCCCAAACCCTGATGGCAGGAAAGTTTTTAATAATGTCCTGATTGGTTCCTTTAAGAGCCGAATAGGCCACTGTAATAGAAAGCGAAATGGTGGGCATGTAGAACATCATATTCACGAGCATTACCCAAAACATGGTGGTGGGGTCGTTTACTAATGGAACTGTGAACAAAACCAAAGCTCCCGCAATGTGGAATATTCCATAGAGCTTTTCGGCATTTATATACCTGTCGGCCAAAATACCGGCAATGGCTGGCATAAACAACGAAGCAATTCCCATGGTCGAAAAGATAGCTCCAAACTCAGTTCCCGACCATTGTTTTGTTTGAAACCAATAGGCGCCAATGGTTAGCAGCCACGACCCCCACACAAAAAACTGGAGGAAATTCATTAAAATTAAACGATACTTTAAACTCATGGTGTTCTCAGTTAAATGATGAAATTGGAAAGGGTGGCAAACACTGAAAATCAGAAAAATCTGACCCGGGAAAGCCTGTATTTTCTGTGTAAAAATAGTTATTTATTT
>DYSN01000242.1 GCA_020718205.1 Draconibacterium orientale
TTGCCATGAAAGACCTTGCCTTTATCAGTTATTAATTCTGGGAGACGGAAAAATCCATGAAATAAGTTTCATCGTCAATCTTATAAAAACCTATATCGGTTCTTCCGTATCTCAATAAATCATCTAATTTTATAGGTGCGCCATTTGGAACGCCTAAACGATTTCTAAAATATTCACCGATTAAACTGTTATTGTGTGGCGTGTGTATCGCTTTTCCGCTGTCCTGAGCGCGTGAACAAATTAAAACTTTTCCATCATCTGTCAAAACAGTAAAATGAATTTTTCTGTCAGGAAAAAAATCTGTGTTGTAAACGCTTGACGGTAATTTTATATAGGCTTGGTTTGGCTCTCTGTGTACTTCGGGGCGTTGTCCCCAATTTAATCCTGAGCGTTGCGGAAGATTTACGCCTTGTTTATCAAGCAATGATATTTTTTCAAAAGGCAAACCCGCCAAACTTGGTTCAACGGTTGCTGTTATTAAATCCGCTTCTTGCTGGATTGCTTCTCTTTCACGCTTAACCCTTGTATAACTGCGAGAGTTGTATATTTGGACAAGGTTTTCTGCTTCAATATTGTCGCAATAGATAGTTTGCGAGATTAACTCTTGAAAATACTCAAATCCCTTTAGTGGGTCTGAGTCGGTCATTACTTCACGTTGTTTTTTACTAAAAGCAGTTTGGGTGTAATTTGCTGAACCAACAAAACCGCACACGGGCTTACCATCATTGAACCAAGCGTAAATTTTTGAATGGACTGGGGGCATTTCGGTTAGGTAACTGCATGAAAATGACCCTGTGTATGATGATTGCGTAAGTTCTTGAAAGCCTTTGTGATTGGTTTGGGATAATCCGTCAATCGGACTCATGCCTACAATCAATTCAATTTCGACTCGATAGTTTTTTGCTTTTAGGGCTTCTAAATGGCGAAAAGCCATAGCCGCAGTAGCATAGCCAGAGACGACATACAACTTGTTTGCGCCGCTTTCGACGGGTTGGACGAGGACTTCTTCAAACAAGTTTTTTGAAAGCATAACTACTCCTTTGATGTTACATAATGTTCTTGCTTTTCAAGAAGGCGCTGAACATGCGTAATATTCGGCTCTGACGTTTGGTATTCATTTCCTGCCAAGCATTTTAATATGGCTTCAAAAATAATTTTTGCTCCTTGTGCTGGAACTGCCATACCTATCTGCTTCCTTACACTTTCTTTTGAACCTTGAAAAATAAAATTATCAGGGAAAGTTTGTAACCTTGCCCGTTCTCGATTGGTTAGAGCGCGATTCTCGCTCCAATGATAAACATGAGTTCCACCGCCGCCGCTGCCTGTAACTGTGTAGGCTGGTTTGTCAGGGTCAAGCCGTTTATAAATTTGGCTTATTTTTGCTCCGCGAACATTTAACCGTAAGTGTTCAGGTATATCTGCTGTGAAAGCATTTTCGCCAGGTTTTATATATTTCAATCGTTCAATTACCGCTTCAGACTGTTTAGTTAATTCATTGTTGTATGCGTCTGCTGGTATCGGCGGATTTTCAATGGCATTTCTGCTGGAAACATCTACATTTTTATAGGGTTCAGGTGAAGGTACTTGAAAGTGTTTTCCTAAATCGTTTCTAATTCCAACAATAATAATTCTATGTCGTGCCTGTGGAACGCCATATTTTTCAAATTTATACAAATGCGGTGTGATATTGTATCCAGCGTTTTTTAGTTCGTCTAATATTTTCTCAAACGCTTTCCCATCATTTGAATTTCGTAAACCGCCAACATTTTCTGCTAAAAACCATTGAGGCTTAAATATCTTTAGTGTTTTTACACCGTAAGCATATAAAGGACCATAAACTCCGTCTGTACCTTTTTGCTCTCCAACAACACTAAAATCATTACAGGGAAAGCCAAATGCTAAAGCGTCTATCGGGGAAATTTCTGCAAGTTTTTCTAAATCTAGTTTGCGAATATCTTTACAAACAACTGACTTAGGGTTTTCAGGACAAATATTTTGTCTGTAAGTATCACAGGTATCTTTGTCGTAATCTGTAGACCATGCGTGCGATATTGAGTAAGTAAAGCCTTTAGTTTTGAGTTTAGCGGATTTCGCTCCAAGCGCGATTCCGCCAGGACCCGAAAATAATTCGCCCAAACGATAGGTAATGTTTATCATGCCTGCGATTATACCCGACTTGGTATTATTTGCTCAAATGTTCTAATTATGAAGGGGGCGGGCTAACGGTTTGCGTTACCTGCGTGTGGGCGGGCGTGGACAATGCTTG
>DYSN01000243.1 GCA_020718205.1 Draconibacterium orientale
GTTTGCAGGAATTATTTCATTGCCAAATCCACGTAACGACATATAATAGAGTTTGTAGAATATTTGTGCTTATTTGTGAATTCCAATGAACTTCAAAATTAACGAGTCAACAACCAAACTGCGCGGCGGCTATTACACCGACCCCGACATTGCAAATTTTCTCCTGAAATGGGTTTTGAACATTCATCCCAAATCCATTCTGGAGCCAAGTTGCGGTGACGGCGTTTTTCTGCGCGGTTTGTCAAAAATAAATACGAATGGGTTGAAGTCAATACAGGCGTTTGAAATCGAACCTGTCGAAGCAGAGAAGGCAAAACAGTCTGCAGGAAATTTCAAGAAGGTTGACGTTCAAATTACACCACGCGACTTTCTTGGCTGGTCGCTTACAAGGTTGTTGAATCCGCCCCAATTTGACGCAGTAGTCGGAAATCCGCCGTTCATTCGTTATCAATATTTAGATGGCGATTTGCAAAACATCTCGGAACAGATTTTCAAAGTCTTTCATTTACCTTTCACAAAACATACCAACGCCTGGGTTCCATTTGTTATTTCATCTTTGGCTCTGCTTCGTCCAGGCGGCAGACTCGCAATGGTTGTTCCTTCCGAGTTACTGCATGTGCTTCACGCAGAATCCCTTCGCTTATATCTGACAAAAGTTTGTTCCCGCGTACTTATCTTTGACCCGCAGGAACTATGGTTTGAAGGTACGCTTCAAGGCGCAATTTTATTGTTGGCAGAGAAGAAAAATTCTCATGAAGAACACTTTCAGGGCGTATCCATAATTCCGACTCGAAGCAAAGATTTTCTCTCTGAAGACCCAGAAGAGTATTTTGAAAAAGCAAAGTATACAAATGGCGAAACCGTAAAAGGTAAATGGATGCTCGCCCTTCTGACAAGCGCCGAGCGTGAAGTTTTATCGAAAGCAAGGGAAAATTCAGGCGTTCACCGATTTGATGATATTGCCGATGTTGCCGTTGGAATCGTCACGGGGGCAAATGATTTCTTCCTCGTGCCTGACGCAATCGTCAAACAATATTCTCTCAAAAAATGGGCTTACCCGATGTTTGGGCGGAGTGAGCATGTTCCGGGCATTGTCTTTGATGACGACGCAATTACCCGAAACAAGGAACTCGGTGTCCCCACTAATTTCATTTGGTTTTCTGATGAAAAAATTTCATCCCTGCCAGATGACGTAAAAACTTATATAAAACTTGGCGAAAAAGAGGAACTTCATAAACGATATAAATGCCGCATTCGGGAGCCTTGGTATAGCGTGCCGTCTGTGTACTCAACCACCATTGGGTTGCCCAAGCGAAGTCACAGTTTTCCGCGTTTAGTTTTCAATAAGGCGCAAGCCTACACCACAGACACAACCTATCGGGTGCGCCATAAGAAATTTGACGAACCGACAATTGTTTATTCCTTCATCAATAGCCTGACCGCCCTGACAGCGGAAGTGGAAGGAAGGCATTACGGCGGCGGCGTATTAGAACTCGTTCCATCCGAAATTCGCAAATTACTTGTCCCCATCAAAAAGAGCAGCGAAAAAGAAGTTTACAAATTAAACGCTGTTATCCAGAAAGGCATTGACGCCGAAGAATTATTGGCTGCTCAAGATGAAAAAATCCTGACTCCGTTAGACTTCAGCAAACATGAAACAAACCTGCTTATTCAGGCATGGTCTCGCTTGCGTCTGCGACGACAACGTCAGGATGCCAAAGAAATTATGGAAGAGGATTAAGTCTTACTCGACTATAAGAATAAAAGGTTCTGTTTGACCTTGGGGTGATGAATACAGACTGAATGTTTTCCCTGCCAAATTAAGTTCCCGAATAGTTTCCGCAAGGTCGCCCCAATGCAGGATTGTGGTGTAGTTATGCTGTCCCGATTCGCCGCTGGGCTTGTGGCTAACCAGCAACTCATGAACCCCATAACTTTTTCCAAGCAGGTAAACATCAAATGTGGCTTCAGTTTTTTCGCTGTAGGGCTTCGTTTTCCACGCCGACCAAGGTAGATGTCCAAAAACATTGTTTCTGAAATAGGTTGTCTGGTCTATGAAATTGTCAGCCACTTTCCATTTAGCCTGAACCAATCGCAAACCGCCTGTAACGTTTCCTTCCTGCCTCTGCACATCCGAAGCAGGGAGTTTTGTTTTCTGCCAAAGTAATCCGCCCAATTCGGGCATACTGGATACTTGGGTGTGTTTTACTGCGGCGTTTGTTTTTACTGTCGAAGATTTTCCAAAAAAACTTC
>DYSN01000244.1 GCA_020718205.1 Draconibacterium orientale
ACTTCCAACGTTTGACCTGCATTTACTCCCAATACCTTTAATATACCATTTGTAGCATTTATTTTAAATTCTTGCGAAGTGTTTGATAGTCCAGTACTCGAAGATAATTCGCCTACTTCAGCCCATGTTGTAGCTACACGTAAGCCACCAACTTTAATTTTTGAAAATGTAGATCCATAATTCGTATTTATTTTTTGCAAAAATTGTACTGCGCCTACTAAGTTTGCAAGTTCTCCGTTTGTATCTGTTGTATTATTTTCTATCCAAGTTGGTTCGGTTGCACCTAAGGTAGGGTTAATACTTAAATATACACGGTCGTCAGGTGCTGTACCATTTTTAACGGTGTATTTCAAAACAACAAGATAAGTTGTATTTAAACTTCTTTCGGTTGCATCCCAAACAACTTTACCATTTCCTACGCGAGTAACACCAAACTGGAATCCTGCACCCATTTTTTTGGTGTAAATTCGTCCGGCAACACCGATACCCCAATTATTAGAACCAAAACCGAAGAAACAATCTCCTTTTGCATCGCCATCGGGTGCTTGCTCTATATTCACCAACATTGAAGCATATACGCTACTGTTTTCAGTGGTTACCCTTCCACCTAGCGAAACTGCCGGAGTGCCGCCATCAAAAGCTTCAGTAGTTGTACCATCAATGTGAGGGAAAAGACGATAAGCATCTCTGTTATCCCCATCTAAATAAATTGATTTGCCTACGGCAGATGATAAATAACCAGTGTAAGAGAGCGTAGCATCGACAACATTAACTAAACCAGCTCCAGCTTTATTTGTCATAAGAAAATCTGTCCAACCACCATTTGTAGCCAATTGCCCTACTGTGTAGTTGAAATTATCAGTAATCAGAATGGTTGAAAAACTTTTGGTTGAAAGTGTAATCAACGTTAAAGTTACTAGGAACTTAATTGGAATAAGACTTTTCATACTTTTTTTTTAAAATTTGTAATTTTATTGAGTTTTTATTTGATTATTAGTTTTGAATATTTATTTCCTACCTGAATAAGTAACATGCCTTTTGTATTAATCGCACAATTGTGTGAATCTGCCAATGTAATTGCGGAATAAATTCTTTGTCCTACTTGGTTATAAATATTTACTATTTCACCTTTGTTTAAATTTGATATTGTGATATTTCCATTAGTAACTTTCAAATCTAATCCAGAACTTATTTGATGAAGTCCGGTTTCCGATTTTACTAATCCGCTACACGAAATATACGTTTTATTATTACCAACTGATGTGAGCGCAATAATTTTTGTTTGATCTGCCGATGCGGTTGCTTGTGATTTGTAGCGTATGTGCACGGTTGTTTCAGCTACTTCGCCGGCAGTTGCGGGAATTTTTAAAGTATCGGAATAGGCTGTGCCATCCAATGATAGTTCGTAAAGTATTGGCGTAGGAAAATCCTGAGTAATTTGCAATTCACTGGTTAGTCCTGTGGCACTTACTTTAAAAGTTTGTGCTGCCGATGGAGCTGTGGTTGTAGCTTCGAATCCTGTTTTAATGGCATCGTCAGATGCGAGCTGGATTCCTGAAAGCGCTTTGGTATTGTCCATTAAATCAGCCCAGTTATCTGCCACGCGGATATTTGATAAAGTGGCGGTTGGTCCATTAGTACTCTGACGGACACACACGGCTCCCACCATATTATTGGCTTCGGCACCGGTTTCGCCAGTTGCTACCAACCATCCGGTAGCAGGTTCAGTGCTTTCAATCGCAGGATTTACAACAATAGAACAAATATCATCGCCCGTTGGATTTTGAACACCTATCGAAACAAAATTATATTTAATAACAACTAAATAAGTTGTATTCATATTATAAACAAAATCAGTCCACACCAGTTTTCCTCCTTGAACTCTGTAAATACCAAATGCCAATTTATCACTCGCATTCTTTTTTACTGACACTCGTCCATGAAAAATTGATTTCAGTATTGGATTCGAAGAAAGGTGAAAGAACCAATCGCCGGCAGTTGTTGCAGCACTTACATTCACCAAAAACGAAGCGTAAGCACTTGAAGCAGGGTTTGTTGCAGTTGGCGCATCGATACGCGGAAAAATACGGTATAAATCTTCACCAGGCATAGCATCTAATTTAATTTTATTGCCAATACCTGAATCAGGATAACCTGTGTAGGTTAAAGCACCGTTTTCAACCAAAATTGGGAATGCGCCTTTTGTAGTACCAGTTCCCATAGAATAATGAAAATCCATAGCATCCCAAG
>DYSN01000245.1 GCA_020718205.1 Draconibacterium orientale
ACATCGGATGTCGAGGTGGGTGCTCTGAGCACATCGGGAGGACTGTCTTTGAGCGTAACACCCAGCCATGCTCGTGTCATTTTCCCGTCCTTTTGTAGCCGCTCAGCAATAGCTTTGGCCATGTTGATTGGAATGGCAAAGCCAACTCCCATATAGCCGCCGGTTTGTGTTAGAAATGCCGTGTTGATCCCGATCACTTGCCCATGAATATTGAGAAGAGGGCCGCCTGAATTGCCGGGATTGATAGCCGCATCTGTTTGGATGAAATCTTCATATTCGCTGATGCCAACACCGCTTCGTCCTGTGGCGCTGATAATGCCGACGGTAATTGTTTGTATCATCTCAAAGGGTGACCCGATGGCTATCGCCCATTCTCCCGCCTTGAGTGATGAGGAATCACCTAATGATATTATCGGCAGGTCATCCGCATCGATTTTTAATAAAGCCACGTCAGATTTTTTGTCCTGACCTATAACTCTGGCCGCAAATTCCCGTTTATCTATAAGGCGGATTGATATTTCTTTTGCATTATTGATAACGTGGGAATTAGTGAGGATATACCCACTTTTATGAATAATAAACCCGGATCCGTGGGTATAGGTGATTTGCTTGTCGCCGGAGCCACGTTCATTGCTGTTGTTTTGCTCCCCAAAGAAATCTTGAATAAGGGGGTCGTTGAAGAATGTGTTTGCGGCCTGATTCTTGGCGGCGTTGTCCGAGGTCGCTTTGCTGACATAAACATATACAACAGCAGCTTTGGATTTTTGGGTGACGGCGTGAAATGCCTCTGCCGTATCAATCAGCGCCGCTGTTTTGGTTTTGATATTTTCCTCACCAATGCTGACAAACGGAACAAACAAAATGATAATACTCAGGAAAGTAGAAAAAAATATTTTCCAATGGATAAAGTTCATGATGGTTATAACTATCTTGTAGTTTGACAAAAAAGAGCAGGCATTCTCTCGTAAGAATGGTTTCGCATAATATGCAGCAACATTTTTTTGATGAATAAACTCATTAAAGTTGATTGTCCAGTAAAAATTTTTCCCCCGAATAAGGTCTTTTTGGCTTGCTTTTTAACTATAATCGTAATATGGCTTAATTGATGCTTCTGAGTTGTGATAGTAACTAATTTATGGTTTGAAATCATTCGTTAGAATCAAGCAGGTGAGTTACAGGCGGGGCTTTGATTCTCTATAATCAAAAAAAGGAGGGTGTATGAAAAAGAAGTTAAGTACGGTGTCTTTGTGTTGTGCGCTGGCTTTTGGAATGGCTACGAATACTGCATTTGCAGCGCAGGGCGGTAGTATTGGTCAAGGCGATTTTTCGGTTATGCAAGGTGACAAGCTGATCGATAAACTGTCTGGTCAAAATCCATTGAAAGACGATTCCATGCTGGTTTGTGACGGTAAATGCATGATTAAATCAGAAGGAATCTCTCTGGTTGCTGCAGATCAGGCCAAGTTTGCCATAAAAAATGAAGCGGATACCTTCAGGCTGTTTCTCAGTAAAGGCAGCGTTGATTATGTTATCACCGACAAAGCTCGCAAAATAGCCTTTCATACCCCAGAAGGGGTCTATAGTGTTGCCGATGTTGTTTTTAACGCGGCAAGCAACCCTGTCGTGCGTGGCAGTGTAACAGTTAACGCCGACGGAAAGACCGAAGTAAGTGTTACAGAGGGACGGCTTACCTTTGCAACCGCTGATGGCATGAAAACTGTCGGAGCCAATGAAAAGATTGTATTGGCTGTGGCAGAAGTTGGTGGAGCTGGTGCTGCAGCTGGAGCTGGTGGAGCTGGTGCTGGTATTGCTGGTATTAGTACAGGAGTGTTGGTGGCCGGTGGTGCTATAGCTGCTGGTGTAGTGGCCACAACCGCTGTTGTAGTTGAGAATAATAAAACGGAAGACGTTCCCCCGATTCCCCCGACTCCGAGCCCAAACAGTTAGAAGGAAAATATGTTGTTATGGCGAAAGAGGGTTGCTATGTTTTTTGGCAACCCTCTTTCTTGATTTTAGCACAAGAAAAAGTCTCTCTATAATTTCATTCTTACGTTGTCTCACCGGAATGCCAATGCCATCTCTTAAAATGTCTCATTTCTTGTTCATCTTTTTTGTAGGTCTTTTTCTCTGCGGATGCGCTGATGAGCAATTTGAGGCGAATACGGATATCAAAAAGTTCCAGGAAGTCAGTCAAAAAATAGAACAGGAAAAATCCGCAACATCCGACAATG
>DYSN01000112.1:0-6743 GCA_020718205.1 Draconibacterium orientale
CATAGGCTAAGCCCATGCCAATGACCAATACCAACCCACTTCCAACAGGAGCACCACCTCCAATGGGTGTTCCTCCGGGGGCTTCAGTTGGGTCACCACCTACTGGAGGCGGATCCGCTGCAAAAGCCAGAGGGCTGACCATTAATCCGAGAGAGATTAGGGTTAATAATAGTATTTTCTTTCGTAGCGTCATCTTAGTTTGTATTAATATTTTTATTTGGAAATATATAATTTCTCAGTGGTTGTGAGATCGTTGGTTGTTACCTTTACTAAATAATAAGCCGCAGGCTGATCCAATTGAACTGAAAAAATCTGTGAGCCATTATTCTGTCCTTCGGCAATTACCTGACCCAACATATTTATTATCTGATAGTCATACTCCACCTGATTGTTGTTTTTAATGTAAACAATGTTTCTGGCTGAATAAATCTCTGGTTTATTTACATCTTGCTCGTCAATTCCCACTGTGCTAGAGTAATGAACGAAGAAACGGTCGCGTAATATCCCTTGCTCCACATTAATATTCAAGCCCATAAAGGTAGGTGTTAATGTATAAAAAGTTCCTGTTTGACGATCTTCTAGCTCCACAAGCGTATAAGGAAGCATATCAGACATTTCAGTTACTTGCAGTTTAATAATTCCAGCTATAAGAACATCCAACTCCAATGGCACAACTGCAGGATAGTCACCAATACCATTAATCATAATTTTTTCATCGCCTCCTTTGGAATAGATTTCAGGGGCAACAGGATCTGTTATAGTTGGCATTCTGGTATCGATGTTTCTATCATATCCAGAAGTAGCACCTTCAACGCCTACAACCACTGTTTCAGACCAGAATTCATCCTGAGAAATTTGAATCCGAACTCTATCGCTTATTCCTTCGCTCTTTGAATTTTTATAAAATTCATGGTCTGGGTGCTCCTTATTTTCATTGGTAAAATCCATTGATGCATCACCCCCGGTTTGCTCAACAAAAAATCCCTGAAAAGGTGGAATAAACTGAGTTGCACCAAATGTACCTGTATTGGAGGCTGCACTATAAACTGCATAGCCATTGGTACCACCTGTTGCATTATAATAATAAACGGACCCTGAAGTAACATTTGCATTGTCGGCAACGGTTTCCCAATCCAATGCACAAGGGTAAGGGTTGGCAATTAAGTTGTATTTATTGCCTGCAGTGGAGAGTGTTAAACTTTTATTTCCATTGTAAAAAGCTCCCGAAATACTTACAGTATTACTAACTGTTGTCCAGTATTCGTAGCCCTGTCCCACATTTAAAACTGTGCTTTCATCGTACATATAATCACCCCAACCAGGTGTAGCAGTTACATAAGGTCGCATATATCCATCACCGCCAGCGGGGTCGAAAGCACCCAATTCAACTCCGGTCATCGGAACACCAATTAGGTGCCAAACTCCGTTTGTAATTGTTTGCTTGTAGGTTCCGGATATAGAAGCATTATAAACCATAGAACCGGATTCAGTTGCTGAGCTCTCGATAACTAAGTTGCCATTATTATTTATTGATCCTTCTACATTAAATTGACCTTTAATAGTTAGAGTAACACCAGCACCAATTGTCAATCTGCCATTATAATTAATAGCTAAAGTAGCTCCATTTTCTATTGTGAGGTCTTCATTTAGTATTAGATGAACTGTTGAATATACAATAATATTAAACCCAGAGCTCAAAGTCATGGGTAAATCCATGGTTATGGTAACCTGTTCTTGTACTTCTCCTAAAAGTATATTATCAGAAATAGGTGATGTGGGATACGCATAGGCATCACTCCACCCATCATAATATTGATACCACATTGCATCATCACTCCAATTACCTGTATAACTCGGACTCCAATCACCTTCTCCTTGTGAAAATGTCAATAATGGTATCATTATTAATAGAAAACTGATTAGTCTTTTCATAATAAACTCCTTTCAGAATCATAGACAAAATGTCTAACTTTAAATAAACCATAGGCAGTTGCTAGTATAGTCAAGCTAATCAAACCAGAACCTACCGGAGCACCTCCACCCACTGGTCCGGGTGCACCACCAACCCCACCACCACCATCGCCAGGGTCAACTAACTGCGAGAATGAAAGGCTAGATAGTCCAAGTGCCAGAGTAAATAAGTATATTTTTAAATTTTTCATATGGCATTTTTTTAAACGGGAACAATTTACTATTTAATAAAAGATTGTGTTAATATTTCGGAACTAGAAACTAATTTTAATATATAGACTCCTGATGAACCACTTAAATAGAATTTATTTATATTGCTTTTATTATCAACTCCTGATAACACCAATCTGCCACTCATATCATAAACTTCATAAGAGTAGTTTTGGTTTTTAATGTTGTTGATATAGATAAAATCATGAGAAATCCAAACCTTGAAGCCAGTAGCATCAATTTCTGATATAGAATTTGCTTTATTAACATGAAGATTGAAGCGGTGAGTATT
Source organism: Draconibacterium orientale (assembly GCA_020718205.1). Lineage (GTDB taxonomy): Bacteria > Bacteroidota > Bacteroidia > Bacteroidales > UBA12170 > UBA12170. The sequence continues at coordinate 2,474 of DYSN01000112.1, forward strand.
ATCTGATTCAGATATCACAATATTTAAAGTACTCCCAAGAGATAAATTATAGAATTGATTTGTTTTTAAATCCTCAAGAATCAGTTCAAGTGGAGTCTCTGTTTCCATTTCATCAAGAGTAAGAACTAGATTGCTCGCATCACCTTTTTTAAAACCCAATTCAAATATTCGATTTTCATTTATCGAAGCAACAGCAACTGTCGATAATGATTCTTGATTATGTCTAATATAAAATTCTGTTGCAGTACCATCGGTTGGGAGCTCTCTGGAATCGTATTGTAAGTCATAACTATCGGATGCATCATCAATAAACCGAAGTTGAAGAATATCATTCGATAAATTTAAATCATCAGTTAAACTTAATGAAATAAAATCACCTAAAATATCTTCTTTAACAAATGCAGCATTATTATGATATCTAGCAGCTTTTGGAAGTGTAATTGAATTAGTTCCAGAAGTAACCTGAATAGCAAAGCCTTGTTGTGATGCGATAAAGGCATTGGCGTTTCTATCAACCCAACTTGCTCCATTAAAAATCTTTGCTGTTCCTGAAACATTGGATAAAGCCCATGAGGCTCCATTATTCCAACGGACAGCGGATGGAAAAGGATTACTCAATAGATGCCAACCATGATTACCGTCACCAGCCCAGCTCAAATTTGAAAAAGTAATATCATTAACATAGGTTGCACCTGTGAAATTAATAGTATTGTTTGATGTTTTATAATGAGCATAACCTTTACCAGCAACCAGTGCATAATCAGTAGCGGTAACATAAGTCCAAGTATTGCTAGACTCAGTATAATATTGAAAATATGCTCCAATAACATCTGCTGTGGTAGAACCGGTAGCACCAGCACCAAATAAATGCCAGCTGTTTGCAGGTATAAACCTTTGAACGGTAGCATTAACACTTTGATTTGCTATAATAGATCCTGCTGGAGTTGCTGTGCCGGTGGATTGCAATATCAACCCATCTGTACCTGAAGCATTAGATAAGATTCCCGAAACAGTTACGCGAGCAGAAGGAGAGAAAATTAATTTACCAGAAGCACCGATGGATAAGTTTCCGCTATAAGTGGCTGTAACACCATCACCAGTGGTTGTTACTGATCCAGAACCTGTATTCGTAATAGTCAAATTTTGCAAACTTACTCTTGGTAAAATAAAATTTGTGGTCATGGATGGACAGTTTATTGTAATATTACCAAAAGCATCAGTAGCAGTCAATGACGGTGTTGTGTTTGTTACTCCCGTAAAATTTAAATTTGAACCCGAATTAAAAGTTGCATCTTTATGAATTGTACCACCATTTACATTATAATTCACAGTACCATTTACGGTTAAAAATGATGGAGTACCAGCACAATCTAACCCATTGTGATTTAAAACTCCTGTAGTTTCAATTGTAAGAGTATTGCCCAAATTTATAGCGCCATTATTTGTCAATGTTCCTTCTATTGAAACAGCTGTATTAATGGTAAGTGTATGCCCAGCAGAAACAACAATTGCATTTCCTGCTGTTATTGTTGATGGAGGAGCAGAGCCCCCAACCCAGGTACCGCCAGCATTGTAATTTCCAGAGGCTTGTGTGGTATAAGTGGTCTTTGTTTGAGCAAAGCTAAATCCTACCACAAGAAATAATATTAGAAATGCGTAAAATTTTCTCATAATACTATATTTTAGGTTTCTTAATAATTTTTTTTAAGTTTTTATATTTGAATGAGTTATCTTTTTTTTCGGAATTAAGATCTCTCATTTTTGCGTCAAAATACACTTTCACTCATGCAAATATAATACATTATTTCTGATATGTACATAGTTTAATCAGATTATTTTGTTAACAGTTGCCCGATTTCTGTTGATTTGTTGGTATTTTAACAAAAAATTTATTTTTGCAGGGCTAAGCATCAAAAAAATCTCTAATCTATAGAAATTATCGGGCTTTTAAATGGAAAAAAGCTGCTTATTAGAAGCTCCAATTAATGCAATACGAAAAACGCTCCCGAAAGGTCATTATGGATTGAAGAAACCCTGTAAGGGATGGTCTGTTAGAAGAAAGGGCTGCAGCTCGTCCCAACTTAGAAAAATCTCGGTGGAGCCATTGCTAAAGGGAGCTATTTCGTAAACATTATAGTAGAATCCGATGCCTCCCCTGTGCAAATAAAAATTGGCGGAGGGTGAAATGGTTTCTTCAAAAAAACCGGATTGCTGCAGGCTAACATTATCTGCAATACGATATTGCTGCCGAAGCTTTTGGGTGAGTTTTTCCGCTAATTGGGGCTTTTTGTCCTCTGCTACCAAATCGTTAAGCTTTAATACCTGGTTTTTTGCCAAATGAAAAATAAGAAACTTGCGCACACTGCTGCCTTCCCGGTCGCCCGATTTGGCATAGGTATCAAACTGCAAACAGAGCAAGCCCTTCTCGTTGTTGATAACATCCATTCGTATGCTTTTCTCCCAATGAAACGAGCGGGGGAAACTGTCGAGTTGAATATTCTCCAAAGCACTCTGAAACTGAGAAAAATAGGTGTCTGAAATGGACTTCATAATATTCTGCTGGTTGTCGCCACTTTCGCGGTATCCTATATAATAATGAATCCTGCTGGTTAACTGGTGGAGGATTGCTGCATCGACCTGCTGATTGGGAAACAACAAGGTCACATGAAAATCGGCATGGGGCATTTGCTTGTCGTTGTTAAAAAACGCCTGCTGTCTCCACTCCACTACCTGCAAAGGGATGGTGCCCTGAGCATAGGTAGCTTTCAGGGTAAAGTCGACGGGCTCTTTGAGCAACTGATTAATCCACTCCCCCGAAAAAAGTTTGGGGGTTGATAATTTACCTTTAAAGAAACTTGTTCCGCCACCAAACTCGTTCAGCACAAAGGTGCTGTCTTTCTCCACATGGCCATCTAAGGCAATGGGCTTGCTGATGATCCACTTTTCACCATCCTTGAATTTGTAGTAATAGAACCCCGAAAAGCTCTCTTCGGAGCGAATCAAATCGGCGGTGATTTGCAGCGGTTCGGAGATAAGCCCTGTGTAGTGCTCGTAAAAGGAATTTGTTTTTTGAGCCTGTGCAAATATCGCCAAGCTGATGGCGAGAAGTAGGGTTAAGTGCCTGTATTTCATTTTTATGGAGTTGGATTTTAATTATTCAAAGTATCAATGTATGTTTCGCGAGCCAAAGATAGAACTGCCAATTCTAACCAAGGTGGAACCTTGTTCTATGGCCAAAAGATAATCGTCGGACATGCCCATGCTGATTTGGTTGAATTGTGGCTCATAGAGAAAAAACTGATTTCTCAACTGGTCGAACCAGGATTTTAAATGAGCGAATTCTCTTTCTATCTGAGCAGTGTTATCGGTAAAGGTAGCCATTCCCATTACCCCGGAAATGGAAACATGGGATAGTGGTTCTGCCTGAAGATTTTGAAGAATTGCTGTGGCTTCGGGCAAATCCAAACCAAATTTGGTATCCTCTTCGGCTATATGAAACTGCAACAGACAGGGGATTACACGGTTAATTTTCGCAGCCTCTTTATTAATTTCGGCAAGCAGTTTCCAGCTATCCACAGCATGTATGAGGCTCACATTTGGAACGAGTTGTTTCACTTTATTGGTTTGCAGATGGCCGATAAAATGCCACTGGATATCCTTTGGGAGCATGATGGCTTTGTTGACCAAATCCTGAACTTTATTCTCGCCAAAATGTCTTTGTCCGGCTTGATAAGCTTCCATGATGTCTTCGATGGGTTTGGTTTTGGAAACCGCAACTAACTGAACATTTTGGGGAACGGTTTGCAAAATGCTGTTTAATCTTTCTGCAATGATGCCCATTTTTCTTTTTTTAGGCAAATTTCGTCAATATTTATTAATTTGAGGGGATGTTTTTTTTGTTTGAACGCGGATGACACGGATTGCGCGGATATTCACGGATTTTTTTGGTAGGAATCCGTGGAATCTGTGTTCTTTTTTTGTCCACGGATTTTCGCGGATTAACACGGATTCTTCGTGACTTTAGACATTGGATTGGGGCAGGCGCTTGCTTCGCTTCGCTATTTATTGTTCTTTGTTATTTTGTTCGTTGTTCGTTGTTCCGGCTCCGGACACTGAGCGTTGGTTGCTGAGCGAAGTCGAAGTAAGTCGAAGTGTTCGATGATTGGAACACAGATGACACGGATTGGGCGGATATTCACGGATTTTTTTCGTGGTAATCCGTGTAATCTGTGGAATCTGTGTTCTTTTTTTGTCCACGGATTTTCGCTGA
>DYSN01000112.1:6843-12249 GCA_020718205.1 Draconibacterium orientale
AATCCGTGTAATCTGTGGAATCTGTGTTCTTTTTTTGTCCACGGATTTTCGCTGATTAACACGGAATCTTCGGGACGCATGCGGATTTAATTGATCCTAATCGGTGGGAAAATAAAAAACCGGAAGAAATGAATCGTTCCGGTTTTTTATTTTTTTTCTGAGCGGTATCTTATTGAACTACCAGCTTTTCGACGCCGGTTTGTTTTCCGTCGATTTCGATGGAAAGGAAATATACGCCCGATGCATAGTTTTCAATATCCACTTTCATGCTATTTGTTTGGTTTTGAATGGGATATACGGTTGTTAGCTGGCCGGTATGGTTATAAACCTTCAGGTTGGCGGTGGTGAAGACAGGTAAATTAAAATCTACCGAGAACCATGAAGATGCTGGATTTGGATAAGCTGAAGAAATCTCGAAAGATTTGATCTCGCTAAATCCTACTCCACTCACATTATATACCAGAGTAACATAGTCGGCATCGTTTCCCGACATGCGATTAAAGAATTTATATTGAACTGTTGGAAAGAACTCATTATTGTCGATACCATTTCCATTGAATTTGGCAATAAATCCGTTTGTACCTTCAAGGGTAGTGTTGGCCTGAATAAAAACGCCCGAAGCATTGCTGTTGTTATCACCGGGAGTATATTCGACTTCGCCGAATTTAAAAGAGCTTTCCTGGCCTTCATCTACCTGAATAACTGTTTTCCCAACTCTAAAACTTACATCGGTGTTGGTGTGGTTTGCCAAAAGTATGGGGTATTCATGAATTACAGCAGGATCACAATCCACAAGCACTTCTTTATGGTAAAGATATTCACCTTCCTGGCTCATAGGAGTAACGCTGGTATTGCTGAAATTATAGCAAACATAGACAGAGTCAAGCACTTTGTCTGATTCGTCAACAGACAGAAAAGAATAGACAACAGCTGTTGTTCCAACGATGGTTTGGGGATAATATGAGCCATAGAAAAAGCCACTATCCGGGGTGGTAACTCCAGGTTCGAGATCCCAATAGTTAGGAGTAATTGTTTCATCAGCAGGAACACTCTGGCCAAGGGCTGTAAACACACTGAAAGTACCGGCAACTTCAACTTTATATGTTCTCCGCACTTTAAGTTTTATGGCGGCATCAGAAATATTTTTAACAAATAAAGAATCAGTATGCAGAATTTTGGCTGAAGTGGAATTGGCAACAGAAGATAAATATGCTCCATTTTTTACGGCTTCACCCTGTGCATTATATAGCTCCATGGTTGGCGTCTGTGCCCAGGCACTTGCAGAAACAGTTATAACTAAAGAGATGGCGATAAAGCGAATCATTTGTTTCATAGACTTGTGATTTATTAATTGAATATTGAATTAGTGGTCAAAATTATATAAATCCTTAAACATAAACCCAAAAACTTTGTTAACAACGAATATATAGTCATCAGCACAAAAAAAAACCCACAAAAAGTGGGCGAATTTTAAATATTTAGAATTAACTATTTGATTACAAGCTTACTTGTTTTAGAATACGTTTCACTATTTTCCACTCTGAATAAATATACTCCCTTAGCCATATTGCTCAAATTTAAGGTAGTCTGAGATTCATTATAGTTCAAACTATGTCTTAAAACTTCGACTCCCATGGCATTGTAGAGCACCAAAGCTGCATTTCCTGTTGAAATAACAGGAAGTGAAAATATTACATTTGAGGTGGCAGGATTGGGATAAGCAGAAATCTGAGAATCCCTGCTGAGCTCGTTTATACCCACAGAACCATCATAAGTTATTGTAAAAGAAAGACTATCGTTGGCATTGTCCACATTATAATAAGTATAACGCAAAACCGAAATTCCTGAATGATTATTGGCTGTATAATGTGCATAAAAAGCATTTAACTCATCCACTGTTACACCGGCAGGAACAAGTAATTCTCTGGTTACATCGCTTGTTGGAGGAAGGCAAACGCCATTGGCGCAGAAATAATTCATGGAACCGGTTACAGTATCCACAACATCGCGGCGACATACCATATTCATCCCCGCCAGGGTATTGTTCTTCACATATAAATAAGGAGTTTCATATTCCCGGTTCAGGTCGTCAATGTTCATTTCTATATTCTGACCATTAACAATTTCTGTTCCATCTGCATGGAAAAGCTGAATTGGTACCTCGACAACAGGATTTCCGTTGAAGGTAAAAGTAACCGAAATAGTATCGTTCAGGTTATTAATATTGAAGAAAGTATAGCGCAAAACAGCAACTCCTTCAACTCCATTATGCTGGTAATGAGATGAGAAAACACCTTCATCGCCGATGGATTGTCCCGCGAAAACGGTATCGGAATTTGGTGTTTCAAGCAAGCCGGGACCAAAGCATGTTCCCAGCCCACAGAAATTGTTTGTGGTTCCGGCTGGAGCAGACACTTCGTGGAATCTTATTTTAATATGAACATCTTCATTGGATTTATTGAAAGCAAACAATTCGGGGGATACCGTTTCCCAATCTGCAAAATTGACCGCTATTTCGGTGTTTTGACCGTTCACAAATTCGTTGCCATCGTGGTCGAACAATTGAAGAGATGGCTCGGTAACAGGATTTCCATTAAAAGTAAAGCTGACCGATATTGTGTCGTTTAAATTATCAATATTGAAGAAAGTGTATCTCAAAACTGCTATTCCTTCCACCCCATTATGCTGGTAATGTGAGGAAAAAACGCCCCCTTCACCTATGGATTGACCAGCAGGAACAGGTGCAGCGTTTGGGGTTTCCAATAACCCGGGGCCAAAACATGTACCTAGCCCGCAGAAGTTATTTGTTGTTCCCTCCGGGGCTGAGATTTCGTGAAAACGAATTTTTATTCTAATATCCTGATTTGACTGATTGAAGGCAAACAGTTCGGGGGAAACCGATTCCCAATCTGCGAAATTGACAGTTATTTCGGTGTTTTGACCATTGACAAATTCGTTGCCATCGTGGTCGAAAAGTTGAAGGGACTGAGAAAAGATTATTGAAGAACTCAGAGCCAAAACAAAAAACAGTAATACTTTCTTCATGATTTAAGCTTTAAAAATGATTAACAAAGATTTGGGGTGTAAAAGTAGCTAAAAAATATGTCAAAAATCAAGCGGCGAAAAATATTTTTGGAAGTAGCAAAAACTTAAATAAATATTTTAAAAAGTTTGCGATGGTTTCGTAAAGTATTATAAATTTGATGTCTTATTAATTTATAAAAAAGCAGCTTATGAAAAAGAGATTTTTACTTATTTTTAGCCTTATGGGCTTCCTCCTTTTTAGTCAGATGAATAATGCTTCTGCACAATGCGATATTGTTATCAGCATGCAAGACAGTTATGGAGATGGCTGGAATGGTGCGTCAGTTAAATTTTATAATGGTGCAACATTGTTAGGATCAGCTACTATTGGAAGCGGATACTCTGGAACGGCTACCATTGTCGCCCCCGATTTGACAGATATTAGTTTAGTCTGGACAGCAGGTTCCTATCCCGAAGAATGTGGCTTTACTGTAACCAATGGCATTGGCATTGACGTTTACGTTTGTGAATTTTTACAAAATCCAGCCCCTGGTCAATTCTTTGTATTCACAAATGTGTGCTCTTCAGTTGGATTAGATTTAAATCTGATAGATTTTGTTATTCCAAGTAAAGTAGCTGCCGGTGATGTTGAAATCAAAGGAATAGTTCGTAGCGAAAGAGATACTCCTATCGCATCATTCGATGTAGTTTACACCATTGATGGAATTGCCAGCGAAGTAGCAACCATTTCTGATTTAAATATTGGATTTAATGAAAGCTTTGAGTTTACACACCCACAGCTTGCCAATATTGAAGTAGGCGAACATAATCTTGAACTCATCGTACAAAATATTAACGGTGCCGGTGACGATAATTTCCCAACCAACAACAGTTTAACTGCTGAAGTATTATGTGTGAATGAAATTTTTCAGAAAAATGTGGTGTATGAAGAAGGAACCGGAACATGGTGTGGCTGGTGTCCACGTGGTTTGGTTGGACTAAACACCATGGGTCATAATTATACCGATGGCACCTGGATTGGTATAGGTGTTCATAATAACGATCCAATGGTTGTTGCCGAATATGACAATGGAATCGGAGACTTTATAGCTGGTTATCCAAGTGGAGTAATGAATAGAACCAGTGTATATGATCCGGGATTATCATCGCTGGAGCCCGCTTTCTTAGCAGCCAGACAAGATATTCCATTGGCAAAAATTGCAGTTACCTCCAAAACATGGGATGCAGGTACTGGCGAAATGGTAGTAGAAGCTACTACAAACTTTGCCATGGATCTTACAGGAACTTCCTATAATGTAGCTATGGTAATAGTTGAAAGTGGAGTAACTGGCACCACATCGCAATGGAATCAAGCCAATTATTATTCTGGTGGTGGAAATGGTGATTTAATTGATTGGGATGGCACCAATTGGGCAAACCTTCCCAACCCTGTTCCCGCTGCCAATATGGTGTATAATCATGTGGGAAGAGTTTTAGTAGGAGGCTGGAATGGTTTTTCTGGTACAATTCCTGCAGATGTTACCTATGGTACACCCTATACCTACGAGTTTACGTATACTTTAAATCCTAGTTTTGATCCCGCTGAAGTAGATTTAGTAGTTCTACTTATCGATGCAACAAGCGGGCAAATTGCAAATGCATGTGAAGTTGAGTTAGAAGGCGGAGCTATTTTGTCTCCTGACTTTTCGGCAGATGTGATTAATGGATTGGCTCCACTAACAGTAAATTTTACAGATGAGACAGAAGGCGGCGCAATATCAACCTGGTCGTGGGATTTCGATTTCGATGGAATTGAAGATTCAAACGAACAAAACCCAACCTATATCTATGTTGATGGTGGAAACTACACCGTTTCATTAACTGTAACCAACGAAACCGGCGATAGTTTTACCGTTACTAAAGAAGCCTTTATCCATTCGAGCGGTGTTGGTATTGATGAATTGGCAGGACTTAACTTCAAATGTTATCCCAATCCAGCTCACGAAACCACTACCCTATCGTTTATTTTGAACGAGACTGCTGAGGTTCAATACAGTGTATATGATTTATTAGGAAACATGGTATTGGAAAACAATGCTCAGACTTTGAAAGCTGGTGACCAAACCATCAAAATTGATAATGCCACCTTAGCAAATGGTATCTATTTTGTGAATTTGAAAATCAACGATCAGATTATCACCAATAAAATCACCATTTTGAAATAATAAACCAGGTGACAAAACAAAAAACCGTCTTATTTTGTAAGATGGCTTTTTTTTAACTTTTTAATATTTTTGGGAAAGTTTTGGAAGCTTAAAAAAAATACTATTTTTGATTTTGGAAAAAATGTTAAACAAAATAAATTACACAGCTATGAAAAGA
>DYSN01000113.1 GCA_020718205.1 Draconibacterium orientale
TTATTACACAAGAGAAGGTTGATATGATATTTGAATAAAGATTAACTGGCTCTAATAAGTAGGACTTTGAGCGGTCGGCACGGCTTGTCCCGCAAAGCGGAGACCCAGCGAGAAGTCAATGTTGAACTACATCCCCGCCCCGGTCTCAGAAGTGAAAAAGTATGGAGTTATTGTGCTTTTTATTGTTTTTTCGGGATTAGGTGTGCCCTATGGTTGGTTTGGGTGGTTTTGGTTTTTGGTAGATTTACTGCGGCTTTTCTTCTCCATCCGAATCAAAAAGTCCCATTTTTAACCGAATTAAGGGGCTTTTATAGCTATTGTACAGATACCGCAATTGACTACATTTGACATTTAACAAAGCCAATAAAATGAAAAAGGCAAACCATAAAATTGAAAATGTTTTCGGGCCAATTGGCAGTTTTTAGGGAATTATTGTGTTCATTGCGGGTATAATTATGCTTTTTTCATCATTGGCCGGTTTCATATTGATTATTATTGGTGCATTTGTTGGTTTTTCGTTTTCCGGCACCACCATTGAATTCGATAACAAGCGAATTAAATATTCCAATCATATTTTTGGCATTATAGAGATTGGCAAATGGGTTGATATTAAATCGAATATGCAAATTGGGATGATCCGAAAAAGCACAAACTGGAGAGCTTACAGTCAGAGTAACAGATCCATTGCTGTGGATGAAAACAATTTAAGATTGGTGCTTTATGATGAGTATAAAAACCAAATAATGCCCATTCAAAAATTGAAATCGCTTGAAAAGGCAGAAACAGAACTTGAAAAACTATGCTTAGAGCTTGGCTTGAAGCGGATTACCAAATTGAAGTAAAAATAGAATAAGACCGCATATATTAAACGAAAATTAAATTCTCTTCTCTTCCCCCACTTTCACCCGGAGAATGCGATCATCGTGAAGTTCCCGAATCTTATCTGCGGGTTCGCGGTAATGCTTAAAAGTGCCGTAATGTACCGGAATCACCCATTTGGGTTGGAGCTTTTGAATTAATTTACGGAGCATTTTGGCATTTAGGGTCAATGTCATAATCCAGCTGCCTTGTTTTGCTGCCCCCATATTGGCAATCATGTAATCTATTTTTCTGTCTTTTAAGACATTAACAATGCTTTTCTTGTACACAGTATCGCTGGTGATGTAAAAATTCAATGTTTCTTCCTGATGTCTGATGGTGAGATAATACCCGTTTACTTGTCCGGCGAAAAAAGTGCTCAATGGATTTATTCCATGAATGGCGGGAATTGCAACCACTTCAATATCATAGCCTTTCAGTTGAAAAGATTTTGTTTGCTTCCACTGTAGAATGGTGAGATTGCTATTTCCGTTTCGCTTTAAAATGGGAGCAGAATTGGGATTGCAAACCACCTTTGTTTTGTGCTTAATCTGCTCCAAACCCTTGTTGTCCAGATGGTCCGGATGATTGTGGGTAATCAGCCACAAATCAACATCGCGAAAAGTATCTTCGGAGTATACGGGTTGCTCGAGCCTTTCCGATTTAAACCAAAAGAAATCCTGAACTGTTCCCTTGCTGCAAAGCACCGGATCGCAGGCAATCTTTAACTTGCCAATGGTAAGAACAAAAGTAGCCCCGCCCGACTAGTTGAAATGGAATTTCATCTTCTATTTTGCGTTAAATAAACTTCAAAGTACCACCCTTCAGGAATTTTTGGTCCAATAGGCGGGCTATTCGCTTCACCACGGTTCGCCTGATTTCCAGTTCCACGGGCAAGGTAGGATCCTGATGGGCAATATTGATTTTGGTTCCCACAAGAATATGAATTTCATCGCTTCGGATAAAAAGCTTCACTATTTTGTCGGCCGGGCCATCGCCCAAATTCTGGTCGCCGGAATAATTTCGCATAATATTGGCCACCTTACTCAGGGTTAAAATTCCTTCGGTAACCAAGTCGATGCCTTCCATTTGCGATTCGGGTGGCAGATCCGGGTCGTCAAATTCCAGTGAGTCTTTGATTTTAATGCCCAATTCGCGGGCTACAATATCGGCAGTGGTTCCTCCGGCAATCACTTTACGACCCGGGAAGTTTTTCACGGTTTCGGCCAATTCCTTGTCGAACGATTTGCGGATGGGCGGCCCTGTGCAAAGCAGCAGTTTCCGGGGTTCTCTGAAATAGATGGTGGCGCAGCTGGTATCGTCTTTCGATACATAGTTATCGTTTTGAAAAGCCTTGTTCACCGTGAGAATCGACAGTTTTCGCGCCGAAATATTGGGGGTGAGGGTTATTTTTTCCTGAACAAACAGAATGGCTTCATCCACTGTCCAGCCAAAAGGATATTTGTCGCTTCCCAAACCCGACTGGGCTATTCCATCGCTCCAGAAAACAATTCTGTCTTCCTTTTGGGGTAAAAAGGAGGCATAGAGAAGCTCTTTTTTATTTCGTCCTTCTTCGAGCAGCATGCATTGCCATCCCGGATCGAAGGGCTTATTCCCCCTGAAAATGGTGCATCGCGGATTGTCATATTCCAGAATAGAAACCCGACCGCCAATTTCGATATCCACAATGGTAAAGGTGGAATAGCTGATTTGCCGCACACTACAAACCGGAAGGGTTTTCATAATGATTTCGGCAATTTTGGCGGGTTCTTTATGCTCTTTGGTAAAATTTACTGCCATAGTTGCGGTTAAAATGGCCAGCATATTGGCTTTTACTCCATGCCCCATGCCATCGCTGAGCACACAAACAATGCGGTTCTCCTCCTGAATTTTTTTGCTGATAAACACATCACCACAAATCCGCTCACCGCTGTGGTTGATTTGCTGACAATTAACATCAATATGAATATTGTTTCTATCCATTATTTTGTTAGTTTATTGATGGTAAATTTCTCGTCGGACGAAGAATTGTTTTGCTGATACGATTGCAGAATCGAGTTGAGCATCTGTTCTGTTTCGGCGGCGCCTTCGCCCAGGAGATACCCAATTTTTTGCACCATCTCTAAGTTTTTATCAATCACTTCGGTTATCCGTTTTATAGCTTGTTCTTTCTGAATTTCCGGACTTTGCATATTTCTAAAAACGGCTCCAACAATCTCTCCTTCCTTTATAACAAAAAGCGATGTGGTATAAATCTGGCCATTGAGGTGGATGTCGCGGTTGATGATATTCTCGCCCGAATCGAAAACAAAAGAGAAGAGTTTTTGAATATTAAAAGGGATAAAATTCTTGATATCGGCACCAATGAGTCCGGGAATTACCTGTGCTATTTCGGTGGCTTCTTCGCCCAGCAAGCTGATGAGCCCCTTGTTGGCCTGAATTATCTTGAGTTTTCTATCCACAATAACCACGGGGGATGGAAGCTCCTGAAGCATGGTATTGGTAATCTTGTGGGCCTCTTCCATGGCCAGTTTATCGGTCAATGCCTGTTTTTTGCTTTCTTCGAGTTCGGCACGGGTTTCGAGCATTTTTTGGTTGGCTTTGCTGAGCTCCATAATTGTTTCTTTGCTCTTACGGAAATTATAGGTAAAGCACATATCGGGCTCGGCCAATCCTTTATTTACAGCAATGGAGAACTCAGTGCAATTTCTGTAGCCGCAGGCCTGGCATCCGGTATGGCTGTGGTTATTGTCTTTACCAATGATATTGAGCACTTTATCAATCTCTTCCTGCGATGGGGTGGGTATTCGCTGGTCGTTGATGGCAAAGGTGGCTGACAAGTCGATGGAAGAGTACTCGGCCATCACCTTTTCGTAGTTGATGGGATCGAAGTCTTTTTTGCGCTTTTTGGCAAACTGAATCACTTTCGACTGACGCACAAAGCGGCTCAGATTGCTCTTGGTACCAGGGCCGCTGATACAGCCATTGCAGTAAAAGATGTTTAAATGACTTTTGAATTCATTCACATCCTGATTGAAATTCTTGAGAGAGTTCACAAAATCCACATGACCTTCGCAGGTAATGATTTTGGAATCCATTAAATCTTCCGATTCGCCCATGATTTGAAGGAAACCATTGCTAATGGGGTAGAGGAAGCCTTTATCGGCCACGGGGCTGTCGAACTCGGCAAAGCTCAGATTTTTTTCGACTAGCCCAAATTCGTTAAACAGCGATCTGAGCTCTTCGAACGTGAGGACAGCATCTATTTTTACTTCATTCTCGAAACGGCGTGCTTCTTCTTTGGCGGCTATGCAGGGGCCAATATAGACTATTCGGGTAGACTCACCATATTCCTTTTTAACCACTTTGGCAGCGGCAATCCAGGGCGAAACAATGGGCGCCAGATTGTCGATGAGACCGGGTTGAAATTTCTCCACATTGCTCACCACCACCGGGCAATTGGTGGTGAGATAATATTTCCCACGCGATTGCGAAAAGAGCTTTTTATACTGTTTGGCCACCAAATCGGCACCCGGAGCAACCTCGTATACTTTATTGAACCCCATTTGGCGCAGCATTTGCGAGAATTTCCGATAATCGGTAATATCGACAAACTCGCCGGCCACACTCGGAGCGAGCAAAGCCACCACCAATTCCTTGCTTTTCAATACCTGCTTGGTGAGTTCTTTATGCGAAAGAAAATCTACTGCATCGTAGGGACATACTTCGTAGCAAGCGCCGCAACCCACACACCGGTCGTTTATAATTTTTATTTGGGGATCTTCGGAAGAGTTAACAGCGATGGCTTTTACCGGGCAAATCCTTACACAGGCGTAGCAAAGCACACATTTATTGGTATTTATGGACATTAAAGCATTTTCCATGTTGGCCTTTTTTAATAAATTCTAAAAATACTGAAAAACTGATCGAGAATGGTTTCCACATTTTCTTCCGATACCTGATGAAACATTTTATCGTCAATCATCAGATTGGGACCTTTGCCACATTTATCGAAGCACCGGTTGCCTTTAAAAACCACCTTCTCCTCCAGATTATTCAGTTTCAGGTAGTCTTTAATTTTCTGCAAAGTGGCTTTGTTTCCGCGCGCAAAGCAGGAGCTACCCATGCAAACAATGATTTCGTGCTTTTTCATTACTAAAAATTTTAAAACCAATATCGAAAAATCAAAATTCTCATATCAACTGAGCCTTCTGCTGTCAAAGTGAATGATATTTTTTTCGAAGTGTTAATTAGCTAACAAAAATATTACAAATTTCTCCAAACTTGATTTTCATTGGTCTTTGAAACCATATATTTCAACAAAATAGAAATAATCTTGATAAAATTCAATTCAAAAATTATAAAACAGGTTCTTGTGATTAAAATTATTTATTTTTGTTTTCAGAATAACAGATGATAGGAAATTTATCTTTTCATTGTACCGAAAATTATTTAATATGAACATGTTACCAGACAAAACTGTAGAACGACTCAGCCAATACCGCCGGAATTTGCTGATTTGTATGAATCGGGGGAAATCTCATATTTTTTCGCACGAAATAGCTAATATTCATCACATTACCCCCGTTCAGGTTCGGCGCGATATAATGCTTATTGGCTATACCGGTACCCTGAGAAAGGGTTATAGTGTTCAGGAATTGGTGGCCTTGATAGGCGATATTCTGGATAAACAGGACGGACAGAAGGTGGCCATTATTGGAGCCGGAAATCTGGGCGAAGCCATTATTAAATATTTTCACAACCGCCGCGATAAATTAAGAATTGTGGCAGCTTTCGACAACGATCCCACCAAGATTAATCAGTCTTTTGATGGTATAACCATTTATCCGGTCAGCGAGCTGAAAAGAATAGTTCAGGAGAAAAACATTACCATTGGCATAGTTTCGGTTTCGGTGAGCGCCGCCGAAGAAATCGCCGAAGCATTGGTAGAAGCCGGAATTCAGGGCATTTTGAACTACACTCCCCGCCCCATGAATGTTCCGGAGCATGTTTTTCTCGAAGAGTATGACATGATTACCTCGCTGGAAAAAGTGGCCTATTTTGCTAAAAATCTGAATCCAACCCGTTAAGCTGTTTTCCCATTTCACTAAATCACTATTTTTGCCTCAAACCGATAAAAAATTGATATGGCAAGAATACTAACCGGAATTCAAAGTACTGGTGTTCCACATCTGGGAAATCTTTTAGGCGCAATTATACCCGCTATTGAAATGGCGAACAACGAAAACAACGATTCGTTTTTGTTTATAGCCGATATGCACTCCATCACTCAGATAAAAAATGCAGCGGAATTGAGAGAGAATACCTACGGAGTGGCAGCTGCATGGCTGGCTATGGGTCTCGATACCCAAAAAACCGTTTTCTACCGCCAAAGCGATGTGCCCGAAACCAGTGAATTATCGTGGTATCTGAGTTGCTATTTCCCCTATCAGCGGCTCACTCTGGCTCATTCGTTTAAAGATAAAGCCGACAGACTTCAGGACGTGAATGCCGGGTTATTTACCTATCCGATGCTCATGGCTGCCGACATACTTCTCTACGATGCCAACTTTGTGCCAGTGGGCAAAGACCAGTTGCAGCATCTGGAAATGACCCGCGATGTGGCCAGCAGGTTTAACCACCAAATGGGCGAAACCTTTGTGATTCCCGAAGCCAAAATCGACGACCAAACCATGTATGTGCCCGGCACCGATGGCAATAAGATGAGCAAATCGAGAGAGAATACCATCAATATATTTCTTCCGCTCAAACAGCTGAAAAAGCAAATCATGAGCATTGAAACCGACAGCACCCCACTCGAAGACCCCAAAAACCCGGAAACCTGCAAAATTTTTGCCCTCTATGCAATTCTGGCTTCTGCTGAACAAACCGAGGAGATTAGACAGAAATATCTGGCGGGGAATTTTGGTTATGGCCATGCCAAAACCGAGCTGCTCAACCTGATTGTTGAGAAATTTGGACACGCCCGCGAAAAATTCGATTATTATATGAATCACAAGGAAGAGCTCGATCACATACTTCTCGAAGGCGCATCCAAAGCCCGAAAAGTAAGCTCAGAAGTATTGAAGAAAGTGCGGAAAAATTTGGGGTTTCAATAAAAGCAGTTTTGTTTGGGAGGGTGAGCGTAATTAGTGAATGACCTAACTACAGAGCAAACCTTCATGTATACAGATAGTTTTTGAATATTGAAAATAACCCAACTCGCTTTTCCAACCGAAGAGTAACTTTTTATTGCTCTACTATAAAAACACTGCCTGCCAGTATTTGGCACCTTGTCAAGCCACACTAGCTCTTCTAACAACGCTTTCAAAAAAGCTATATTTTTATATCCCACAGAATTACATTTAAAAAACATATTGTACCTTTGACAAAATTGTCCGAAAAACAAGGTCAAATGAGAGAAGAATCTTTTGGTGGGTAAGTAAGACGATTAAGAGAATTAAAAAAATCTACCTCTTAGAAATGCAACAAGAAAATAATGACTTCAAAATTTTTCACCAACAATAACGACCGAAACCTCTTCGATAAATTTACCGGGATTATCGAACACATGAAAGATTTATATGCTTTTCATGCTGCGGTAGGTTATTTTAGATCATCGGGTTACTTTGCTCTCCAACCCTATCTTGGCAAAGTAAATGAAATAAAAATATTGGTTGGTATCAACGTTGACCATATGTTCGCCGAAGCCCAACGAAAAGGACTTCTTTATTTTGGTGATGAAATAAAGACGAAAGAAGAATTTTTAAAATGGTTTATCCGGGATATTAAAGAAGCTAAATATTCTGAAGATGTTGAAAAAGGAGTTTTGAAATTTATCGATGACTTAATCGAAGGTCGAATTGAAGTCCGTGCGCATAACTCTAAAGCAATTCACGCAAAATTTTATCTGTTTTTACCAGAAAAACATTCTGAACATTCTGATGGTTGGGTAATAATGGGGTCTAGTAATTTGACAGAGGCCGGACTCGGAATAAAAAAATCTCCCAACTACGAATTAAACATTGCACTAAAAGACTATGATGATGTTGCGTATACAAAGAATGAATTTAAAGAACTGTGGGAAATGTCGACACCTATACTACCGGCTGACATTCAACTCTTCAAACAAAAAACACATATTGGACAATCTTTTTCCCCTTACGAGCTCTATATTAAATTCTTAATTGAGTATTTCGGTAAAAATATTGACTATGATCCTGATACTGTTGGGGATTTGCCAAAATCGTTCAAAAAACTTTCATATCAAATTGATGCAGTAAATCAGGGTTTTCAAATGCTTATTGAACACAATGGTTTCTTCCTTGCCGATGTTGTTGGACTTGGAAAAACTGTTGTAGCAGCAATGATTGCAAAAAGGTTTTTAATTGCCAATGGTTCATTAAACACAAAAATTCTGGTAGTTTACCCGCCTGCATTGGAGAAAAACTGGAAGAATACATTCCGCCAATTTGGAATTGACAGGCATACAAAGTTTATAACAAACGGCCGACTTGAAAAAATAGTAAACGGAGATGACCTAAATTATTGGGCAAAAGACGATTATGATTTAGTACTTGTAGATGAAGCGCACCGATACAGAAACCATACTTCAACTATGTTTGGTCATCTGCAGCGAATTTGTAAAGCACCAAGAAACGGCGAAGGATTAGTTACCGGTACAAAGAAAAAGGTAATGCTTATTTCAGCGACCCCTTTAAATAATCGACCACAAGATTTGTATTATCAATTATTGCTTTTCCAGGATGCAAGACGAAGCACTTTGCCAGTAACTAATCTACAAAGTTTCTTTGGTCCAATTATCAGAGAATACAGGGAAATAATGCAAGACGAAAAACCTAATCTTGACCGGATTCGTGAGCTTTACGGGGTTATTAGAGAAAAAATTATTTCTGTTATTACGGTTCGAAGAACCAGACGTGACCTAAAAAATTATCCAAAATATATTGATGATATAAAAGAGCAAGGAATTGAATTTCCGGAAATTGCAGCACCTAAGCCTAAATTATATGAACTAAATACAAAATTGAGCAAGCTTTTCTATCATACGATTTTCTATCTAACTGATAAAGACAAAATAAACTATTATCGCTATCAGGCCATTGCATTTTTAAAATCTGAGCTCAGAGAAAATTATTATGAGCAAGCGGTTTTGGTTTCACAATCTTTGGCAGGTATTATGAAAACCCTGATGGTAAAACGCCTTGAAAGTAGTTTTACTGCCTATAAAAAGTCATTGCAAAACCTTTCCAATGCAACTAGTAGAATGATTGACATGTTTGAAAAGGGAAAAGTATTAATTGCCCCTGATTTAAAGGTGAATGACTTAATGGAAAAAGGTTTTAGTATTGACGAATTAGAAACTTTGATACTCGAATTAAGCACAGAAAACCCGCGAAACAACGTGTTCAAACCCGATGACTTTGAAAGCACTTTCATAGAAGGTTTGCGAAAAGACAGTGCTTTATTGCAAGAATTAATTAAAGAATGGAGCAAGATTGATGAGGATCCAAAACTTGAATCATTCTTTAAGGCACTGGATGAAGAATTATTGAGAAAAGATATAAATCCAACCGGACAGCTCATTGTTTTTACCGAAAGCACAGATACTGCTGATTATCTGCAAATAAAAGTTGAAGAGCATTTAAAAACAAAAGTTTTGAATGTATCATCGGAAAATCGGGGAAGAATCTTTGAAACCATTCAAGAGAATTTTGATGCCAATTATATTGGCGACAAGAAAAACGATTATAAAATTCTTATCACAACCGATGTATTGGCGGAGGGGGTAAATCTCCACAGAGCTAATGTTATCGTAAACTACGATACTCCGTGGAATGCAACCCGATTAATGCAACGTATTGGACGTGTCAACCGAATAGGAAGTGTAGCCGGAGTAGTTTATAATTATAATTTTTACCCTTCGCAACAAGGTGATGAAGAAATAAAACTATACAGTAATGCTTTGGTTAAACTTCAAGGTTTTCATACCGCATTTGGAGAGGATGCTCAAATCTACACCCATGAAGAATTGATTGAGCAATTTGAACTTTTTAAAGAGGGTGTAAAAGATGATGAAGACAAAAGACTGCTTTATTTGAGATATATTAGGGAATTTAAAGACAGCAACCCCAGGGAATTCAAACGAATTAAAGCTTTTCCTTTAAAAGCAAGAACTACCCGAAGTGTAACAGAAAGTGATAAAAAGGAGTTTGAAAACAATACCGTTGTTTTTCTCAAATCGCCTTATAAAATGGAGTTTTATCGGGTTGATAAAGACACCAAAGTAAGCTCGTTAACTTTTCTGGAGGCGGCTCAATACTTCGAAGCTAATGCAAACGAACAAGGACATAATATGCCGGAGTTTCACTTCAAACAAGTGCAATCTGCATTAAATTCTTTTGAACAGGATTTTCCGGGTTCAACCACTGAAACCGTGACCATCACCGATAAAGCAGATGCCATTTCGGCTCAGGCAAAGAAGTTTCTCCGTGATATGAAAGGGATTACGAAACGTGATGATGTAAAAAAAGCTTGTTTTAACCTTTACGATTTAGTTGATAAAGGAACTTTTACGCCTTTGCCCAACGAAGTTAGAAAACTAAGGCAAAAATTAGATAAGAAACAAATTACCTATGGACAGGTTGATAATCTTATTATTTTGATTGCAAAGAAATACGACGTTTTTAAAACTGAAGAGGAAAAATCTGCCGAAATACAAACCGAAATAGATGCAAACATTTCGCCTGAAATAGTTTTATCCGAAACTTTTATACCATGAAGCCCGATAATGTGAAAAATCTTTCTGATTTTAATCAAATCGCAGAACTGATTGAACAGTCGAGAAATAGGGCTTTTCAAAAGGTAAATGAAGAATTGATTTTGCTGTATTTCAGGGTTGGAAAAATTGTTTCCACCAAAGTTTCGGAAGGAAAATGGGGAGAAAATACTGTAAATCAACCGGACGAATTCCTTTCAGCAAGAATAATGGGTGTGGGTGGCTTCAACCGGAGGGGCTTATATCGAATGAAACAATTTTACGAAACCTATAACTCAGAATCAGAGTGTTTTACCCTATGGTTTGGCATTCAAACAAAGCCAACGGAAATTATGTCGCCGGTGGCGACACTTTTAGAAGTTCCAAAAATTGACGCCTCGCAAATTGTGCCGCCAGTGGCGACACAAATACAAACAGCTGATATTGTGTATGATAAATTTTTTTCCGGTCTTATAAGTCAAACAAGCCGGACAAACCATTTAGAAATACTTTCGGGCAGCAGAACAGCCGAAGAAAAACTATTTTACATGTTTTTTGCTGTCAGGGAAAAATGGAGCAAACTGGAATTGAGGCGACAAATAAATTCGGCAATGTATGAAAGAACCATGCTTGCCAAAAACACCACAACAAAAGCGCTAACTCAAATTCCCAATCATCTTTTCAAAGACCCTTATGTTTTTGAGTTTCTTGATTTGCCCGAAAATCATTCGGAAAAGGAGCTGGAAAAAGCATTGAATCTGAATTTGCAAAAATTTATACTCGAAATTGGCAAAGGCTTTACCTATATGGGAAATCAATTCCGGTTGCAGGTTGGAAACACCGACTATCATACCGATTTATTGTTTTTTCACCGCGATTTGCAATGTTTAGTCATGTTTGAGCTGAAAGTGGAAGAATTTAAACCAGAATTTATAGGCAAACTCAACTTCTATCTCGAAGCATTAGACAGAGATGTTAAACGCCCACACGAAAACCAAAGCATAGGAATATTGCTGTGTAAAGGAAAAAACGACGAAGTGGTAGAGTATTCCCCGGCCCGCAACACATCTCCGGCCATTATTGCCGATTACGAAACCCAACTAATCCCCGGGAATTTATTGATCGGAAAGCTCACACAATTGATTCATCAACTATCAAAAGATATTGAATAATGGATAAAAGGACACTACAACATACAATTCTTGAAACAGCTTATAACCGCGGTGCCTGGTTAGATGTGTTGAAGGAGTTTTTTAGCGTAAAAAAAATTCTTCAACAACCGATTAACATTCCAATTGATATAACAAAAGCGGAATATGCCATAGAATTGGGAAGTTTTATTACTGCCGACGATAGAGAAGTAGGAATTTTTGAGGTGAAGCTTTTGCCTCAGGTGTGGATAGAACGCAATCGTGTAGGCTTACGTAACTTGCTCAGAAAAGTTTATAAATACAATGTAGATGGTGCATTGATTGTATTTGTTCAGGAAAACAAGTGGCGATTCAGCTATGTGAGCGAAATACGAACCGAAGAAGGCAAAAAAGAAACCGAGCCCAAGCGCTACACGTATTTATTTGGTCAAGGGGAAAGTT
>DYSN01000246.1 GCA_020718205.1 Draconibacterium orientale
TCAGTTTTTATTGGATTGGCATTTGAATTGGTATGTTGAAAATGAGCCTGAAAAAGCGGAGAAAAACAAAGCCATTGTAAAAGTTGGCGATAGTTACAGGTTAACTACTGCGAAGAAAAAAGAAGTCTTGCTCAACAACATTCATGGCGTGGACATTGACGCGCAAGCGGTAGAAGTGACCAAACTTTCTCTTTTGCTCAAAGTGCTGGAAAATGCAAGCGGGCAGTTAGGTTTGGGCATGGAACGAGTTTTGCCCGACTTGGGAAATAATATCAAGTGTGGAAATTCTTTAATTGGATTTGATTATTTTGAAGGTCAGTTATTGCCCAACGAAGAAGAAAGAAACCGTATAAATCCGTTCAATTGGAAAAGCGAATTCAAAGAAGTTTTTGCCAAAGGCGGTTTTGACGTAGTTATCGGCAATCCGCCATATTTCAGCGCAGTTAATCTTGATACCGTCATACAAAAATATCTTTCAAGGACTTTCCAAAGCCTTTGGGCAAGCAGAAATGATATTTCATACTATTTTTTAGTCAACGCTATTAATTCATGTAAAGGGTTTGTGTCCTTTATCATGCCACGATATTATCTAAATTCGTATTACGCCATTAATTTGCGAGAATTTTTTGCAACAAAGGGAGAAATAGAGATTGTTGATACGGGAAATGACCAGTGCTTTTCAGGGGTAAATATCTTAACCACTATCATTAGATTCTCGTTGCAAAAAGAAGGCGGGGTTCATTATAAGTTCGCAAATATTAACGGCAATCAAATTAATGTTGACAATGCACTTTACATACCTAGCGATAAAATATCTCCAGCAAACTGGAATTTCAATCACGCCAATCAATTGCTAGAAAAAATTGCCTATCAGAAAACACCGCTTGGAGATTTCTTCTTAATCGCAAAAGGTATGTCAACAGGGTTTAATCAAGCCTTCGAGATTGTAGATGGCACAGATAAAAAATTTCAAAACCGTAATTGCTTACGCTATCTGATTAAGAACGGCGATATACGGAGATACAAAGTTTTAGACAAAGGGGAACACTTTGTCATTTATCTGGAAAACATTGAAAATATAGATAATGCGCCAGAATACAAGAATCATCTTATGCAGTACCAAACTGAACTTAAGTCACGGAAATCTGCATCGGGAAAGTGGTTTCATTACTCCACAACTCGAAATAAAGAATTGTGGGAAAGACGTGTGACCAAAATTGTAGTTCCTTTCATGGCTACTGAAAACCGATTTGCCATTGAAGACAGAAATGTTATTAGCACAAGCGGTGATGTTAGTGCGCTTATTCTAAAGGATGTAAATAGCCTTTACGACATAAAATATTTTTTGGGTATCTTGAATTCTAAAGCGTTATATTTCTTCCATCGCAACACCACAAAACTTAAACGTGGCGGTTATATGGAGTATGTTTCAAAACAATTAAGCCAAATTCCAATTCGCCCGATTGACTTCGCCAATCCTGACGAAAAAGCCCAGCATGACAAAATGGTTTTTCTGGTTGAGAAAATGCTAGAATCGCATAAGAGACTTGCAAAAGCAAAAACTCCGCAAGAGAAAGAAAGTTTAGAACGTCAAATTCAAGAAACAGATTCGTCAATTGATTCACTCGTTTATGATTTATACGGGTTGAATGATGAAGAAATCAAAATTGTGGAAGGCGCGTCATGAAAAAGCCAACTGAAGGCGAACATTGGTATTTTGTGGATGAATCAGGCGACCCGACGTTTTATGACGCGCGCGGCAACTTGATTGTAGGGCAGGAAGGCTGCTCCCCGATTTTGATTCTCGGCTTTGTCGAAACAGACGCCCCGCGTCCGATACGGGCATCCCTCAACGACCTCCATCTTCGGCTTGCCGCAAGCGAATATTTGGCTGGCATCCCATCCATGCGAAATACGAACATTTCCTTCCACGCAAAAGATGATTGCCCGGAAGCGCGGCAGGCTGTCTTTGAAACCCTGCGCTCTCTGAATTACAAAGCGCAATTCATTGTCGCGCGCAAAAAAGAACGCATATTTCGGAATTCATTTCATGCTAATGAAAACGAATTTTATGACTACCTGATTAGTCTATTGTTTGAAAATGCGCTACACCGTCATACTGATAACCGCGTTTATATTTCCCAGCGCGGCACGCGCCTGAGACAAGCGCGACTGGAAAAAGCCGTTCTGGATGGCATTGCTAAATTTGAAACAAAATGGAATCA
>DYSN01000247.1 GCA_020718205.1 Draconibacterium orientale
GCAGTTTGGGTGTTTTGCCAAACTATTTTCCCCGCTTTTAAATCGACTTTAAAGATAACCCCATCGTAATTGCCAAAATAGGCAAAATCGTATTCTATGAGTACATCGTCGGGTTTTCGGGCAATGAATGGTAAAGCCCAGGTGGTGTGAGAAACCTTCCTGCCCCAACAATTCGGTAAAAGCTCGTTCTAATTTTTCTTCGGTGAGTTTCATTTCTCAGGCTTCTTCAATTTCTTAATATCTTCTTCAATTTCTTTTAAGCTCTGTTCTCGCTCAATTTCCGTTTGAACACTTTTATACTTCTCAAATTCTTCACCCGATTTTTCAATTGCCATTTGATGGCTGATTTTCCCTGCGTGGCTGAGAAGCTCCCTGCCGTTCATTTGCAGCATCACATCCAAACGCTCAATCCAGTCTTTCATATACATTGGTGTTTGTTGTTGTGCCATAGATTCGGCAAAAGCCAGATATTGTTCTACCAAAAGTCCAAGCAGTTTTATTTCGCCTTCGTTCAGGTAGTTTTTGGCGATGCTTACATCTGATTTTTTGATGGAAACCGTCCCTTTTTTATCAAACGATTGCATACCCAACAGAGGCAGGGAAGCATCAACTCGCCTGTAAACCAACTCGGCTGCCGTTTGTTGGCTGATAGCCCACAATAATTTATTTTGAACCATCTTAAAAAACAGAATGGTTTTTTCGTCCTGAAAGTCGTAGTCGATACTGGTGGTGTAGATGTCTTTTATTTTCTGATAAAAGAAGCGTTCCGAAAGCCGGATTTCCCGGATGCGTTCCTGCAATTCGGTAAAATAGTTCATTGAGCTGCCACTCTTGAACCGCTCATCATTCAAAGCGAAGCCTTTGATAATGTATTCTTTTAGCCGCTTTGTTGCCCAAATGCGGAACTGAGTGCCTTGTTGCGATTTTACCCGGTAGCCTACCGAAATGATTACGTCAAGATTGTAGGCATTTACCTGAACATCCTGCGTCTTTCCTGCAATTGCGCCATGTTGAGTGGTTGTCTGGAATTTCCGGACAACCATATTTTCGTTTAATTCACCTTCTTTAAAAATATTCCTGATGTGTTCGGAAATGGTACGTTTGTCTTTCCCAAACAGTTGCCCCATTTGTGCCTGTGTAAGCCAAACGGTTTCTTCTTCCAATCGAACATCTATCTTGATGTTCCCGTCAGGGTTTTGATATATGAGAATTGCGCTGTTCATATTAAAGTTCTTCGGTTTCGTCATTTTCCAAATCTTTCAGAAGTTGGTCCGGCGAAGTTGTGTTTGCCTCCTTCTCTTCATCGGTCATGTTGTTATATTCTTCAATACTTTTTTCTATGCTGTGTAGCTCTTCCTGTATGTGCTCTTCGTCAAAACCCGCAAAGGTCATTTCAAACAGGCAATGCGAAATGATTTCCAATTCGGAAAATTGCAGCAAACTTTCAGGGCTAATTTCCATGCCCAGCCATTGGTTCCGGGGTGTAAACTCCAGAGCCTGCGAAAATTCTTCATCTTCGTTTTGTGGATTAGCATATTTCCCTGAAACAGCCACATATTCTGCTCCGTCGAAATCGTCTTTTTGATGCGCTACAACTATTAATAATTCCGAATCTTCAGGAAGCATAAACATGAGCTCTTCAAATACTTTTTCGTATCCCGAAATGTTTTTTTCTTCATCTGGATACAATTGCAATAATATGGCCGAAACACTTAACCACGAATTGCTTTGTATAAGTTGTTTTAATATCATAACACGCTTTTATGGGTTTCCATTTAATTTTCTATTGTCGCCAATTTCGAAAGAAGCAATTCTTTCAGTTCTGATAGTTTTTGGTTTTCTATATTCTTAATTTCAATTTCTTTTTCTTTTATTCCCTTTTTTGCCATACTATTTTTTCAGTTTTTAATTAAAAACCCAAAGATACATATATCTGTGGGTGGGTCGGAGAGAAAACTGCCCGTTGTGTTGGGGCTTGTAAAGATGCTTTTTTATGAGTGTACTCTTTTAGAATGATCATGGTTATCCCAATTCCATTTCCCAAGGAACAACAATTTTCTACAGTGGATAAAAGACCATTCGAAGAAAAAGCGGACATAGCTAATAAATTGGTGTTGGGGTGTAAGGGGCTAATATTATAAAAATGGGAATAGGTAATTAGGAATACCGGCTTCGTAGCTCCGGATTTTGGTGCCGGTTTTAAGGTCGATGATAT
>DYSN01000248.1 GCA_020718205.1 Draconibacterium orientale
CTGCAGGCTCCTGAGCAGCTGCGGAATCTCGTCCCTGCACCGCAGGTCGAACCTGGCTTGTTAAAAACCAGCCGCTTTTTTAAGTTTATCTGGAAATATCTTCACGGAACTTTTTGTCTTTCCTCGGCTGAACGCCTTCTTCCGCTTGGCAAACAAGCTCACTCCGACATTTTCATCAAGCCACGTTTTCACATCTTTAGTAGAAACACACTCCATTGCTACTTTCACTTCTTTATATTCAACATTACTGGTAAAGACAGGCATTGTCAATACAGCTTTGCCCACTTCCTTCATCGGACTCTTTCCCGAAAAGATTTTATATTTTCCTAATACAGATTCAATTATATCTGAACATCCGGGATAAGCTCCTGATATTTCAGCACATTCCTCTTCAATATATTCAATGACCTCATTTCTTATCATAATCAGCCTTGCCGTGTTCAAATTCAATTCTGATATGGATTCCTCAAAATTACTTTTTGTGTCTTCGTTTATCCCATTGCTTTTTATCTCATTTTTTAATGCTTGAAGGATGTCCAGCATTATTCTCCATTCCGCCATGTTCTTTTTAAACTTTCGTATCCATGAAAGCTGTTCTTTGAATTTATCTTTTTCCGCCTTCCGCATCTTTTCTCTTCCCATACACAATATATTCTCCGCCCATTCAATATAAGCGTCCAAATTTAGCCACCTGGCCTTGTCCTGTGGTTTTGGCGGGGCAATATAACCGAGGACAGTGTGAACTAGATTTCTTTTTGTCTTACAGGCAAAATCAACAAATAATTTCCAGTTTTCATCATCCTTCAAATGATGCTTAAGTATTATCGCCGCCTTGTGGGTGACATCGTAAGTCTGACGTATTTTGAAACCACATTTAGCCTTTTTAATAAAATCAGTTATACCTCTCTTTATGTTACTGCCGTTGTCTGATAAAATTTGCACCGGCATTCCTGTTGTTTTAGAAATAGTGCGAAGTACTTTTGTCACGCTTAAGGCAGTCGCTTTTTCGACAATACTGATAGCTAAAACTTCCATGTCCCGGTGACACATCTTACATCCGTTCTTTCTGAATAGTTCCAGAGGGACACCAAGAATAACAAGACATTTTTTTGTCCCGAATTCAATGGTATGATCCAATATGTAAACCCAATCATCACGCTTTTCCACAGCTTGCCGAAGTTTATAAAGCCCGAAGCGCAAAATCCAATTCTGAATAACCACGTGGCATGGAACTCCTCCTTTAAACCATTTATTAAATAAATTAAAAGTCCGTTCCGCACCACGCAAAGATAATAACCCGAAAACAACAAGCCGAATCGCCATCACGATTGTTTTTAAAGGGAAATGAAATCTGCATGGAGCGCTTTCAATCAGCTCATATTCCTCGCTCCCTGTAGAGTTTTTTTTTACCGCTGTCGTTTTTCTCGATTTTGCTGATTTTCTTTTCTGCGTCCACAACTTTTTTCTGGAGTTCTTCGACTTTCTTTTGAGCTTTAATCGCCTTGTTTTTCCATTTCCCCCGGCTCTTTTTCATATCTCTAATTTTGACACGATCTTTCTCTGAAGCATCCTGCCTTGCCAATGCTTTGCTTTTCCATTTATCGCGACTGATACGCATATTCCTCATAATTGCGGATTGCGGCTTCATACCCAAGTAATTTCGTTTAGCCCGGTCAAAGGAATTCCGCACTATTTGTCCCGCCACTTCAACTCCATGGGTTTTTATTAACACGGCAGTCTCATGACCCAGGTCAAGACTGGCCTGTCGCAAATCTTTATAGTTATTTGTCATTTCTTTGATTGATACAAGGTCAGCTTTTTTCACATACATGGTTTTTGTTTTACCAGCATGAGTGTATGACAGCTGAGAATACGGGTGTTTCGCCGGATTGTTTTTTCTCATACACTTGCAGCCAGGTTTACCACAAGTGCTCAAGAGCGTCCTGACACTTCCAGCTATCACAGGCATTGGATTCACTAATCTTTCGATGCTTGAATTCAATTGTGAAGTCTTTTCCATTAATATATCTCCTATGTTTATAAACACATTAGATATATACTAAAAAAAAGACAAATCAAATGATTTATACAAAATATTCGTGAAAAAATAAAAATCAGAAAGTATATTTTTAACACCCCAGGTACGACCCCGCTTAACCCTATCAGCTGGACATTCACCTGTGGCAGAGATTCGCCATCGCGATTGTGTCCGAA
>DYSN01000114.1 GCA_020718205.1 Draconibacterium orientale
TTGAATCTATTTTTTTTGATAGCCTTTTGTATTGAATACCCTCCTTTTCATATATATGCAAAGATATTACGGATATAATAATAATAACAAATATTGCAATGAATGTTATATTGTGTAGATAATCTAATAAGGTCAATTCATTTGTTGAGGGAATTATACTTTCTACTATATATTTATTACCAATCGCTGCAAACAAACCACCAACGCAAAGACCAAAACGCGGGTCTGTATTTTTTGGTTTTATACAAAATACACAAGATGAAATTAAAAATGCCACCAATATGCCAGTTATAAGTTTGAAGAGCAAAAGCCATGAACCAATTCTGTTTAGCACTATTATAATATCAAAACGCGGATAGGAGCTGCTGGTTAAAGATGGGTCTCCAAAAGAAGTTTCATATTTTGACTCAGATGATGAAAATACAATACTCTCAATTTCCCATTCATCAAATTGTTTATAAATACTAGAATCCAATCTTGATCCAATTATATCCGGTTTAAATACAAAATCTTTTGTAGTATGTTCTGACGATTCTATGCTAATAATTATTTTTTGTTTATCAAAAGGATAGTTCTTTGTCGAATATTTTTGTCTGATTTTTATTAAGGATTTCGTATAAAACCATTTTCCATCTGATAAATCCTCAGTGCTTGTTCCACTAAAAGTAAAATCTTCACAATTAATAAATTCAAGTTCTTCTTCGAAATTATAATTTGTGTCATTATACAAACACCATAAATGAATATCTGCGCAAATAGAATTATTTGCAATATCAAAATTATATAGAGAAGTAACATATGAACCAATCTTTACTGTATCAGGGACTTCATGTTGAGATAATACCTTGCTCGAATAAATCGTAAAATATAATATAAAGATTGTTACAAAAAATTTCATGTTTGTTGATTTGGTTTTCCCAAGCATTTGTTAGATTCTTCATCATAAGTCTGCTCACATAGGCAGTCTACATTAGCCCATGGCAATATATGTGAAAGCTATAAACAAGTCTTTAATTCTTTCAAAAATAACGCTTTTTAAGCTATGCTGTTAAAAAAATTATGTTTTAAGTTCATAATGAATATTTTATATTGAACTCAGGTTAATCAATTCCGTTAATAATCTCACAAAACTGTTCGTAATAGCCAAATCAGCCTCATTAGATTTACCCATTTTCTACCATGCAACATCCCCAAAAACCAAAATAAAATGTACTTTTGCAAAAAATACTAATTTAGAATCATTATGAATTACGATATTATTGTTTTAGGCAGCGGTCCAGGTGGTTATGTGGCAGCCATCAGAGCATCGCAACTGGGGAAAAAAGTTGCAGTTGTTGAAAGAGCCGAGCTTGGCGGAATTTGCCTCAACTGGGGATGTATTCCCACCAAAGCGCTGCTAAAAAGTGCCGAAGTGTATAATTATGCCAAACATGCCGATGAATATGGAGTTAAAATTGCGGGAGCTATTGAAGCCGATTTCGATGCCATAGTGCACCGAAGCCGTGGCGTGGCCGATGGCATGAGTAAAGGAATTCAATATCTTTTCAAAAAGAACAAAATAGAGCTCATTGCGGGATTTGGCAAAGTGAAACCCGGCAAAAAAGTGGAAGTCACCAACGAAAAAGGCGAAACCACCGAATTGAGTGCCGACCATATCATTATTGCCACAGGTGCACGTTCGCGCGAGTTGCCCAATCTCCCACAGGATGGAAAGAAAATCATAGGCTACCGCAAAGCCATGACTCTCGATAAAAAACCCGACAGCATGGTGGTTGTAGGTTCCGGTGCCATTGGTTCGGAATTTGCCCATTTTTATAACAGCATTGGTACTCAGGTGACTCTGGTAGAATTTATGGAAAACATTGTTCCCCTGGAAGACGAAGAAGTGAGCAAGCAATTGGGCCGAAGCTTTAAAAAAGCAGGCATCAATGTGATGACCAAAAGCGAAGTACTGAGCGTTGACACCTCTGGCGAAAAATGCAAAGTGCTCATCAAAACCAAAAAAGGCGAAGAAACCATTGAGGCCGACATTGTTCTTTCGGCGGTTGGGATTGCCACCAATATCGAAGGCATTGGCCTGGAAGAAACCGGTATTGCCACCGAACGAGGAAAAGTTTTGGTCGACGAGTTTTACCGCACCAATGTGGAAGGTTATTACGCCATTGGCGATATCGTTCCTGGTCCGGCATTGGCTCATACTGCAAGCCACGAGGGAATCATTTGCGTGGAAAAAATAGCTGGCCACCACCCCACTCCGTTGGATTATAATAACAATCCAGGCTGTACCTATACCCAACCCGAAATTGCCAGTGTTGGATTCACCGAAAAAGCAGCTTTGGAAGCCGGATATGAAATAAAAGTAGGTAAATTCCCCTTCTCGGCGAGCGGAAAAGCAAGCGCAGCGGGCCATAAGGATGGTTTTATTAAAGTGATATTCGATGCTAAATATGGCGAATGGCTTGGCTGTCATATGATTGGCGACCACGTGACCGAAATGATTGCCGAAGTGGTTGTGGCAAGAAAACTTGAAACGACCGGACGTGAGATTATAGAAGCAGTTCACCCGCACCCCACCATGTCCGAAGCCGTGATGGAAGCAGTAGCTGCTGCCTACGACGAAGTCATTCATATTTAAGATACTCCATACTACGGAAAAAGCCGCTCTCAATGATTAGCGGCTTTTTTTAAACTTTTGCCAAAACAAGGAAATTTAGTAAACCAAAAATTACTCACCATTTCAGCAACAAGCACTTTAACATGATTTCCAATAAAGACGGATTAGAACTTCTTGCTCAGATTTTTATATCGCATGGGATTTCGGAGATTGTAATATCGCCCGGAAGCCGCAATGCGCCCATGATGCTCACTTTTCCGCAATATGAAGAGTTTAAAATTTACAGCATTGTCGACGAGCGAAGTGCCGCCTTTTTCGCTTTGGGTTTGGCTCAAAAATCGGGGAAACCAGTGGTTTTGAACTGCACTTCGGGCTCTGCGGTGCTCAATTATGCCCCAGCTTTGGCCGAAGCATTTTATCAGCAGGTTCCACTCATAGTACTCTCCGCCGACCGACCCGAATATCTTGTGGATCAGGGCGATGGCCAAACCATAAGACAACAGGAAATCTATGGGAATTACATCAGAAAATCGGTGAATTTGCCCGAAAGCTTTAGCAATGAAGAAGACAAGAATCGCTATCAACAACTTGTTATTGAAGCCATTGATAGGTCTATAAATCCTGTTTTTGGTCCGGTTCATATCAATGTTCCTTTGGATGAACCCATTTATGGACAAAAAGAAAAAACCAGCGGATGGGATATTCCAAAACCTGCGAAGCCAGTAGCATGGCGAATGCCTGATAATGATAAGAATGCATTTCAAACAGCCTGGTTATCAGCAAGAAAAAGGATGATAATTGTGGGTCAGCATGCTCCGGATGCTCATCTTTCCAAATTGCTCGAACAACTGGCACTCCAAAAAAATACTGTGGTTCTAACCGAAACCACCTCGAATATGAACTTCCCCTGTTTTACCAATGCCATTGACCAGGTACTTACTCAGATAACCGCTGAAAAAGAACATGAATTTTTCCCTGATGTGGTTTTAACTTTTGGGGGACATATTGTGAGTAAGAAAATAAAGGCCTGGCTTAGGAATAGTACTGATTTTCAGCATTTTAACATCTCTCCCGATTATCAGGCACCGGATACATTTTTGCATTTATCAAAACATTTGCGCTGTCAAACGGCAGATGTTTTGAAAATTGCAATAGAAGGGCCATCAGCTGAAGAAGATTTTATCAGAAACTGGCAGCAAATTACCATGAAAGCGAAAACCATTCATCAGGAATTCATGGAAACCATTCCATATTCCGACTTCCGGGTTTTTAGGGAATTGCACGCATCGCTCACCACAAAAACACAGCTTCACTTTGCCAACAGCACCTCCATCCGCTACTCACAGTTTTTCGATTTCGATCGGCATATCATCGATGGTAACCGCGGAGTAAGTGGCATCGATGGCTCCACATCAACAGCCCTGGGACAGAGTTTGCATTTCGAAGGCCAAACCATTTTGGTGACAGGCGATCTGAGTTTTTTCTACGATATTAACGCACTGTGGAACAATTATTTGCATTCCAATTTCAAAATCCTTTTAATCAATAACAGCGGTGGGGGAATTTTCAGATTTTTAGACGGCCCCTTGAAAAGCGGTCAAATAGATTTATTCGAAACGCCGCACAACCGAACCGCCCAACATTTGGCTCAGGATGCCGGAATGAAGTATTTATACTGTCGGGAAGCATCGAATTTGTCAACAAAAATTCACGAGCTCATCGAGTCATCACAAAGTACAATTCTGGAGGTTTTTACCCCCCGACAGGTGAACGATGTGGTGCTGAATGATTATTTCCGGTTTCTTAGAAATTCGACTTTATAATCCATTTTCTTTTCAAAATCCGACATTCCTTTCCCTTTCAAATCGTATCGCAATAATTCGAAAGATTGTTGAAAGCTAAATCGGAAACAATCTTAACCAATTCTGCTACTATGCGAAAGTTGGGAGGCAAATGATGCCCGTGAATGCTAAAACAACACAGGTATTCTTACTTAAAAAACCATCAACTCATTGATTTCATATTACTTATAAATTTATTTGGATTGACAATCCTGTGGTGTTTTTAATGCTTACCTTCAACTTGTGGAATTTAAGAAATATTTCGAACCTCCATACAACATC
Source organism: Draconibacterium orientale (assembly GCA_020718205.1). Taxonomy (GTDB): domain Bacteria; phylum Bacteroidota; class Bacteroidia; order Bacteroidales; family UBA12170; genus UBA12170. Next base: position 4,738 of record DYSN01000114.1, read on the forward strand.
AAATTGGGCTCAATTATGAAAATCACCTATCAATATCTCGAGGAAGGTCATTATTTATTCGTTAAATGGGAAGGAGATTTTGTGTTAAATGACTACCTGAAATCAATAGAAATTCTAACGACAAAAGCCTACTGGAACGAAAAAATAAGGATGTTGATGGATATCAGGCAACTCACTCTGGAGAAAGAGGCCAATATGGGCATCAAAACCATAAAGTCAATAAAGCAGGTCAATCAGGTTGAAAAATTTCCCCCATTCCGATTGGCATACCTGGTTTTTGAGCCAAAAATAATAGCTTCTTTACATTTATATATCGAAGAAGAAAAAAAGACCTACCACTCTATTTTCAGCACTGTTTCCGCTGCAAAAACTTATCTGAAACTTGAAATGTCCAATCAGGAAATAGAAAATCAGTTGAGGAATCTCAAAGAAGAGCTGATTTAAACAGCATGATAACAGTCATTTAACAAATTTTTTTTGTGGCTTAACGACTAATCAGCAAAGTAGCAACTTGTGTGTTTTTATCAAACTCATAAAGAATATTCACGGCTTCGAAGGAATTCATCCTATAAAAATTACAGCAGTTTTCGGTTAAATTGGACATATCGATAGAAAAAACGATGACTAAATCGCCTTCCAATACCAATTGATAGTAATTTTTTCCCACAAAAAAAGGTATTTCCGGAAGTTCGATAAAATGGGTTTGTTGAATATAGTTGGCCTTTTGGCTAATGTTTTCCATATTCACCACATAAAAGCTATTGCTATCGTAAACCTGGCTGGCAAACAAATTGATGTGCGATGACGAATCTATTACATTCAAATACAGCGGATTGGCTGGAGAAGTGCAATCTATATCGTCACAATTATCACTCGGTGTACACGAGGAAAAAAAACCAATAACAGTCCATATTAATATATGATAAATAAGCCTGATTTTCATGTGTCGGTATATATTCCACAAATATAGCATTTAAATTGTAAATGAGCAGAAGAGAAAAGGAAAATACAGTGGCAATTTTTAAATCCGAAATGGAAAACCGTCTCAGCTATAGAAAGAAAAACTTAATAAACTCACCGCAATCAATTGAATTAGTGACAATTAAAAAAATGGCACAGAAATGGTAGATTCAACTATATTATGGCAAACATTATAGAAAATAGCAGACTTATTTACTTAGTTTTATTCCTGAGCGCCCTCGTTCTGTTGATTGGTTTTGCAATCTGATTAAATGGGGGGAATTTGAGAATTAATTGGGTTTATTAAAGGATTCCTGATAATCCTTGTAGGGAATGGTGAGATATGCCCTTTCTGCAAACCAATGAATCACCGGATCGAAATTCTCCATGGTCATAAAGCCTTTCACCACTGTTAAAATCTGATTTTTCTCGTTCATAAAAACATAGCTCGGATAACTCATTTTGTTTTGAAGTAAAACAGCTGCAATTTGGTGTGTACTTCGTTTTTCGCCAGCCTTCGGGTTAATATATGTTTTGCCCATAAAGTTCACCGGCTCAGATTGTTCAGCATCCAATTTAACACAATAATAGTGTTTGTTCATATATTCCGCCACTTTGAGATCGGCAAATGTTGATGCGTCCATTTTCTTGCACCAGCCGCACCATTCGGTAAACACGTCGATAAAAATTAGCTTTGGTTTTTTTGCATTGAGGGCAATGGCTTCTTCGAAAGTATACCACTTGATTGCTTTGTTATCCTGTGCATTAAGAGAAAAAATATGGACAAATAAGAGAATGAAGCTTAATGCTGATATTTTAAAAAACTGGTTGCTGCGCATAAACAATTTCAAATTTAATATTAGAGACTCAGTAAAAACTCAAATAACCTATTATCAACGGGTTATAGCCAATCTTTTGATTAATCAGAAGCCCGGTCCATATCTCTTTTCACGTCCTTTTCCTTTAAGGAAGAGCGTTTGTCGTAGGTATGTTTTCCTTTGGCCAAAGCAATCTCGAGTTTGGCAAGCCCTTTCTCGTTGATGAATAAAATAAGTGGAATCAAAGTAAATCCTTTTTCGTTGATTCTGGTTTTGAGTTTTCGCAATTCACGTTTCTTTAACAAAAGTTTGCGGTCGCGCTTGGGCTCATGATTGTATATGGTTCCGAGCTCATACTCATTAATGTGCATATTTTTAACAAACAGCTCCTCATTCTTAAAAAAGCAATAGGATTCGGTGAGCTGGGCCTTGCCATTTCTGATGGACTTAATTTCGGTTCCAGTTAACTGAATTCCAGCCACATACCGTTCTTCGAGATAATACTCGAACGATGCTTTTTTATTCTTTATACGAATATTGGAAGTGGCCATCTGACAAAAAATTAGCCCGCAAAAATAGAAAAAATCAGCTTTAAAACCGCTATATCTGTTATTGTCTTCGGAATCTGTTCAGTAATGAATCTCTTAACAAAAAATGAAAAAAAAATGAATCACGGTTGCTATTATTTGCTTATCTTTAAGTGTTAAATAAATTTGTATCAACAACAACACAATTGCACGGCAATTTATCTGGAACAATTATGGGAATATTCTTTTTAGAGAGAGAAATACACCAAAAAATCTCTCAAACGCTACAAATGATTAGTCAATGGTTGCAACTCGATTCAGCCATTCTGCTTTATTGGCATCAAAATCAAGATGAAATTCTCCAGGCGGAAGTTTTAGCCCAAAGCCCCGAAACTAACCCGGAAACTCTAAAGCAATCACTCCACTTTTTCGAAATTTTTCATCCTGATAACGACACCACCGAATATATTATCAATGTTAAGCAGTGGTTCAACCGGAATAATTTTCCCCAAAACTTTAAGTATTTCAATACCCTGCAATCGCTTATCATTCACCCCATTACCCTGGGTTCACATAGCTTTCATGTTTGTCTTTCGCGCAGCACCTACGATATAAATTATAAAATTGACACCAAACTTCTCGAAGTATTTTTAGAAAACCTGAGCTCTTTCCTTAACAAATCATTACCATCGAATTCGCCCCAGCCTGTACAATTAGCCAGCAACGAACTCTTTCATATGATTTTTAATGCTGTGCCCGAAGCCATCAGCTTTCACGAATTGCCCAGCCACCGAACAATTGCTGTTAACAATGCTTTTTTAAACTACACCGGCTATCAGGAAGATGAAGTGTTGAACAAAACCGGTCGCAACCTGAACTTATGGTTTTACGAGAGTGAGAGAGAAAAATACAGGGAGTTGATGGAAAAAGACGGATTTGTCCAGAATTTCTCTGCAGCATTTAAATTTAAGAATGGCGAAAAACGAATAGGGCTTATTTCTAGCAAAATCGTTTTGTTTGGGGACAGTTTATACCTTTTGGTTATCATTCGCGATATTCAGGAGCTCATTACCGCCCAAAAAGCCCTTCAAAGCAACGAAATAAAGTTTAAAAGCATTTTCAATTTGCTTCCCGATGCCATTTGCATCAACAACTTCGATCAAAAAATGACTTTGACCGACGTGAACCAGGCTTTCTTGCAAAACTTTAATGACGGTAAGGCCATAGAAACCTCCCAAAAAAATATCCTTAACGAAATATGGGATATGGAAGGGCAAAAAACCAAATTCTTAGAATATACAGCCAATTGGCAAAATATTGACAATATGCAGGCTCGTTTACGCTTTGCAACGGGCCAAAGTATTGAATATCTGGTATCTTCAAAAATTATTCCCATCGATGGCGAGTTAAATCAACTGGTATTATTTAAAAATATCGACGATATTATCCGCATGAAAAAGGCCATTAAAATGAGTGAAGAGAAATTCCGATCCATATTCAATGCCAGCCCCGATGCCATCAATATTACTTTGCTTTCTTCGTCGCAATTGGTCGATGTGAACGATAGCTTTCTCGAACTAACCAAATACACCAAGGCAGAGCTGATTGGTCATAATATTTTAGATTTTGGGTTCTGGCATAAGCCGGAACAATTGCAGGAATATATTTCACGCTTAGAAAGCGGTCAGAACGTCGAAAATCTGGAAACAGTAGTTAAAATAAATGGTGGCGTATTGGTTAATGTGCTCATTTCGGCCAGTTTGGTTGAACTGAATGGAGAAATTCACATTCTAAATATTACCCGCAATATCAACGAATTGAAAATGATTCAGCTGGGATTGAGACAAAGCGAAAACCGATTCCGCACCATCGTTGAAAAATCGCATGCCAGCATCTGCATCATCGACGACAACGGATGTTTCTCCTATACCAATCCTCGCTCACAGTTCCTTTTTGGATATCCATCGAAAGAAATCATAGGAAAAAAATTCGATCTTTTCATTCATCCTGACGATTTAGACTTGGTAAAAACCCGTTTCCTTGCCCGCCAGGCAGGCGAAGATGTGCCGGAAGAATATGAGTTTAAAATAGTTATTAAAGGCGGAGACATTCGCGAAGTTGAAATCAGATCATCAGCTTATACCGACATCAATGGAAAAACAAAAACCATAGCACAATTGCTCGATATTACCGATCGCAATATGGTGATGAAAGAGAAATTTTTGATTCAACAACGTAACAATCAGTACATTAAAATCGCAGCTTTTATGCTTATTGCCATTGATGTTGATGGTAAAATAGAACTGGTTAACAATAAAGCCTGCGAAATTCTGGGATATTCTGAAAAAGAATTATTGGGGGAAAACTGGATTAAAAAATGCGTGCCCAAAAGCCATCAAACCAGTGCAATAAGGCGATTTATCGAGGTCTCTGAAACAAAAACAGGAATCTTTAAACGGGAGAGCATGGTGCTTACCAGCAACGGCAAAGAACGCCTTATTTCCTGGCAAACTACCCCACTGTTCAACGAGAATAACGAGTTCACAGGAACTCTTAGCTCCGGCGAAGACATTACAGACAAAGTGAACAGTATGAAAATACTCGAACAATCGCGGGTAATTGCTATTGTTTGGGAGTACAGCGAAAGCACTAATATTCATCGGGTTGTGTATATTTCGAACAATGTGGAAAATATTCTTGGGTATACCGCCGAGGAATTACTTGCAAACAATCCAAGATATATCGATATGATTCACCCCGCCGATATGAATCATGTAGTTGAAGAGATTAATTCCTATACCCGACACACTCAGCAACCCAACTATAGCCACGAATATTACAGGCTACGCTGTAAAAATGGCGATTACATTTGGGTTGAAGATAAAACCGAACTGGTTAAAGACGAAAAAGGCAAGATTACCCACCTCAATGGGCTGCTGATCGATGTTACCGAAAAGAAAAAATCGCTGGAAATGATTAAAGAAAGCGAAGAACGCTATCGTACCATTTTCAATTCCAACCTCGATGGAATAGCCATATTCAATTCCGATGGGAAAATAGTTGAAGTAAACGAAGTACTCTGCCAGATGTATGGATATACCCGCGACGAGATATTGAATCGTAAGGATCACAATGAGTTGAATATTGGAAGCAATTTGCATATAGAACAGGTAAAAGCCACCCTGAAGCTTGAGCAAAGTGTGGTATCGGAATCGGTTGACACCCGCAAAGATGGCTCCACCTTTCATGTAAACCTGAAACTTCACTGGATTCATTATAATTACGAGAGCCATCTATTAGCCAATATTCGCGATATTACCGATAAAAAAATGGATGAACTAACCTTGCTCGATGCCAAAAACAAAGCTGAAGAAAGCGATCAGTTAAAATCATCGTTCCTTGCCAATATGAGCCACGAAATCCGCACCCCCATGAATTCGATTCTGGGGTTTGCCAGCCTGTTGGAGGAAGAAGATTTAGATGAAGATGAGAAAGGAGTTTTTGTTTCGAGAATTAAAAGCAATGGTCAGTTGCTTCTCAATTTGCTCAACGACATAGTGGATATTTCGAAGATAGAAGCCAATCAAATTGCTTTTTATCCCACCGACATCCACATAATCCGGTTTCTTAACACAGTAAAAGACCGTTTTGACCTGTTGGCTCAGACCAAAAAAGTAAATCTAAACTACACTATTCCAGACGAATACAACTCGTTGATATTTATCGCCGATTCCAACAGATTGATGCAGGTGATTACCAACCTCATCAGCAATTCGCTAAAATTTACTGCGGAAAACGGGAATGTTCAATTTGGACTTCTGCCAAAAACCGATCAGGATTATCTGGTATTCTTTGTTAAAGATAATGGGATAGGAATTCCGCAAAGCGAATTCGACCACATCTTCACCCGCTTTCGACAGGCTCATAAAATGACGCATACCGACTATGGAGGAACGGGGTTGGGATTAAGTATTTCTCAGGGATTGATTCACAATATGGGAGGACATATCTGGTTTGAATCGGAAGAACATGTGGGAACCCGGTTCTTTTTCAGTCTTCCACTTCAGAAAGATTAATTTTCAATTGATTAGCTAATCTTGTGAATCATACGATGGTATTCAACCAGCGAATCAATTGGTTGCCGGATCACTTGCCCCATAACGATATTTCTATCATTCAAAACCTCGGCCAAAATGGTTCTGTAACTCCATGCAATGGAACCCTGAAAAGAAACTGTATAGGATTTTTCTTTTAGCAAATCAACCAGGAATTCATCAACAAATTCATTAAAAGACCTATATATCAAGGCTTTAACGAATGAATGTTTCTGAAAAGAAAGAATGAACGGGCTAAAACTGGCTAAGAATCGGTTGGGATTGGGGATATTATAAAGCTGATTTAGCAAAAGTGACAGCTCCATTCTGGGGTATCGTTCATAGAAAGCATCGAGAATTTCCCGGGGGGCTTTTCTGCTGAAAACAGATTTCAGAAGCATTCTTCCGAGGTGGTTTCCCGAGCCTTCATCGCCCATAACATAACCATAACTCACTCCTTCGGCAATTATCTTTGTCCCATCGAAAACACAGGCATTAGACCCTGTTCCCAGGATGCAGGCCACCCCTTCTTCTTCGCCACAACATGCATGGGCTGCGGCCATTAAATCGTGTTCCACAATAATTTGTGCGTGTTTGCATGAATTGGAAATTCCCAACTGCACTATCGCTTTTGAATCGACAGAACCACATCCGGAACCATAGAAAAAAACCTGTTTTACTTGTTGCAAATCATCCACAGAAAAACAATCCTGAATAACTTTGGCTATCTCTGATGAGTTCACAAAATAAGGATTCAGTCCCTTGGTTTGATAGTTAAATGTCTCATTTGTGGCGGGAATCCATAGCACCCAATCAGTTTTAGTGGATCCACTGTCGGCGATTAATATCATGCGAAAATTTTACGCTAATTTAGCATTAAATTTAAAGATAGAAAGTCCGCATGACTATTTAGTGAAAAATTCTAAATTGCATGCTTAAATGAAATATATACCACTCTTCTGTTTTGGGTGGTATTTATTTAAGTGTCATCTGCAATTTTGGATGATTTAGATCGATTAGCAGTTTT
>DYSN01000249.1 GCA_020718205.1 Draconibacterium orientale
AGTTGCTTGTTATTTAATTGATTGCCATTTTTTTACTAATTATCTGCGGTACTATACCTGATCCATATTTGAACTTTTAAAGAATAATGACCGCTGAAACCGGCAATGGGATTAAAAAATTGCTCCCCAGAAACCGGGGAGCAATTAACTGATTTATTAACTCATTAAAATATTCAAACTATTCAACGTAGGTATAAGTATACACTTCTTGCCAATCGGCACTGCTTCTGGTGATTTTAGAAGGACGGTTTTTTGCGTCGAATTCATAGGTAATGGTGGTTTGACGAACTTCGATTGGGTTTGCGCGTGGATCCCAGTATTTTAAGAAATCAACTAATTTTTTGCTGGGTTTACCAAAAAGATTACCAATGGGTTTGGTATTGCTGTCAATCATATTGGCCTGATGAATATCATTTACATTATCGCCTGATGTGTAGGTGAATTCTTTGATTTTTTTCACAGTTACGCCATCGTCATCGTAGGTTGTATGTTTCATAATGTTACCATTGGTAATTACAGCTTCCATTTTTAAATGGTCGGCGCCGTCCCAATGTTCAATGATTTTAACCAAATATCCGTCGGAGTTGTACTCGTAAGCTGCCCACTCGTCGCTGCTCCAAACTTCTTTCGAAATATAACCTGCTGCATTCAATTCATATTCGGTTGGGCTATCACCAGAAGTGATGGTAAGTTTACCGGCTACAGAGTAATCGTAGGTAATGGTTTTGTCGAGTTCTGCATTCCAGTAATTGTCGATTTTGGTAATTTTTTTGGTGGTTGCATCGTAGGTAAATTCATACAAATCAACACCATCGGTATAAACAACACCCAAAGTTTTAATGGGAGATGCTACCACTACAATAGGTTCTTCTGCTTCGTCATCTTTTTTGCACGAAGAAAATGTTACTGCTGCTGCCATGGCAACAACGAGAAATAAATAAATAGATTTTTTCATGTTGTAAAAATTTAATTGTTAATAATTTATTGATGAATATTAGTTAATTTATTTTCTATTAAAACGCATTTTTAAAATCAAATCCACTGATTTGCAACTTTTTATACTTCAATCTCCCTGAAGATTTATTGATTTCCAGCAACAATAATGAGCCCAAGTCCGGCGGTAAAAAGCAGGAACATGAATGCCAGGAGCCAGTTGACTTTAGTATCGGCACCCTTAAATTCTTTCCAGATAAAAACACCCCAAAATGCAGCAACCATAGTGGCTCCCTGACCCAAAGCATAGGAAACAGCAGCACCTGCCGAACCCGAAGCAATATAGCTGAGCGATGTTCCCAATCCCCAAATGGCGCCACCAAGCAAACCAACCGAGTGGGTTGAAAGCGAACCTTTAAAATAATCGCTATAGGAAACTGGCAGTCCGACAAAAGGCTTCTTCATGAGTAATGTGTTGAATATGAAGTTACTGGCCAACATACCCAATGAGAAAATAAACACTGCGGTGTATGGAGTTGCTTTTCCCGCCATGGGGTTTTCGAAGTTTTCAAGGTCAACAGCAGCGGCTACAAACCGATAGAAAACCGACATGAGAATACCTGCCACCAACGAAATCCAGATACCTTTTGAAGTGGAAGCTCCTTTTTTGCCGGAATTCATTTTACCGGCTGCTATTCCATTGAATATAAGAGCAATCATAATTAACCCAACGCCAAGAAACAAAGTTACAGGGTCGCCGGCAGGAGCTCCAAAATAGTTGATGAAAACGCCAAGAACCAATGCCAAACCCACTCCAAGTGGAAATGCTATGGCCATGCCCGAAATAGAAATTGCAGCCGAAAGCAAAATATTCGACGCGTTAAAAACGATTCCCCCAAAAAATGCGCTACCAAAATTTTCTCCGCTGATTTGCATAATATCAGGAATAAAACTGCGGCCATTTTCGCCAAAACTACCTAAGGTAAAGGCCATTAGGGTTGAGAATAAAACAATGCCAATTACGTAGTCCCAATAAAATAACTCGTAACGCCAGGTCTTAGCTGCAAGCTTTTGGGTGTTTCCCCATGAACCCCAACAAAGCATTGTGATGAATGTGAGCACAACGGCCAATGAATAACTTCCTACAATAAACATCTTTTTTAGTATTAATTATTAATATTATTTATGATAACCATCAAACGTAAACTTCAATATATCAGGCAATTCCTGCAAAAACCATTTAAACTCGTCCTTCCCTTCTC
>DYSN01000115.1 GCA_020718205.1 Draconibacterium orientale
GCTGTTGAGTTTGATGGTTTCAACGAAGCTGCCGCGGTTGTCGGTGTTGAGTTTAAGATGGTAGGGGAAGAAGGTGGTGTGGTCGATGTAGCAGAAGAGGGTGTTCCAGATGTTGCGCTCGAAGGGGGTGTCGAGATTTGGGATGGCACCTTTATCGAAATACTCGTTTCTGTATTTTGTGAGTTTGGTGAGTAAATCAGAGACCTTGATGGTGGCAGTAGGTTCAATGGAACACAATTGACACTGAATTGACGGATTTTGACGGATTTTTTCTATGATAACTCTAATCAGTTCTCCTACATAAATTAACTTAACCTCCCCATCCACGTCGATTTTTGGGGTTTCGTTGTGGGTTAGCTGATGGCAGAAGGTAGCCACAACCGAGTTGTAGTATGGGTGCCCGAAGGGACCAAATACGTTGGGTATGATTAATCCGGTGAAGCGGGCACCGTTTCTCTGTGCCCACTGCTCCAGCAGTTCACGTCCCACTTTTTTGGATTTGCCATAAACGTTATCGCGCTCTTCCTGGGTGGAGGAGGAGAAGAGAATGTGGGGTGTTGAGGCGGTTGCTTCGCAGGTGGCGATGAGTTGTTTAACAAGGCCGATGTTGGTTGAGTAGATGACATCGGGGTCATTGTGGCGGTTCATGGCGGCCAGGTGGACAATGGCGTCGCACTGAGCGACGAAGGCTTCCAGTTTATGGTTGTCCTGAAAATAGGCATCTTCGAACGGGATGTGCTCGAACTCGGTGGGGTAGAGGCCGAGGGTGTTGTAGAGGTGTGTGCCGATGAAGCCCGGCTGGCCGGTGATGCCTACTTTTATCATTATTTAATGGAACGCAGATGACGCGGATTAAACAGATTTACACTGATTTATTTGTAAATATTTTGCGGCTTATTTGCGATTTTTTACCAAAGTTTAAAAGGAGACCAACTTCTATATTTGTGGCTTTAAGATAGTTGATCAGCTGTAGTTCATGCTCTTCACAGAGGGTCTCAGCAGCTTTTAGCTCAAGGATCACTACATTTTCAACAATAAGATCCGCAAAATACTCTCCGACTGAATTATTTTTGTAAAATACGGTTATAGGTTTTTGCTTTTCAACATACAATCCCTGGCTTTCCAACTCTATCTTTAAAGCATTCTCATAAACTTTTTCCAGAAACCCATATCCCAATTCATTGTAAACCTTGTAGAAACAATTGATAATTGATGACGTTAATTCCTTGTGTAAATAATTTTCACTCATCAATAACGCTTCTATCTAAAAATCTGTGTTTATCTGCCAAATCAGTATCATCAGCGTTCTATTGCTAATCTGGATAAAGTATCGCACCCGTCTCCCCAAGCACATCCTTGCGGATGAGTGGCAGTTTTAGCAACAATTGCTTCATCCCGTCGATGTCTAACCGTTGGGTATTGTGCGAGTGGTAGTCCTCGATGAGGCTGATCTCCTCTTGCCCTTCTACAAAATATTTATCGTAGTTGAGATCCCGGTTATCGCAGGGGATACGGTAGTACTGTCCCATATCGATGCTGTTGGCCATCTCTTCACGGGTAACGAGGGTCTCATACAGTTTTTCCCCATGGCGTGTCCCGATGTTCCGGATGTTCACCGTGGCTTTGTAAAGCTCGATCAACGATTTAGCCAAGGTATCCAGAGTTGCTGCGGGTGCTTTTTGAACGAACAAATCTCCGTTTTTTCCATGTTCAAAGGCATAAAGTACCAGGTCAACAGCATCCTCCAGCGACATCATGAAACGCGTCATGTTTGCATCTGTAATGGTCAGGTCGTTTCCCGATTTGATCTGGTCGATCCACAAAGGGATCACCGATCCCCGGCTGGCCATCACGTTACCATACCGCGTACAACAGATGGTTGTGGCGGCCTCCGGTCCAAGCGCCCTTCCTTTGGCAATGGCCACCTTCTCCATCATGGCTTTGCTGATCCCCATGGCGTTGATGGGGTAGGCAGCCTTGTCGGTACTCAGCACCACCACATTCTTTACGCCATGTTCAATGGCCGAATCAATCACATTCTCGGTACCGAATACATTGGTATGAACAGCCTGTATCGGAAAAAATTCACACGATGGCACCTGTTTCAGCGCCGCCGCATGAAAGATGTAATCCACTCCTGCCATTGCCCCATCCACACTTCTTTTATCCCGCACATCGCCGATGTAGAATTTCACTTTGGGATTATTCAGCCGGTGGCGCATATCGTCCTGCTTCTTCTCATCGCGCGAGAAGATGCGAATTTCACTGAATCTAGCATCGTTGATAAACCGATGAAGGACAGCATTTCCAAAGGAGCCGGTGCCACCGGTAATTAGCAATGTTTGGGTCATTATATTATTAATATTGTGAATACTTGTGGATAATATTGTAAAATCAATCCTTATATCTTCAATCCCATGCGTTTAATAATTTGTTCAATTTCTGACAGTAGATTGGCGTAATCATTGTTTGTGCTATGATAAGGTATGTTTTTATAAGATTGAATATCAAATGGAGTATCAATATTTTGTTCAGTTTTTTCTTTATCGTAAGTAATAATAATATTTGATTTATCCTTTACTGCGATAGCATATCCCAGTTCCAACATGACATTCGAATTCGCAATCCATTTTGGTTTATCAGAAAATACATTCTTTTCTGCAATGGGAGTGATATCAGCAACAAATATCAAAGCATTTCTAATATTACTTAAAATGGCATCATCAAGTTTAATTGAACCCTTGCCTTTTGTGAAAGATTCTATAGTCCCTATTTCAAGTTGATTTGTAAAATTATTTTGGAATTTATCAATCAGTGCTTTTAATATCCCATCTTGAAAATAAGTGTCAAAAGAAATATCAACAAAAATCCTTTTTTTTAGATACACAGGTGATTCTGATTTCTCAAAATAAAGCTCACCTTCATTAAGGTCAAGATTTGCTAATTTATATACACCACTTTTTTCAATGTAGAACTCTACTAATTCTTTATCCAAAATTTTATTATACCATTCTTTAGTCGAAAAATTTTCCGGACTTTCCAATAAAAAGCCCCTCAATCCCCCTTTTAATAGGGATTTTTTCTGAAACCAAAATGAATCTTTGTTTTCCAAATCTTCTTTGTTTTCAAGTGGTTTGTCAAGATAATAAGCTTTTATTCTGATCATATTAAAAAATTGAATGTAAAAATTTTGAGTATCCACGTCTCCTGGGCCGTCAACGTCAAAGCGGTTCAACTCTGGAAGTATTGCATTCGTGCTTTTGTTTATTTTATTGTTTTATAAATCAAATGATTGTAATACCACTGCACTGCCTGTTTTAATCCTGTTTCCAATGTAAAGTCCGGATGATACGCTAATAATTCAGTGGCTTTTTTAATAGAAGCATGTGAGTGGGGTATATCCCCTTTTCTGTTTGGACCATATTGGATTTCAACAGCCGCAATTTCAGGATTATAAGCCTTTAGATATTCTTTCAATAAAGCTGTCAGTTGTTTCAGGTCATTTCGTTCTCCTACTGCCGTATTGAATACCTGGTTGATTGCTTTTGGATTGGTAGTGGTTGCAGCCAGGTGGTTCATTTGAATTACATTGTCAATATACGTAAAATCCCGTGAGTTGGTGCCATCACCGTTAATAACTGGCGATTCATGCGCCATAAGCATCATGGTAAACTTAGGAATTACAGCAGCATAAGCCCCATTTGGATCCTGTCGCCGGCCATACACATTGAAATAACGCAACCCGATGCTCTCCAATCCGTAATTGAGCGCAAATACATGGGCATACAGTTCATTCACATACTTGGTGACTGCATAGGGAGATAAGGGTTTGCCAATGACATCTTCCACCTTGGGCAGCGACTCCGAATCCCCGTAGGTAGAAGAGCTGGCCGCATACACAAACCGCTTCACCTTCGCATCGCGCACCGCCACCAACATGTTTAAAAACCCGTCCACATTCACCGCGTTGCTGGTGATGGGATCGTTGATCGACCGGGGAACCGACCCCAGCGCTGCCTCATGCAACACCAGATCTACCCCCTCAACCCCCTTCCGGCAATCCTCTAATTTCCGTATATCCCCAAAAATCAACCTGAATTTCGGATGATCAATAAACTCCTTGATGTTCCTGAAATGACCCGTCGAAAAATTATCCAGACAAACCACCTCATTGTCGTACTTCAACAGATCTTCACAAAGGTTTGATCCGATAAAGCCGGCACCGCCGGTGACAAGGACGCGTTTGTTTGTTATTCTGGGGTAATCTGTTTGTTTCAAGGTTTCAGGGTTTCAGGGTTTCAGGTTTTCAGGGTTTCAGGTTTTCAGGTTTCAGGTTTCAGGTTTCAAGGTGTCATGATTAAATTGTCTTTCTCTAAACGGTTTAATTTGAGTGCAATGAACCTGGGGTTTGGTATAAACGCGTATCGTTAAAAAACTTTTGACTCGGGATATTGTCCCGGATGTATTAGATTATCAGAAACAATGAACGTTTCAAAACGTAATCTTAAGAGAATGGTTCAATAGAGAAAAATGGAATGCTTGTAATTGAACAAAAGAGATTATTCTTTTTGCTTGGCTTTAAAAGTTATTTCGTGAAAGAAATCATCAAGATTAAAGAAGATAATACCTTCCATTTTTTTCAATTCTGCGGATGCCTGACTCCAAAAATACAATTCGACATTCCAACCTTTTTTCAGACATCGTTGTAAGGTTGGAACATAATCTCGGTCACCAGCTATTATTGCAATAGTACCGGTTTCCTTATTATCTTCCAACGTGTCACGTATTGAGTTGCTTAATTCAGCATCAACCCCCTTTTCTTTTCCAGAAAAGGTGTTTCTATCAAAAATACGTGGAGTTACGCCTAATTTTCTTAATTTATCCCAAAGTAAATCGTTCTGTGGAGGGCGGGAGCCGACTAAAACTGTCTCCATCAGTTTGCGTCCATTCCTTACCTTTTCCAGGAGTCCTCCATAACTAATGCGAACCCGAACAACAAGTTCGTCATCAAAAAAATATTTTTCTCTTGCAACTCGTTGAGCTTCAATGAAAATATTGGAATTGTCGATGAATAGATGCAGTCCGTTCATTGTGATTGAATTTTTTATGATAAAACAAATGTAGAAAAATGAATTATATTAAAGGTTGGCCATAATATTTTCCGCGGTGCATGCGAAAATTTGTGAGTTGGTTTTTTTATCTGCCCGTACCCTCGGGTCGTGGTTAAGTTTCTGGCCCACCTGGTTAAATTGAAATTTTTACCCAAGTGGATACCGAGAAAAATAAATGAAAGTAAGGGTGTAAGCCAGATTGACTACCAAACTGAATAAACACGCGAAAATTTCGTATGTAATAAAAGAGCGAAGAGTTTGTATTGAAAAAGTTTCAATCAGTGATTTTGATAATATTCTCCTCCAATTCATTTGACAATTTACTTAAATTCAAAGTAGGAAGTAATAAGGGTGGATATCCGGAAAGCGTTGAGAGGGTTCCAATATAAGCGCGAACATAAGGGAAAACGATTGCAGGCGCATTGCCTACAAAGTAATGCATGAGATCTTTATCCTCAATTCCGGCAAAATTAAACATGGATTCGGATAATACCCGAATGAGTATCTCTTCCTTTTGGTTATTTATTAAAGTTTCTATAACCAGCTTGAACACATTAGTTTTGACGTAGTGTTCTCCACTTAGTTTAAATTTTATATTAAGATTTGTTCCTCTTTCAAGAGAGAAATCAAAATCGCTTTTTGTGATTTTGAAATTTGCAAATCGAAAAGCTGCTATTTCAGAATTCGTCATGCTGCTAATCTATAATTAATGTATGAATCTCTCGGTTTATCCTTTTCAAACTCCAGAGATGTCAGGAAAATAAAAGGAAAAGCCGTCAGGGTATTTATTGTAAAGGGCTTGCCTTGTATGATCGTATCCTCAATACCCGAATAGATGTATGGATTATTTCTCCTTTGAAACATCTTTTCGTCAAACATTGAATAATCGGAAATGAAACATAAGGAGCCATTGAAGGCAAGATCATAAAACCCAAATGTAATTTCCGAATCAAATGAACTAAAAGACTCACTGACCAGTAATTTGGGGTCATTCACATGGATAAAGTGAGTATCAGAGCATTTATCAAAATAATATGATGCCTCTGCTACATTTGGGAATCTCTCAAACAATGACTTTAGCGTAAAATCAATATATTCAGTTAGCTTCATATCTAAAGGCTTTTTTAAGGATCGTAGTGACTTCGATTGCTAAATTGTAGGCTTTATCACTAGTTGGTTTGTCAATAGAAATGGCTTTGTAATCCGAGTTAGTACGAAGACTTTTCAGCTCTATCATTTTATTTTTAAAAGTACTCGCTCCAATAGTCTCACTTTTTTCGATTAATTTCCTATGCAGAAATTCGATTACATATTCATGTTCGGTTTTTTGTCTGGTTGGGTCGGCTCTCCTTAAACTGTAAATAGAATCATCATTGACATTGAACATTTCAACGACAATATATTTGACCACCTGAAAGCAATAATAGTAGCTGCAATGTATGCTTGAGCAATAATGGTAATTTGGCGATTCTTTTAAGAGTTTTGCCGCATCGAAATTAAGAGTTGCTTTATCCCGGAGAAGTGTGGACATATATTTCGTCCGATTGGACGTCAAAATTACACAAATATTACAATACCAAGTCGATTTACTTCAGAATGTTTCTTTTTCCTTCTCCAATTTTTCCCTGTTAATATTGAAATGTTCAGTCTTTCAGGAAATTAAACCAATTATACTGTGAGTTAAATATTGTTTAACCCTATTTTTTGCTTTCTCAGTGGGGCAAATGAAACCCTCCCGCGCACCAATGAAGGGCTTCAATTCGAAAATCAAAACTGTTTTTCGGGGATACATAGATTCTTTAAATGCCTGCTCAAATGACTATCTTTTGTGAGAACGCCTGTGTCGTTGAGAAACGCTTTGACAGGCCTCAACGTCTTTGTGAATTCCTTTTAATATTCCCTTATCGCCCATTGGAATTCTTTATCTCTTTATCATTCGTTACTGTGTTTAGATCTCAAGTTTCATTTTTCGCATGGCCTCCTTCCCCGGGGAGAGGGTGGTTTCAGGTCTCAGGTTTATAGATGCACAGCTGATTTATAAGGCCGTGTTTCTTTGGTTCGTTTCTTTGCACGAGCAAAGAAATGAACGATAACCAATAACGCAAAAGAAAGTTAACCTATACTCTGCCATCAACGCTCTCTATCGGCCACAATCCTTTGATGTCAAAAATAACCGATTTCAGGTTGATGGATGAGCGGTCGAAGTTGCGGAACTCATCGTGGGCAACAGCAAGTACAACTGCGTTGTAATTAGGAATTAGGAAGGAGGAATTAGGAATTATGAGGTCGAGGCCGTATTCGTGTTTTACCTCTGCGGGGTTGGCCCAGGGGTCATAAATGTCAACATTACAGCCGAAGGATTTTAGTTCACGGATGACGTCAATTACTTTGGAATTGCGGATGTCGGGGCAGTTCTCTTTAAAGGTGATGCCCAGGACCAGCACCTTGCTGTTGTTGACCGGGATGTCTTTGCGGATCATCAGTTTTACGATTTGTCCGGCGATCCATTCACCCATGGTATCGTTCATGCGCCGTCCGGCCAGGATGATCTCCGGGTGGTAACCCGCTTCCTGCGCCTTTTGGGCAAGGTAGTAGGGATCAACCCCGATGCAGTGACCACCCACCAGTCCGGGTTTAAACTTCAGGAAGTTCCATTTGGTACCAGCGGCAGAAAGCACATCCGATGAATCTATGCCAAAGTGGTTGCAGATATGGGCAATCTCGTTCACAAAAGCGATGTTAATGTCCCGCTGCGAGTTCTCGATCACCTTGGCCATCTCCGCCACCTTGATGGAAGTCGCTTTGAAGGTTCCGGCCTTCACCACCGTTTGATAGAGCTGATCAACAAACTCCGCCACCTCCGGCGTTGATCCACTGGTGATCTTATGAATGGTGGTAAAGGTATGCTCTTTATCCCCCGGATTGATCCGCTCAGGAGAATATCCCGCATAAAAATCAACCTGAAACCTGAAACCCGAAACTTTCTCTACCACGGGAATACAATCCTCCTCCGTGCAACCCGGGTACACCGTCGATTCATAAATCACGATGCCCCCCTTTTGAATCACCTTGCCCACCGTCTCACTCGCCTTGATCAGCGGCGTAAGATCCGGCCGGTTGTTCTTATCTACTGGAGTTGGAACGGTAACAATGAAAACATTGCAATCGTTCAGATCCATCAATGCATCCGATAACAGCAACCCCAATTTCTGGGTTCCATTTCGCTTGTATAACACGGAAAGGAGGTTCTCATCCTCCACCTCTAAGGTGGCATCATGTCCTTTGGAAAGCTCATCAATACGAGCCTTATTTATATCAAACCCCACAACGGGGAATTTCTTTGCAAATTCAACAGCCAGCGGAAGACCGACGTAGCCTAAACCAATAACGCCTATTTTAGTTTCGTTTAAAAGCATAGAATAGTTTCAATGTGTTAAGTGTTAAGTGTTAAGTGTTAAGTGCCTACTGCCTACTGCCTACTACCTACTGCCTACTGCCTACTGCCTACTGCCTACTGCCTATTGCCTATTGCCCCGGACTTCCGGCTTGCTCTGTGAGCTCATAAAGCGTTTCAGGCGCAATATCCGCTCCATTTGGCCAGGAAATTGTCCAGCCATCAACAAAAAGTTTCTTAAAGTAGTCTTTGTTCGTTAATGGTTCAAAAACACCTTGTCCAATGAAGGGTTGTAAATCGATGTTGCCTTCTTTCCCATTACTGAAAACAATGTGAATGAAGTAATCATGCAGATAATTGGCATCAATTACTCTTGGCATATATACTGTTTTCATGGTACTTTCATTAATGTAAGGGCTCAATCTTGTTAATACCAATTTTTTCGGAAATATTTTTCCAGTTTTCTTCCAATTCCGGTTTTCTTAAAACTGCCCATTCTTTTATAAGCCGTAAAGCGTTTGCCGACTTTATATTTCCTTGCATCATCTCTCCTTCAAAATTAAAGATCCCTTCAGTTCCCTGATACTCGGCATGAAAATGTGGCGGATTATGCTCACTGAAGAACATCCTGATAATAATTCCGAAAAACATTGAAACATACGGCATCGGCCATTCAATTATTATTGTAAACTTTATTTTGCATTCCTCTTTTTTCTGTAGGCTGCAACTTCTGTAACAACATCCTCCATGGTTAAGTGTTAAGTGTTAAGTGTTAAGTGTCATTATTTTATTAAGCCCGAAGGGCTGTCATGATGATAGAAAAAAATTGGATTGGGAAACAACCAAACCCCGAAGGGGTGACATTATTTTCTTTGCCGGTTTTAAATACTGTTTAAACTTTCGATATTATTCACTTTTCTCTATTCTCCGTTCATTGGGCATTTTTCATTTTCAACTATTCGTTGAAGGCGGATTATCGGCCTCTTTACATGCTACAATCTTGTCATCCCTTTGGGATTTACTATTGCCTATTGCCTTATTTCAGGGTTTCAGGGTTTCAGGGTTTCAGGGTTTCAGGGTTTCAGAGTTTCAGAGTTTCAGGGTTTCAGGTTCCAGGTTTCAGAGCTATAGTAATTTTTTGAAACATTGAAACTTTGAAACATTATAAAGTTTCAGGTCAGTTTGTTGATGATTTCCGATGGATCAAGTTCGATTTTTGAAAAGGCGAACCATTTTTTACCTAAATCTTTGAGTGAGGCGCCAACGTGGTAAACATCTTTTTGGTCGATGATCAGAAATCGGTCGTGTGATTTTGAAAAAGTTTTCACCGCTATCTTTGGATATTGCGAATGAAATCGTTTCAAATCCAATTTTAACTGGTTTGTAACTGAAGCAGTATATATTGTGGCTGTCACTTCACTTTTTCTTTTAGATAGCAAGGTCAGCACACTTTCATCTACATAATTGTCTATCAGAACGATTGATTTTGTTGACGATTTGATGATATCCGAAACAAACTGCCAGGCATCGAAAATTTGTCCGTCATAAAAGATGGCTTCGGTAGGAGGTAGGTTTGTTTTTATCTGGAATTCAAATTCATCCACTCTCTTATTCAAAGAATAGACGTTATTCTCAATTTTATCTAAGCGATGATTAACTATATATCCTTTCAAGAGGTATTCTTTCAATATACTGTTGGCCCAAATACGGAACTGGGTGCCTCGAAGCGACTTTACCCGATATCCAACCGAAATGATAACATCCAGGTTATAGAATTTCGTTTTGTATTTTTTGCCATCTGAAGCAGTTAGTAAGGAATCCTTACATGCTGAAATTTGCTCCAATTCGCCCTCTTTGAAAATATTACCGATATGGAGTGTTATGTTATTTCTGGTGGTCTGAAACAACTCCGACATCTGCATTTGAGTAAGCCAAACAGTTTCATCTTCAAGCCTAACTTCAATTTGGAAGTTGGATTGGTTTGATTCTTCCTTATAAATTATTATTTCGGCTTTGTCTGTGGGGCTATTCATCGATGCAGGATGGTTTTCAGAGTTTCAGGTTGAAAGTTTCTGGTTTCCGGTTTTAGGGTTTTTTGTATTTGAGGCCTGTTATTTCTGTTGATTTCAGATATTTTATAAGATTGGATGTTTTTTTGCTGATCTGAAGGGTTCTTTCATGAATCATGCTAAATTGTTCCTGATTAATATATCCATAATCCAAGGCCCGATAGCATTGTGATCGGGTTTCGCCACAAGATCCTTTGGCGATACTTAAAAACTGGATAAACTCTTTTTTCCCATCTCTTTCAAACCCTTCGGCGATATTGTCCATAATTGAACCCGATGAACTCCTGATTTGATCCCTGAATTTATAATCCAGATTCAACCCTTTTTCTCTGGTAATATCTCTGATAAGCTGGCAAAGCTCCCTTGCCTCTTTCCAAATTTCAAGATCCTCAAACCGCTCAATTTTCATAACCAGAAACCCGAAAGAATTAGGAATTAAGAATTAGGAATGAGGAATTAAAATTAGGAATTGAAATTAGAAAATTTCAACTTTCATCTAACTAAAGCATAGTTGCCTGGACCAAAGTTAGTTAACCCAAGCTCTTTTTCGACCTTCGACAAGCTTTTCAACAAATAACTTCGTTTGTTATCCAGTTGTTTAATGTTTTTCACATGATCAATCTCTTCATCATATTCCACTCCCAGGCTGACCATGTGAAAAACAATGCGTGCGAGTTTATGTCCCACTGCAATAACGGCTTGGTTATAACCCAGACGGGATTTCATTCGACGAAAATAATCGCCTAGATAGCCTTTACTATGGCTCAGTGTATTTGCAGCAACACGAAAAGCCTGGCCTGCAAAATGTTTTCTCTTGGGAACTTTACTTGAAAGAACCTTCCCTCCAGATATTTTAGTATTTGGAACAAGATTTAACCAGGAGCAAAAATGTTTGTATGTAAGAAATTTTGATGGAAAGTCTTTCCCAAGTTCGCTGATGAGCTTCACCGCGGTCAATGAACTGATACCCGGAATGCGGACCAGGTTGACTCCCAGAATGTCATAACTGTATTGTTCTGCATCAAATTTAAAGGTATTGCCCTGTTTTTGTTTGCTTTTTAAAGCACGTTCGATCGGTTTATCAGGTGTATGGGCTATTTGTGCGTACGCGGTTAACACCTGTTGTATCGATTGATCAAGTTCTTCAATTTGTTTTAATGCAAAACGATAGGCATCAAGATTTTGTTTCATTATCAGAACCTGGGTGTCATTCCAGTTCCCTTCCAGAGATTTGACAACATCTTCACGTTTTGCTTTAATGCGATGGTCTGCCAAATCGGCTAATACATCAGGGTTCCTTTCTCCACCCACAATGGCATCAAGTATTGAAAGCCCCGATTTGCCCTTAATATCACTGATCACCTTATGAACTTTGATATTCATCATTTCCAAGGCTTTCTGAACACGTAGGATATCCTGGCTCGAACGCTGGACCAGGTGTTCACGGAAACGCATCAGATCCTTTAATTGCCTGATCTGGTTGTCAGGCTGAAAGCTGTCTT
>DYSN01000116.1 GCA_020718205.1 Draconibacterium orientale
GCGCCATCATTGTGTTCCGAAGGAAATACCTTCAACAACGTTGTGAAACTTTACAGTTATCAACTAAACTTCTTAGCAACCCGGGTTATGAGATATCAAAAGGTAAACTCATAATTTTCGGGCAGGTCGATGGGGAAAAGTTTCTGAATCCCGCCATATCCGGTGCCTTGGGTAAAATCGTAGTCGAAACGAATGGCTTTTCCAGTGCGGCCCTTATCTGTAGAAAGCTGCAGGTCAACGCCATCGGACTGAATAAAATACCAGCCTTCTGTTTTTTCAAACTCATCGAGAGAGATTGTTTGTCCCCAGGAGAAAACGGTGGAAAACAGCCCCACCAGGACTGCTAAAAATGCCTTTATCCAAAAATAACCCATCATCATTTGTTTTACTTAAATACACCTAAGCGACTAAAAACCCTGATATAAAAACGCAAAAAATGCACGCTGAGTGCAGGATCAATAGAATTTTGAGAATCAAAGCGATCTCCCTGATTTTTTAGGGTTTTTTTTCATCCTTAATTTCTCTATGTCTTTGTAAAAATGGCGGCATTTATTTTGAATTCCGCGGCTGCTTTCGGGGTAGATGAAGTCGATGATTTGTTCCAATTCCTGAAGCAAATCGGGTTGTGATTTGGCAATCCGGAAAAAGATATCCATAGCCATGGCTTTCACGGCAATTTCGCTTTTGGGGTTTAAAATGGTCTCGCTGGTATATTGAAGCAGGTAGCCATGATGGTTTTCGGAGATGGGTGAGCGGCCAATGGTGCGGAGAAAAGCCCGCAGAATGGCTTGTGATTTAATGGCGGGAAGTTGTGAAACGAGTTCATCGGTGAAAGGATAAACCAACTCGGGGTCTTTGTCGAACAAGGTGCTGAAATACCAGGCTGCACGGCGCGAAATGGGTTCTTCCTGTCGATAAACAATTTGCAGCAAATAGGGAATTCGCTGGGGATTTTGAACCAGAAAACCGGCCAGATCCTCAGCAAATTCCTTGCTGTAGTTTTGCTGAATAAACTCTTCTATATCCTTCATGGCAAATAGGTTCAAGAACAGAAATCTGTTGCCCCGCTATGAGATGGAATAAACTTTTATCATCAGAGCCACCCATTCTACTGCTGATTTAGAAAGGCAAATCGCTGTCGCCAGAGGCATCGGGCATGGGAGCCGATTGTGCCATATGGCCAGGTTGTTCGGCAACGGATGGCGCTGGCGCTGCTGCATTGCTGTATTGTCCGGTTCCGGTGGTATTGAGTTTTAGCACTTTATCCCCCTGAATTTCGGTAATGTATTTTTTTTGTCCTTCCTGCTCATAGGTTCTGTAGCGGAGACGGCCTTCCAGATAAATTTTATCGCCTTTAATCAGGTTTTTATCGGCATGCAATCCCCAGAGAACAATATTGTGCCACTCGGTTTGTTCCTGCCAGTTACCGTCTTTTCCTCTATAGCTTTCGGTGGTTGCCAGGCTAAACGCAGCACGTTTTACGCCGTTTTCGTAGGTCATGATTTCGGGGTCTTTGCCCAGGTTTCCTACCAATATCACTTTATTAATTCCTGCCATAATATATAAGATTAGATTGTTATCAAAATAAGAAGGGCAAATTACGGATAATAGTTTTTATTCGCAAAGGAAATGTTTTTGACAACCAATGCTGATTGGGAATGATTGCATCGCAGATATTAGATTATCAAATATATATGTCATTTTTCACACTAAAAAATGTTAGAAATTTCTATAAACCACGATTACTATTTTTTTTCGAAATCCATTGTGGAGTTACTGGTAATTAGTCAGATATTAGTGTTTTTAGGGATTTTATGAAGTAAAAAATGAATAGAAAGGTGATTAAATAATTCGAATATCACCATTTGGACATCAAATGTACCAGGGTCAAAGTGATTATTACCGGGAACATTATTCGCCTAGTAATTCGGAAACTTCGATTTTTAATTTGGGCAAATGATTTATCACAATACTCCAAATCAATTCATCAGATATGTTGTCATAGCCGTGAATAATCCTGTTTCCGGGTCCGACAATTTTCTCTGCATTGTGAAGCATGAAATTTTTGTCTTTTTTTCGAATCCGGTTTACTGCTTCACCCATAATTTCCAAATCGCGCTCAACAGCTCTTTTTGTCTTTATATCGCTTATATACTCCTGAAAAATACGAGGCTTGTTATCTTAGTAGCTTTCAATCTCATTGATGGATTGCAAAATATCAAAAAGCCGGGCTTTAATCTCGTTATCCATAAATTTTATGTTTTGAGGAGTCTATGGATTTTCTTAAATATGGATTTTTTAAAGCTTTCTCTTCGAGCAAATCAATGGGTCTTTGGAGCAATTCTTCGAGCGAAATTTTTAAATCGAAATAGTTATCAGCATAATCGAATGTATCTACTCCCGTGAAATCAACCAACAAATCGATGTCACTTGATTTTTTGTAATGATCCGTTAAGATTGAGCCAAATACAAATAGTTTAGCCACCTTATGCTTATCGCATAAAGCTGTAATCTTATCCATATTTTTATCTATTATTTCCATGAATCAAAAATACAAACTTTTTTATTCCTTGGGAATATTGTCGTTTTTTATGCAGTTTTCAGAATGTGTTAACACTGTCAATTCATAGAATATCAGGACTATATCCTGGTGTTCCTGATTAAAACACCAAACCAGAATCTTCAGACATTGTGAAAAAATCAATATTGCCAGTAATAATGAAATCATTGGTTACAATATTTAATTTTTGCATTACAAACTGATATTGTACCAGTTAAGGGCATTTGTTTTAAACAATTATAAGCTGCTCATTGCAACTTCCGGAATTTCGCTCACGCATTCAAGAACAAGGATTGATGTGGTTTGTTGAAAATTCTTCCCCACTCCCCCATCAATACCGGGTTAAAAACATTTGGTAGCAGTTTAAAACCATGATGGCCAGCTCGTAGTCGGTGCTGTGGATAATCTTCTCGAAATCGGGTTCACAAAACACCATAAACTCGTCGAGGGTTTTGCCCTCAGAAAGCCCTGTGAGTTTCATGACCATTTGACGGTTATAACGCTGATGCACTGCCCTGGCTCTATTGTCGGCCAACGTGAGCGACTGAAACTTTTGCTCCGACCGGGCTCTTCGGCTTAAGGCGTTGTAGAGCGCGGTGATGGGCCCTCCCAGCTTGATGGTGACAAAATTCTGCGATTGGTATTGCGACAAACTATAGCCGCTGACCTCCATATTTTCGAGCATCAAAACCTGTGGATTTACCTGTAGGCTATCTTCTGTTTGAAGGCTCGCCACCGCCTGCTTAAACATAGCCACCGTGGGATATGGGTTTAATACAAATTCTTTAAGCTCGTAGATTTTGGGGAGCAAAACCATGTTTAACGCATCGGGGGTGGAATTTTCCAGGTAAAAATAGTAGAAATCTTCGAAGCCTATGGCACTGATTTTCAGCAAAGTTGAATCGTAAAGACTCAGTTCCACCTGTCCTTCTTCGTCAGCTAAAAATTTCTGGTCGGTGATTCGGTTGGTGATGAGGGCAAAGCTCACGGGCTGGCCATTCTCCCCCGATTTTACCTGCACCCGGATTTCGCGTTGGCCAAATGCCCACGAAATGGTGAAAAACGACAGAATGACAAACAAAATTTTCCTGCGATCGGTGAACATCTGCGGCTCTGATTTTTACGCAAATGTAGACTGGCTAAGGTTTCTTAGTATTTAAAATTCATCAAAAAACGATAATAAAAGTTAAGGTTTACCAACTGTTTCTTTTTCGAAAAATCAGAAAATTTTAGGGAATCTGTCGGGATGATATTCGTGCATCATATTGTAAACCACATCGAAAACATCTTCGGCATTGGGGTTGGAGAAATAATCGCCATCGGTGCTGTAGGCTGCACGGTGCGCCTGAGCTGTGAGGGTTTTAGGTTCGGCATCGAGCTGATAGAACCCTTTTTGACCTTCTATAACCATTTGCATCATGTAGGCTGTGGCTCCACCCGGAACATCTTCGTCGAAAAATAGGACTTTGTGGGTCTTCTTGAGCGATTGGAGAATAACCCCATGCGTATCGAATGGCAGGAGGGTTTGCACGTCGATAATTTCCACATCGATGCCAAAGGCGCTGAGTTGTTCTGCACCATCGAGGGCAATGCGCACACAGCTTCCGTAGGTAACAATGGTGATGTCGTTGCCCTGGCGGATGATTTCGGGCTTGCCCAGCGGAACGCGGAACTCCCCAATATTTTGCGGACGGTTTTCGCGGAAACGATAGCCATTGAGCGGCTCTATGACCAAAGCGGGTTCATCGCTGATGAGCAGTGTATTGTACATTCCGGCGGCCTGTGTCATGTTGCGGGGAACACAAACATACATTCCCCTGATGCTGTTGATGACCATGCTCAAGGGCGAGCCACTGTGCCAGATTCCTTCGAGACGGTGGCCGCGGGTGCTGATGATTACGGGCGCTTTTTGTCCGCCTTTGGTGCGGTAGAGCATGGTGCTGATGTCGTCGCTCATGACCTGTAAACCGTAGAGCAGATAATCGAAATACTGTATTTCGGCAATGGGGCGCAACCCTCTCAGCGCCAGACCCAATCCCTGGCCAATGATGGTTGCTTCGCGGATTCCTGTGTCGAAGATTCTGTTTTCGCCATGTTTGGCCTGCAATCCTTCGTAGGTTTGGTTTACGCCACCAATTTTTCCCACATCTTCGCCAAAAGCCACCACCAGCGGGTTGTTGGTGAAGATATAATCCCAGTTATCGCGGAGAATTTCGCGGCCAGGAACCCATTGGGGCTCGGAGGAGAAAACGGGTAATAGTTCGGTCACATTCATGGCCGAAGATGGATGTGGTGAGTATAAATAGGAATTGTAACGGTCGGCATTGAGCTCCAGCTCCTTGTTGAGCCACTTGGTGATATTGGCTTTGAGAGAGTGATTGGGGTCGCTGCAGCTATCACAAACCAGACGGAGAATTTTTCGCGCCGAGCTGATGGTATCTTTGCGGATGGGTTCGCCAATATTTTTTAGGTCTTTCTTAATCTGCTCAATTTGTGGTGTTTTGGTACAATGGCAGGTAGAAATATTGGCCGTTTCGAGCATGTCGTCGCGCTCGGCTTTTATGGGTTCTATAAAGGCTTTCCAGGCATTTTTGCGGGCTTCTTTCACTCTGTTTTCTGCTGCTTTTTCAATGTCGGTCAGCGTCGACTCGTCGGCTATTCCTTCCAGCAAAATCCATTCCCGCATTTTCTTTATTCCATCGAACTCTGTTTCCCACCGCAGTCTTTCTTCCGATTTATAGCGCTCGTGACTTCCGCTGGTGCTGTGGCCCTGGGGCTGGGTGACTTCGGTAATATGAAACAAAACCGGGTTATGCTCGCGGCGACAATGGTCGATTCCTTCCTCGTAAACCTGGCAAAGGGTTGCATAATCCCAGGCTTTGACGCGATAAATTTTGTATCCTTTCCCGGTGGGGCTGTTCTCGAAACCGCTGAGGATTTCGGAGATATTTTGTTTGGTGGTTTGGTAGGTGTTTGGTACTGAAATTCCCCAACCATCGTCCCAAACGCTCACTGCCAAAGGCACTTGCAGAACTCCGGCGGCGTTGAAGGTTTCCCAGAAATGCCCTTCGGAGGTGCTGGCATCGCCAATGGTGGCAAAAGTAACTTCTTGTCCGGCATGGGTAAAAAGGGTTTGTTGGTGGAGTTCGGAATTATTTTTAAAAATCTTTGAAGCGAAAGCCAAACCTAAAGCGCGGGGCATTTGACCGGCGGTGGGAGAAATATCGGGGCTCGAGTTTTTTTGCTCCATGATGTTTTTCCACTCCCCTTTCTCGTTGAGACTGCGGCTGGCAAAGTGGTTGTTCATAAGCCTTCCGGCATTGGCGGGGGTGTTATCCAGATTGGTATCGCCATAGAGTTGGGCAAAAAATTCTTCGATGGTCATCATTCCGGTGGCAAGCATGAAGGTTTGGTCACGATAGTATCCCGAGCGCCAGTCGCCATTGCGAAAAGCCTTGGCCATGGCCAATTGGGGGATTTCTTTTCCATCGCCAAAAATGCCGAATTTGGCTTTTCCGGTGAGCACTTCGCGACGGCCCAACACACTCGCCTGACGGCTTTCGTTGGCAAGACGGAAATCGTTCAATACTTCTGAAATATATGACTGGGAAAGTTTTTTTGCTTTCATGGTGCGGTTATTGTTTAATCCGGTATCAAAGTGCGAAAATACAAAAAACCATCATTGCACACCACGCACAACCACTTGCTAATCCATTTTTGACCCTTTAATAATTTCAATTTAAGTTTGATTATTTGCTATTGAAAATTAATTCAATATTTCTATATTTGCTCACCACAATACCCTAATTAAACCTTATATTTGTTTGAATCTGAGCCCACAAGGCCTCGAAAAACTGGTTATTATCAATAAAAAAATTATTTATGAAGCTAACAGGAATGAAATATGGCGCTCCCATATTAAAGCTGGCCAATTTCCCCATCCCCGAAATCTTAGACTCCAACGCCACCGTGGATCAGATTGACAGTCTGATAAAAAAACGTGGCCGTTGCGTGGTTAAACCCATTTTCTATGGGGGTGTAGGCAAAAAAGGCAAGGCCGGATTGGTAAAAATTGTGTCCAATACCGCCGATGCGCTCAAAGCCAAACAGAAGCTCTATTTTGCCGAGCATACCTTTCACAACGAGCGCATTCAGGCCAACGGCGTGACTTTCGAAGAGTTTATTCCATCGTCCTACGAAATCTATTTCAATCTGGCGGTTTCCACAATTACCCGTCGCGTCAATTTCACCATCACCCATCATGGGGGTGTTGATATAGAAGAGCTGGACAAAACCAAAATCTTCGAAGGCTCCTTCGACCCCATCACCGGATTGAAATCGTTTCACATTATCGATGCCCTAAGCGAAATTAATGCACCCGCCGAAATTCTGAGTCCGTTGACCCAATATCTGCCGAGTCTGTGGCATCTCTACAACGATTTTGGGTTCACCATGCTCGAGCTCAATCCCATCAGGATAGAGAATATTAGCGGACGGTTAACGCCCATTGCCTGCGACTTCAAGGCTCAGTTTGACCAGGACAACCCGCAATATAAGCGGCTGAATATTCCCGACGAGGTGCTTCATACAGACCTCGATGAGTTCGAAATGGAAATCAATCAGCTAAGAACCTATCAGGGCCAAAGCGATGTGGTGGTGCTTAATCCCCGGGGAACCATTACCCCGTTTATGTTTGGCGGAGGCGCCAACAGTGCAGCCACCGAAGTGTTGTCGGACAAAACCACCATTTCGAGCGATTTTGGAGGAAATCCCCCCTACGAAAAAATGTTTCAAATATCCTCCATCGTCTTTAAATACTGGCTCAAGAATGCCAATGTGCTGCTTATCATCGGCGGGAAAGCCAACAATACCGACATCTACGTCACTTTTAAAGGAATTTTCGATGCCTTGAAAAACTATGCGGCAAAAAATGGGAAGCCCGACATTTTTGTGGTTGTGGGACGTGGTGGCCCCAACCTGATTAAGGGAATGAGCTATGCCGCCAATGTGTTGGACAATCTGGAAATCCCCTATAAATTCTTTGGCTACGACAGCTCCATGCTCGAAGTGATTCAGTATGCGGTGGATATTGATAATTGGATGATTGATAAGAAGAAAGCTTAAGAAAACGGTTATGACAAATAAAAATATATTTCCCTATTTTGTGGGAATTAAAAGTTTGGAAGAATTGGCCACCAAAGAAAACAAAGTGGTGGTTATCAATATATTAGGAAACGAAAGCAAAAAAGTTACCCCGGTTTCGCATGTTTTTAGCGGCGGAAATGTGGTGGCTGGCGTGCAATATGGGCGCAACGAAGAGCTGGAAACCTCGCTGGGACCCATTCCTGTTTACTCGCGATTGGCCGATGTGGTTCAAAACCATAAGTTCGATACGGGCGTGGTTTATCTGCCTCCGTCGGCGGTTTTTTATGCGGTAACGGAGCTGCTTCGCTACAAGCGCAATGGCGCCGTCGATTTGAAAAAGATAGTGCTGGTTACCGAAAAAATCAGTGTGAAAGATCAGCGAATGATACGTGCCGTTTGCCAGAAAGAGCAGGTGGATGTGTTTGGAGCCAATGCTTTGGGACTGGCCGACTCGTGGAACCATGTGCGCATTGGCGGAGCTCTCGGTGGCGATTCGCCCGAAGAAACCCTGCTGAAAGGCACTGTGGCCATTCATTCCAACTCCGGAAACTTTGGCAATACCATAGCCGAATACATGAAAACCGAAGGATTTGGCACCACCAGCATTGTGAGCTCGGGTAAAGATGTGATTATTCAGTTTGCCGCTGCCGAGTTTCTCTACACCGCTCAAAACGACCCCCGCACCAAAGCCACCGTGCTTTATGTGGAGCCCGGTGGATACTACGAAAAACAGGCCATCGACTGGATTCAGGAGAAGCGGTTTGAGTATGAAAAGCCCATGGTGGTTTGTGTAACAGGCCGCTGGAAATCGAAAATAAACAGAGCGGTGGGACATGCCGGTGCCCTGGCGGGTTCGCACGACGATGCCGAGAGCAAGGAGAAATGGTTCGATAACTATTTTGGTGTTCCGGTTTTCGACCCCGAAAATCCATCGCGGGTGGGTAAGAAAGGCGTGAGAGTTACATCCATTCAACATATTCCTTTGGCTATGAAGTATATATACAAGCTTCATGACTGGAAACCAGATTTTGCACCCAAAGGCAACCTATCGCTCAAACAGTGGATGGGCAACGACCATAATCTTCATCTTCCACCCCATTTAAAGCGCGATAATGTGGCGGCCATTGAGCCATACAAAACAGAAATCGAAGCTGCTCAAAAAGAGCTGGGGGCAATATATCTTCGTCAGGTGATGAGAAATGCGTCATCAGCTTCGCAAATAAACCTTCAGACTCAAATAGCTGAATTGCATGGATTTCCGGTAATCGATCTGATCGATTTTCCGTTGGAGAGCCACATGGTTTTTGCCTTAACCAAAATGCATCCCCCAAAAAATGAGTACGAGATTTTGAACTTCTGTCTCAACTATATGGGCCGCATCGATGCCCATATCATGAAAGCTGTTGAGAGTGCCGGAGCCAACGGAGCCACCCCAAATCAGAGTGTGATGGTGGCCGCAGCCATGCTCGGAAATCATCAGGATTTTGTGATGGCCGGAAAATATACCTCCGCTTTAATCGTTTTGTTTGTGGAAATGGGCATTAAAGATGTGGATCATGGGAAAGATTTAACCAATGCCGTTTCGCTTGCAGAGAAATTTATCCCCGAAGGAGATGGAGAGATAAACGCTCACACCCGGTTTTTAATTGACTACATTCTGAAGCGCTATGCCTTGAATTCCATTATTGGAAGTGCTGCCCATTATTGCGAAACCCATAAGCTGGAGCGCCCCGATATTTTCCTTATCTCCGCCATTCTGCTGCATTTTAGTCTGCCGGCTTTGGTATTGAAAAAGATTAGCCGTCAGCGGGCCGAAGACTTTTATAGTTTTCTGGCCATCGAAATGCAAATGCTTCATTCCATGTCGATTAACCGCACTGGCAGCCCCCTTTTGAAGAAACTTGATGAGGGCACCGAAATGAATGCGTTTACAACCTCGGTGAACGAGGTAGCCTATCATGTGGTTTTTGGGGAGGAGCCAAAACAGAGCTTCCTGAGAGAGTTTTCGACCTTGCTGGCCCTCACTCTCACCAACGGAGCAGGTACCATAAGCGCCATGGGAGCCAAGGAAAGCGTGAGTGCCCGAAATCATATTGCCACCACCTTTGCCGGATTTTTAGCAAATACAGGGCTGGCTCACGGTGGAAGCGGTTACGAAGCCGTGGAGTTTTTGCTGGAATCGTTTAGAGAAACACAGGTGAGTTCGCCCGAAAACACCGAGGTAGATTTGAATGCGGTGGCAGTAAAAGTAGCCCTTGAGTATAAAACATTTAAGCTCGAAGCCAAACGCAAAGGCGTGATGAACTATAAGCGAATTCCCTGTGTGAACCATCCGGTTTTCAAGGGGAAGCGAGTGAATATAGACCCCCGCGAAGACTTTATTTACAAGCGTTTTCAGCAGGAAGGCATTCGCAATATTTTCTGGGACTATTATCACGAGTTGGTGAACGAGCTCTACAATAACGGCGTTTCGGACAATATATATTGTGTGAATATTGATGCGGTGATAGCTGTAATTTCTCTCAAGCTTATGTGGAGCTCCTATGGCGAAAAGCGGATTACCGACGAGCAGATGCAGAAGATAGGATTCATTATATTCCTGATTGGCCGCATGGTTGGAATTTCGGCGGAGATAGCCGACCATATGGAACGCGGAAGCGATATGGATTGCCGAACCCCACTGAGCGAGATGAAGTTTGTGGTTTAGTGAAAAATGGGGCTGAGAACAGCCCTTTTTTTCTTGTTCTTCGAATGAAGTGAATCGCGTTAACTATGCGACTCCCCTGAATTTTTACCAGATGGCTATCCTTACTTTAATACGCTAATTTACAATTATCTTCCCCCGATAAACCACGCCTGAGATTTCGGTTTGGTAGAAATAGACGCCACTTAGAATATATCGAACATCCCATAAAACCTGTGTTTGCTGAGGTAAAGCTTTTAATCTTGTGACCTCCTGGCCTAACCTATCAAATATTTGGATTTCTATATTCTGATGTTGCTCAGGTAACTCGAGCAGTACTTTATCATTTGCGGGATTTGGGAAAATAGTTAGGCTTTTGTAGTTTCTCTCAATAATATTGGAACCGATAGTTGTATCGCGTAATCTAAATATCCAGGCAGATACGTTTTCTTTTACCGGATAGGGTGTGCAGTCAAAATCTGCTGTAATATCTCCATATTCCTCCGGATAATTATGATTCATTGCCGATGTGATTAAAAAATCAATTTCTCCTAATTCAATACTCCGTGAAGGTTTAATATATCTTATTGATAATCAGTTATATAAGTGTTATATAATTAGGTTATATCCATGATAATCAATAACTTAGCAGTTTACTAAGATAGGCCAAATTATGATTATCATAGGACAAACCGACTACAATTATCACATAAAAACAGCATTGTACAAAATGCGTAAAGCAAATAAAAGGCAATTTGATTTTCTACTTGATGTTTTCCTTTTGTTTTTGAGCATAAAAGGGAAACTCAATTTTCTCCAGTTGGGGAGATATAGAAACCAAACTGAGCAGCACTTACGTAATCAATTTGAAAAGTCTTTTGACTATCTAAGCTTCAACAAAGAATTGATTATGGAAAACGGTAGTGGTCATTATACAATAGCCTTTGACCCAAGTTATATATCTAAGAGTGGCAAATCCACATCAGGAGTTGGGTGGTATTGGTCTGGAGTTGCAGGTAAAACCAAATGGGGCTTGGAGATAGGTGGTTTAGCAGCTATTGATATTGACCATCATACTGGTTTTCATTTGGATGCTATTCAAACACCTAATACACTGGAATCAGGTCAGCTACTGAAATATTACTCAAGTATAATTATTGCAAGAAAAGAGCAGCTTCAACAGATTTCCAATTATATTGTTGTTGATGCATATTTTTCAAAAGCACCATTTGTATCGGCAATGAATAAAAGTGGTTTTGAAGTAGTTTCAAGATTACGAACCGATGCTTACCTATAATACCTATTCATGGGTGAACAAAAAAAGGCAGAGGTAGACACAGAAAATTCGATGGTAAAGTAGATTACAACAACTTAGATTTGAATCATTTTACTTCCATAGATGAATCAAGTGACCACAAAATTCTACAAGCAAAAGTTCACTCAAAATCATTGAAGAAACTCATAAACCTTGTTATCGTGTTTACAAAACATAATTGCAAATGGTCTTTCAAGTTGTATTTTTCAACAGATTTGGAACTTGCTCCAAAATTACTTCTGGAGTATTACAGAAGTCGGTTTCAGATAGAATTCATTTATAGAGATGCAAAACAATTTACAGGATTACACGATTGCCAAGCCAGAAGCGAGAAGAAACTCTATTTCCATTTTAATACTTCGCTAACAAGT
>DYSN01000250.1 GCA_020718205.1 Draconibacterium orientale
TGCCCTTTTTTCCCTTCCTTCCGTCTCCGAAGTTTTCTTCTCTGGCAACCTCTTCCTCTTCGCGCTTGCGCTGCCAATCCGCCAGGGTTGCGCCTAACAACGCCGTTGCCATGGAACCCCACAAGATTCCGGTTGTTGGTATATCGGTAGTTGGTAAGTTAGTGACCGGTTTCACAATCCACTCTTGGATTTGATGAATTGCAGTTTTGGATCCAAACATAAAGCCAATTCTATCTGGAGATTTTTTTCGCCCCCATTTTGACCAAATACCCCACCGCAAAACTTGCCGCGATTGCAGAGACAAAGTCTACAACCGCCCCAAAGCGCAGGCTGGCGTAGTGATTTGCAAACAGCCCTGCCAGCCCGCCGAAGAAGATGATGAGCAGGAGGGTGAGAACGAAAATCAAAACATCTTTGGCAATTTTAGGGCGCGGATTTTCGACTTGTTTGTGTTTCTTGACGATGGATGAGATGGCGATGGCAAGGCTGAAAAGGATCAAGACAACGCCAAGGATAGGCGTGGCAGAAGGAAGAAGCCACATTGAGCCGATAAAGGCTGAAAAAAGTAAAAGCGCAAGAATATTCATATGGTGAGTCCACAAGATTAGCCACTCCCAAATATGACTATCCGAACATCTCACTTGTAAACATACACCGAATTTTTCGAATAAAATACAAGTACAGGAGAAGGGTATGTTGAACTTAATAAATTGTCCTTCGATATCTTGTAACCAAATCCGCCCGAATCTTCAAAATCCAACCTCCCTAGAAGGTCGCCATTTTCCTGCTCCATGGCAATGAACTGGTTGCTGTAGCCATCTTTTAAATAGATTACATCACCCATAATAACTGGCGGGCAATAAACATCCGGCGATATGTAATATCCCCAAATTTTTTCACCAGATAACCTATCAAGTCTGGTAATTGCCTGATTTGTGACTGCGATAATGCTATCACTTGTCGCTTTAATGCATTTAATCTCTCCGTTTAGATCAAAATCCCAAAGTGCTTTCTTTGTTTCCAAACTTAAGGCTTGCAAATGGTTTTCTAAACCATCCTTAATTTCACTGTTGGAATAATATATAAAGCCGTCATAGTATTCAACCGGTCCATGGAAGCCTATTTGCTTTTGCCATGCAAGGCTCCCGTCCTGCTCATTAACAGCCTTAAGATATTCCCCATGAATTATGTATACCAATTGGTGCGCGGTATCCGGAAACACATCAACATTTCCACGTCCAACAAGAATCTGCCACGACGGTTTCCCTGTAGATCTATCGTATGCATATACACCTTCCGACACTTGAACAACGAAGATATATTTATCTGTGAAAGCCGCGATTTCATCGATAATCGAAGCCCCAATTTCAGTTTCAAAAATTAAATCCCCAGTATCCAAGTCAATGGCAGCGAGATTTGAAGCAAAAACAACATAAACCGATTTGTCAACCATCATAATATTAATGCCAGTACTATTTCCCGAAAGTTCGCTTTTCCACAGACTTGAGCCAGTGGTTATGTCGAATGCTTGAATAACTGCGCCATCATCGTTAACTATTCCAGTAATCAGCGCGCCAGAACCCAAAGCCATTGCTTTCAGTTCGCTATCAAAATCCTTTCTCCAATGTTCCTTCAAAGGAAAGTCTCCAATACTCTTTGGTAAATCAACCGGAACGTCGGAATTGGAGTGATTCTGACACCCAGCTGTTGAAATCAGTAAAACAAACAGCGCAAAAATAATCTTAAGATTTATTGACTCATTACGTTTTTTCATTGTATGCCTTCTCAATGTGCTGATTATTGTCACTGGATATTTTTCAGACATCAATTCATTTATCGTAAAGATGGATCTCTTCCACATTGATAAAGAATTCTACATGTCAGTAATCCAACACCATCTAGCTGTATTTCCTCTTCTATAGGCTCTGCGTTCACAATGGATACTTGTCCTGACCCAGGCAAGGGGACTGGGATCCCAAGTGAAATTCCAGCATCATAACCCCATACTTGACCATTTGGAACAGTGTTCCCTTCAGTATCAGGATATGGGTTTCCAAGGCTAAACCAATAGTCTCCTGCAACAGATCCTACATTGCCTACAGATCCACCCCACTGTACACTCCCCAGGGCTGTTCAGTTCTACAGAATCGTGTCTTTTTTACGGTCTCTGAATGA
>DYSN01000251.1 GCA_020718205.1 Draconibacterium orientale
CTACATTTCCCGCCCCGATAATCGTAATCTTCTTTCTCATGTTTTCCTCTTTATTGTTTGATAATTCGTATTTTATTCTAACCACGATGAACGAAACAAGCCTCTTGTCAGAAAAATTTCTTTGAAAAAACAAGAAATTTTTCTGCACCCCACTACTCTTTCATTGTGCAATTCAACAAATTTTCTGTTTTATATTCAACTATTGGCTCATGAACCAATGGATAACTATCCATCCAAACTAAATCTTTACCTATAACAAGCTCTTCCATCATTGCATGATGAGTGTTTTTCATTGGAATAAGACGCATTTGAAAGCCGTATTTTCTTGCCATTTCCTTAACCTCATCGGCATTATCATACGTCATCAAAAAATCACCTTTTATCGACTTGCAAAGCCTGAATAAACGTTCATGGTCAAGCATAAAATGCCGATAAAGTCTTCTACCAGCTTTTTTCCCGCCTGCCGTGTAAGGAGGATCTATAAAGAAAACAACATCATCGCGGTGTGAATATTCTTGAATAACCTCCAGCCCATCTTTTTGCAGAAACAATATTCTTTCCGCAACCAATTTTATGTTAAGAAATCTCTTGGCCAAGGTAGAAGGATACCAACGGGAACTGATCCCCTTGCCATTTTCTCCGTTTTTAAGAAAACCAGCCCCTTGCGCGAGGATACCTCCATGAAAAGTTCGATTTTTCAAGATAGCTTGAAAGGCCTTTTCTCGATCATTGCCGGCCACTTTAGACAGTTTTTCGATAACCGATTCTTTTGTTAGATGAAAGGAAAGAATCTCATTGGCAATCCACTCCGTATGTCCATCAACCACAGTCTTCCAAACTGCTGCGATGTCTTCGTCAATTTCGGCCATCACAACGTTTGGCACATAATTTTCAAAAAGTGCAGTGAGACTTATAATGCCCCCACCCGCAAACGGCTCTATCAGGAGTTCTGGCTTTGAATGCTGATTAGACAACCAATTACGAAACGTTGGAACAAACCATGTTTTTCCACCGGGATAACGAAATGGACTTCTTTGTGGAATCGAAGCAACATTGACCGGACATGGAAGAATAACCCGTTCAGCCAATTCTGGGAACAATCGTAGTTGTATTGGCGCTTTCATTAAAATGGCTTTTCAATTGTCCTGTTTATAGGTGGCGCTTCGAGTTGATCGTCTAGTTTCCCCTGGAGATGTTTGAGAAACTCGTTGAGTTCCCCTGGCACTGGAGTTGTAATTGAGATAAGAGCCGTTTCAAATTCTGTAAAAATTTCATCAATCTTTGTTAAGACAAACCGTTCCTGCCCATTTTCCTTAACCAATACAAGATCATATACAAACCAAGCGATATCAGCTTTTGACTTGTTCACCGATTTTAAGGGAGGAAGCGTTTCGAAGAACGATTTATCCAACGCCACGGCTGTCTTTTTCCGCCAGGAGTGAAGTATTCCTCCTTTAAACATAAGTTGCGGCGCCAAACGTTTTCGAGATGAAGACAAATAATCAGGACGTGGATAGTTTGATTGTGTTGTCCAATCCATTCCAGCATGAACTTTGGGATTTTTTATGTAATGTTCAAAGGGATCGCGAACATTGCCAGAAATGTAAACCGCCTGTATTTCAAGCGCTCCGAAATCAGAAATTTTTCCTTTATCGTCATAGGCAACAAGAACGATATCAATATTACCCGCTGATTTACCATTGGCGTCATTCAATCGGACTTCTGTAAGTGAACTCCAAGCGACATCATCGCCAAAGAAAAATGACGCTGCATCTTCAGCGATAAGCCAATCCTCTCTAAAGCGAATCGGGCATGTGATTACCGGGACATTATTGCGAAACACACTACATACGCCAAGGGGATTCTTGGCCTTATCTTTTGTACAATTTGGCACTTTGTTACCAAAAGGACATAGACGTTGTGAGCGATATCTCTTTGCCTTAGCTGATTGATCGGTCACAAGATGGCCGAAAACCTCTGCAAGAGGTTGAAGATGTTCTGTCATACCTTCCTTGTCATAGCATCATTTTTGATTATCGAATTTCATCAAGACGAGGCAACTTACCTCGTAGAAAAGAATTCACCTATACACCTCTTAACTTCTTAAGATGCTCCTCCACCCGCCGCAGATCCTCCGGGGTGTCCACCTCAATGGAGTCAT
>DYSN01000252.1 GCA_020718205.1 Draconibacterium orientale
GCTGTAGAGAAATTGGGTTTGAAAATAATTCGTTGAATATCTTCCTTCTTCATTAAACTCACTTTTCTGAAATTCGTTTGTCTTAAAAGTTTCGCCAGTGCTTTCACTCGTTAAAGTGCCTTTTACTATCATTTTATCCCAATCAAATTCATTGTTTTTATAATGAATAATTACATGTACAGTCACACCATCTCCGTCACCATAAAGTGCATCAACTTCTTGACCATCACAAATAATCGGCAGGGTCACTATTCAGTCCCCGGCAATATAGCAATTAGTTGAGTTGCGAGAAAAGGATTTTGATTGTTTTTTACAGCGGTGTCTATTACCGAACGGATTATTGCATACGTATCTGACCCGGTTTTAGACTTGAAGAAGTTACTTACTTTTAGTTTGACTTTGAAGTTTCGTATAGCCCTTTCGGAGGAGTTATTGTCAGGTGGAATATCGGGATTATCTAAAAATGCAAAAACATATCCTGAATATTTGACCAACCTTTTTTGGAATGTTACCAGTTCTTTGATACTTTGATTTATCGGTTCTTTCAGGAGTTGCATAAAGGTTTGGTTGATTTCTTCTGATTTTTTCTGGGATACCTGATTTTCTTTCCGCAACTGGAGAGCTTGTATAATCAGTTTTGAGAATCTGGGTGCCCAGTCATTATCAGGGTACTTTTGGGTGAAGAACTTCAGTTCTCGTAACAGGTGTGAGGTACACAACTGGTGTGAAGCTGAGCTTTCTTTAAAGTATGAGGCCCAGCAATCGGTAACCAGTGTTTTGTTATCAAAACCTTCCGGCATAATATCAGAAATGGCTTTTGCCCCACGGCTTTTATGGATGGCAATAAAGGTTGCCCCCGGGTTCTGGAAAGTCCAGCCCCAGTGGTTCTTCCCGTTAATATTGACCCCTGTTTCGTCTGCTCCGGTTATTTTGCCGTTTACTACCATTTGCCTGATAGTTTCATAAACAGGGAGTGCTTTTTGTTTCATCTTTTCAAGAAGGTAACAAACACCTCCGGTGCTGAGTGACAGTTGGAACAAGGACGACAGCAGTTCGGTTATGCGTTCAACGGGCAGGTATTGCCGCACACTCAGGTACGAAACCAGTGATTGTACGTTAGGGCCATAGCTTACCGGGGCAACAATGCCTTCAGGGAAAGATGCCCTGTTGTGGTGTCCACACCGGCAATGCACTTCAAATAAATGATGTTCAGTAACTGTTGGCTTGATTTCAGGGATATCGATGACTTGCCTACGGCCAATAAACCGGTGCTGGTAACCACTAAGATCCTCGCCACAGCATGTGCAAAAGTTGTGTTGGTGGTTCACCACCACATCAGGAGTGCCTGACATCTTCAACGTAGTTCCTTCGTGCCCGGGCTGGCCCCCTGGTTTTTTGCCTGATGGTTCGCGCAGGCTTTGTGTTTTATGTTGTTTTGGCAAATCGCTTGACGGGGGTTTGTGACTGTTGCCACTATTTTTAGGAGTCCGGTATTTTTCAAGTTCTTGCCTTAATATAAGGTTTTCTTGCGACAGACTGGTATTCTCCTGGCTGAGTTGGGATAGATTCCGCTTCAAGTCCTCAAGTTCATTGATCAGCCTGAAAACAACCCCGTACAGCTCTTTTATTTTTTGCTCTTGATTCATACCTTCCTGCTTTTGAACAAAGGTGAATGAATCAAATATTATAAGAAAAAAATGACCACTAAAGATATTAACACACTAAATGACAACACAATAAACAGCAGGTTTTTTTTAAGTTAAGTCCGTTAGAATCGGCTAAACGACTATCAAAACAATTAAAATAATCCCCCACGAAAACCTCACTGGGGTTCAGCTTTTTTAAAGGAGAAAGTTATCAACATCAAAAACCGATCATACTACTTGAAATCTCACAAATTGTACTTTTGTGAAAATGACTGAATGTTTACGATTTTTGTAATTTTCATAATAAATAAATTAAATTAATAAAACTATTTTAACTAATTTGACTGCCATAAGCAACTATGGGAATACCAGTGAGTTAAACACTCATCTCGAGTGATAAATTGCGAACAAGACTGTCCTTCATAAGGACCAGGGGCTACCAACTGCCCATCAACATAATCCATACTACCACCAACAATCCCTTGGC
Source organism: Draconibacterium orientale (assembly GCA_020718205.1). Lineage (GTDB taxonomy): Bacteria > Bacteroidota > Bacteroidia > Bacteroidales > UBA12170 > UBA12170. The sequence continues at coordinate 2,134 of DYSN01000252.1, forward strand.
AAGAATAA
>DYSN01000253.1 GCA_020718205.1 Draconibacterium orientale
TGGATTTTCTTTTTAATCGTATAGCTTGAACCAGCATATGGTGCATCATCACCAAAGTCCGTATAGTCGCGACTTGGTTCAGTTTCAATCTTTACAATTTTAACAGACTTCACAATTTTGAATTCACAATTCGTAAATTCATGTCTTGGAGATAGGATTCTTGATTCCTTAACATAGCCACAGTTAACTAATCCGTTGGCCGTTTGAATATCAATAAAAGTCTTTTTGCCTTCTTTTCGTGTGATTGCATTTGGAAGAAGAATTGTTTTTTCAAAGACAATTTCAGAATCGATATCGGCATCACCATATGACAAATTTTCAGCACTAAAATTGATTCCAACACCATCAGCGGTTTGAACGAATTTTGTATTTACTCGCCATGAAATATAGTCTTGCACAGAAAATAATTTGATTTCTTCTTGAGCAAATGAGTTGAGTGAGAATAGAACTGAAATAATAACTAGAAACTTCATTGGTCTCTCCTAAAGACAGTGTAAGAAAGCAGCATCGCCTCAGAGCATAGTCCACATGGGCCTTGTTCAAGAGGTAAATCCTGACCATGCCAAATCTATAAAGATGAGTGGCATTAGAATGGAATTTCGTAAGAAACCATTCACATCAAGAGGAGATGCTGCTTATGAAGTATTTTATCGGATTGGACATTCACAGTAAATCATCAACATTTGCCGTCGTTGACCAGGAAGGACAGTGTGTTCTTCGTAAAGAAGTCCCAACCACTGAAAAATCCCTGGAATCTGTTATCAATCAGATTAACGGAGAAAGACACTTGGTTTTTGAAGAGTGCCATTTATCCCAGTGGGTTTACATTGCGCTCAGGGAAAAGGTGGATAAGTTAGTCGTTTGTAATCCAGTTTATCTGGCAAAAAAACAGGGTGCCAAAACGGATTTCAGGGACGCTCTTCATCTGGCCCAGGAACTTAGAACCAATCACGTGTCTCCGGTCTATCATGACAACTCCCACTGGATTCAACTTAGAACTTTAGTTAGTGGTTACCTGGATATCACTGGTGAAATCATACGATTTAAAAATCGCCTGAAAGCTGTTTTTAGATCTGAGGCCATAGCTACAGATGAAAATAATTTCTACAAATCTTGTCGGGAAAAGGCGTCTCAGTTATCGAATGATTCTTCAAAGTTTGTGGCCAATAATCTTTTCAGTCAGATTGAGTATCTAGAGTCAGAAAAAGAAAAATATAAAGACCGGTTTCACCATAATCAAAAAACATACAAACCCATTAGAAACCTGATGACGATTCCGGGTATCAGTTTGATAAGGGCAAATATCATCGTGGCGATCGTTTGCACTCCTGAGCGCTTTAAAAATAAACATCAGTTCTGGGGTTATTGCATGCTGGTTCGTCATATCCAGGAATCTGGTGGACGTATTTATGGGAACAAACGAGTTCACGGGAGACGTGAACTCAGAGACGTTTTTATTGGTGCCGCGGAAAGTGCCATGAGATCGGATTCGACTCTGAGAGACCACTACGACGCTCTCAGGGCAAAAGGTGAATCACATAAAGATGCGAAAGTTGCATTGGCGAGAAAAGTGGCATCACTGACCTTGAGTTTATTAAAAAATAACGAAACCTATCACGATGATTGGGAGGATAAATTACGGACGAGAACAGAGCTAAGAAAAAAATTGATTAAGCAATAGCGAATAAGAGTTCCACTCATCTGAATTTTACATGGATGTAGAATGCGAGGTATCCCTTCTTTCACTCTTTAAGACGAAGGAAGCTGATAATTTGTATTGGTAATGGATGGCCTCAGGTGAAGCTTGGGATGAAGGGTGAGGCCCAACAGTTGCGTAGCAGTCTAACGATAAGACATGCTCATCAAAAGACTGGCACCCCTTCTTTTAAATCCAGCACTGTCGTGGCACGTTCAGGATAAAAACTGATAAGGCCCAATAAGGAGAATGAAAAAGCGAAAGCTTATTTCTTAATCAACAGTGGTTAGCTCTCACAGAATTAAATACATCTAGGAAACTTTCTAAGTAGTGGCGTGCTTATGCGAGGTTCGGCTTGCAAAGCGACCGAACTAAATTACCCCGTAAAGGGGGACAGGGAGAAAAATATTCTAATGTCACTTGCTTTCTTAAAGGAG
>DYSN01000024.1:0-11315 GCA_020718205.1 Draconibacterium orientale
TTAAATATCAACTTCTTACATAAATGCAAGTTAGTCAACCGGATTAACCGCTTTTACTGGTTTAATTGTTATTTTTGCGCTGCTTTTTGAATGGTTTATTGAATTAATTATTTAACAAAATGTTAAATATCTCCGATTATGAAAAATGATGGAGAGATTGTTTTTACAACCAACCATCAGAAAGCTGTAGATTTTCTCCTTTACAACGAGAAGTAAACTAAAGTAACAATAAAAAATAATTATCGTGAGCGAAATTATTCTCTATGCCGTTGGTTCTCTTGGAGTTCTGGCCCTTTTATCAGCAGTAATCCTGTATTTAGTAGCTCAAAAATTCAAAGTTTACGAAGACCCCCGAATCGATGATGTGGAGGCCGTTTTGCCCAGCGCCAACTGCGGTGGATGCGGATATGCCGGCTGTAGGGCTTTCGCCGATGCCATTGTAAAGGCAGGCTCTATGGAAGGATTCAAATGCCCGGTGGGTGGAAACGATGTGATGCAACAAGTGGGAAAAGTACTGGGGCTCGAAGCGCAAATTCTTGAACCACAGATAGCTGTTGTTCGCTGCAATGGATCAACAGCCAATTCTCCAGGCAAAGTAAAGTACGAAGGCATAAGCAATTGTGCTGCTGCCGCATCATTATTCTCGGGCGAGGGAGGATGTTCGTTTGGTTGTCTTGGTTTGGGCGACTGCGTTGCCGCCTGCGATTTCGATGCCATTCATATCAACCCCGCTACCATGCTGCCTGAAGTGACCAATAATTGCGTTGCCTGTAATGCCTGTGTGGTGGCATGTCCGAAAGATATTATCGAATTGCGCAATGTGGGAAAGAAAGAGTTGCGCATTTTTGTTGCCTGTGTTAATGAAGATAAAGGGGCCGTGGCAAAGAAAAATTGTGAGGTTGCCTGCATTGGCTGCTCTCTCTGCTTCAAAGCTTGTCCGCACGATGCCATTACAATGAAGAACAACAGAGCCTACATAGATTACGAAAAGTGCAAACTCTGTCGCAAATGCGAACCTGTTTGCCCCACAAACGCCATTCACGAAATCAATTTCCCCCTGAAAAAGCTCAAAAAAACCGCTGAAACTTCCGATGCTTCATCTCCCAAAAAAGAAGAAGCAAAATCAGCTCCAACTTCAGTTACTAACGCTGTGCCTGCATCGCCAGAAACAGCTGAGAACAAGAGTAATAATCAGGAATAATATAAAATCATAGCAAAAATACAGTCTAATAGGACGAAAAAAATAGAAGGAGATTTTAAATGAAAACCTTTAAACTTGGCGGAGTTCATCCGCCCGAAAATAAACTTTCAGCCAATGCTGCCATTGAAGTACTGCCACTTCCGAAGCAGGTGACTATTCCTATTGGACAGCATCTGGGAGCACCGGCAACAGCTGTTGTTGCAAAGGGCGACATGGTTAAAGTCGGTCAGCTTATTGCCAAAGCCACAGGATTTATTTCTGCCAATATTCATTCATCAGTTTCGGGAAAAGTTTTGAAAATTGACGAAACCTACGATTCCAGTGGTTATAGAAAACCTGCCATTATTATCACAACAGATAGCGATGAATGGCTTGAGACCATCGATACAAGCAAGGAGATTGTTCATGAAATCAAGCTTAACAGTAAAGAAATTACCGATAAGATAAACGAAATGGGTGTTGTGGGGCTTGGCGGTGCCACTTTTCCATCGTTTGTCAAACTCATGGTTCCAGAGGGGAAAAGAGTAGATACACTGATTATCAATGGTGTGGAATGCGAACCCTATTTAACTTCCGACCACAGAATTATGCTGGAACGCGGCGAAGAAATGCTCGTTGGAGTTTCAATCCTTATGAAAGGACTTCAGGTTCAAAAAGCTATGATTGGCATTGAGAGCAATAAACCCGATGCTATTTCACATTTATCGCAACTTGCTGCAAAATTCGCCGGCATTACTGTTCACGCCCTTAAAGTTCAATATCCACAAGGTGGTGAGAAACAACTTATTCAGGCACTTACGGGTCGCGAGGTTCCTTCGGGCAAATTGCCTATTGAAGTGGGTTGCGTGGTAAATAATGTTGGAACAGCTGTGGCCGTTTATGAAGCGGTTCAAAAAAACAAACCTTTATTCGAGAGGGTCGTTACTGTTACTGGTCATTCCGTGACCAAACCATCGAATTTTCTGGTACGAATTGGAACTCCGGTGGGTCAGCTTTTAGAAGCAGCAGGTGGATTGCCCGAAGACACAGGTAAGATAATTAATGGAGGCCCCATGATGGGCAAGGCATTGTTGAATAGCGAAATACCTGTAGTGAAAGGTACTTCAGGAATTTTACTAATGCCGGAAAAAGAATCACATCGGGAGGATGAATCCAATTGCATCAGATGTGCCAAATGTGTTCAGGCTTGCCCCATGGGATTAGAGCCCGTTTTACTATCCAAAACCAGCAAATTGAAACTCTTCGACAGGGTTGAAAACGAAAGGGTTATGGACTGTATTGAATGCGGATCGTGTTCTTATACTTGTCCCGCAAACATTCCTCTGCTCGACTATATCAGATATGGTAAAAATCAGGTGGGTCAAAACATTAGAAACAGAAATAAAAGATAACATTAAACAACAATATCGATGAGTTTATTAACAATATCGGCATCTCCCCATGTGCATGGTGATTTTTCCACAAAAAAAATCATGTGGGGAGTGGTATATGCATTGATTCCGGCTTTGCTGGTTTCCATATATTATTTTGGCATCGATGCCTTGCGGGTGGTTTTTCTGGCCGTAGCGTCTTCACTATTTTTTGAATGGGCCATACAAAAATATTTGATAAAGGGTGGTGAAACTATTTCTGATGGCAGTGCAGTAATCACCGGATTGCTTCTGGCATTCAACGTTCCGGCAAATCTCCCCTGGTGGATTGTAGTGATAGGTTCGCTGGTAGCAATTGGTATTGGAAAAATGAGCTATGGCGGATTGGGAAAAAACCCCTTTAATCCCGCTTTGGTAGGACGGGTATTTATGTTGATTTCTTTTCCTGTTCAAATGACCAGCTGGCCCACCCCAAAACCCATTGTAGATGGATTGGTTGATGGGATTACAGGGCCAACAGCTCTGGGATTATTAAAAGAAGGACTTGGAGCAGGAAAAACAGTTACCGAAATCCTTAATTCTCCCGAAATGCCCGACATTAACCACCTGATTATTGGCAATATGGGGGGTAGCTTAGGCGAAGCATCGGCCATAGCTCTTGTGCTGGGTGGCATTTATATGCTTTGGAAAAAAATCATTACCTGGGAAATACCCGTAAGTATTTTGGTAACAGTAGCATTGTTTAGTGGTTTGTTTTGGCTTATTGACCCAGAGCAATATGCAAATCCGCTGTTCCATATATTAACCGGGGGCTTGCTCATTGGAGCCATTTTTATGGCCACCGACATGGTCTCATCGCCCATGACACGGAATGGACAGCTTATTTTTGGTGTGGGCATCGGACTTTTAACCATTATTATCAGAATTTGGGGAGCCTATCCCGAAGGAGTTTCTTTTGCCATTCTCATTATGAATGCAACTGTTCCGCTGATTAACAATACAATGAAACCCACACGATTTGGAAAGGAGGTGAAACATGGCTAAAAAAGAATCCACCCTTGTTAATATGGTTTATGTTCTTTTTGTAGTTTCGGCAGTGGCCGGGCTGGCTCTGGGTTATGTGTACTCAGTAACCAAGGAACCCATAGAGCTGGCTAAGAAACAAAAGATAGAAAATGCTATTAAAGATGTTTTACCTGAGTTCAATATTCTAAAGCCCAGTTATAAAATATTTGCTGTGGATGGAGTATCACCATCCGATTCACTAATTTTCTACGATGCATTTCAGGATAGCTCGCGGGTAGGGACAGCAGTCGAAACCTATACCATGAAAGGTTTTAGTGGATTGGTAAAGCTTATGGTTGGGTTTAAACCCGATGGCAGTATTCACAATATTTCGGTACTGGAGCACAAAGAAACCCCAGGGTTAGGAACCAAAATGGCTGACCCCAAATTTAAGGATCAGTTTGAAAATAAAAATCCACTTGATTTTACTCTCAAAGTTAAAAAGGACGGCGGACAGGTTGATGCAATTACTGCAGCAACCATCAGTTCAAGAGCTTTTTGCGATGCTACTCAACGTGCCTGGACAACATTTTCAAAAACCAAAGGAGGAACTGAATAATGAGTCAATTACAAAATTTAACAAAAGGGTTTATTAAAGAGAATCCAACCTTAGTATTACTGCTGGGAATGTGTCCCACATTAGGCGTCTCAACGTCGGCTTTCAATGGTCTGGGAATGGGACTTGCAACCACCTTTGTTCTTGTGGGTTCAAATCTGGTGATTAGTCTTTTAAAGAACTTTATACCGGATAAAGTGCGGATTCCGGCGTTCATTATAATCATTGCTTCGTTTGTTACTATTGTTGAACTGGTGATGCAAGCCTATGTGCCAGCACTTTACGCACAATTGGGATTGTTTATTCCTTTAATTGTTGTGAACTGTATTGTTTTGGGAAGAGCCGAAGCTTTTGCATCGAAAAATACGGTGTTTTCATCCATTCTCGATGGACTTGGAATGGGCTTAGGCTTTACCATGACGTTAACCATACTCGGAAGCATACGAGAAATGCTTGGCAGCGGCGCCATTTTCAATTTCAAATTCATTCAGGCCGATGCTATTCTGGTCTTTATTCTGGCTCCCGGAGCATTTATTGCTTTGGCCTATCTGATCGCAATCGTGAATAAAATTAATAAAAAGGCATAAAAACAGAGATTATGGAATATATACTCATCATAATATCGGCCATTTTCGTCAACAATGTTGTGTTGGCGCAATTTCTGGGTATTTGCCCCTTTTTAGGGGTATCTAATAAGCTATCCACATCGCTGGGAATGAGCGGTGCTGTGATGTTTGTTATTACACTGGCAACCATAGTAACCTGGATTGTGAACTATAATGTTCTGATTCCATTAAACTTAGGATTTCTCCAAACCATTACCTTTATTCTTATCATTGCTGCATTGGTTCAAATGGTTGAAATCATTCTGAAGAAAGTAAGCCCCCCACTCTACGCAGCCTTAGGCGTTTTTCTGCCACTTATCACTACCAATTGCGCTGTTCTGGGAGTTGCAATTCTAACCATCCAAAAAGATTTCAATCTGATGGAAGGTGTAGTATTTGCGCTATCCACCTCGGTGGGTTTTGGCTTGGCAATGGTTTTGTTTGCCGGACTTCGGGAGCATTTGGAGCTCATGGAGCCTCCCAAAGGAATGAAAGGCATTCCAATAGCTTTGCTCACCGCCGGAATCCTGGCCTTGGCTTTTATGGGTTTCTCCGGAATGGTTTAGCCCATTGGGGATGAAATAAAAAAACCGCAGTTCATTGAAGATGAGCTGCGGTTTTTTTATTGGGCAGAAATGGATTATCGAGCCTTTTTCTGACTTGCGAATATCATTTTGTATTTCGGATCAATTCTACCATTGGTAATATCTGCCAGTTTGCGCTTGATAATGAGTTTGCGCATATTATTTATTTTTTCCGTAAATATCTTTCCGTCAATATGATCGTATTCATGTTGCATGATTCGAGCCAAAATACCTTCGAACCATTCTTCGTGATGCTCCCAATTTTCGTTAAAATAACTCACTTTGATTCTGGGTTTACGCAAAACTGCCTCGTGAATATCGGGGACACTTAAACAGCCTTCTTCAAAGCTCCATTCATCGCCATCTTCTTCCAGTATATGAGCATTTATAAACACTCTCTTCTGTCCTTCTGCATCAGGATAATCTTCTTTAAAAGGTTCAGCATCAACCACAAACAATCTTATATTGCGATTTATTTGAGGAGCAGCCAATCCAACTCCATTGGTGGTATACATGGTTTCGAACATATCTTCTATGAGTTTATCCAACTCTGGATAGTCTTTTTCTATGTCGTGTGACATGTTTTTCAAAGTGGCGTGGCCATAGGCTACAATTGGTAATACCATTTTAAATCTTTTTAAATTCTAAATACGATTGAAGAATAATTGCCGCACTAATGCTATCGACAAGCTCCTTGTTTTGCCTGGCTTTTTTCCCCAATCCACTGTCTATCATGGCCTGAAAAGCCATTCGGCTTGTAAAACGCTCGTCCATTCGATCTATGACCAATTTTGGAAAGGTGTGTTTTAACCTCCCCAGAAAAGGATTGATAAATCTGGTGGCGTCGCTGGGGTTATTGTCCATGGTTTTTGGTTCTCCAACTACCACAATATCAACCTTCTCATCAACGATATATTTTTTAAGAAAATCGATGAGTTTAGCCGATTCGATGGTGGTAAGCGGATTGGCAATCAACCGAAGCTCATCGGTAACAGCGAGTCCCGATTTTTTACTTCCATAATCTATTGCAAGTATTCTTCCCATTTTTCAGCTGCAAAAGTAAGAATAATAAATATATGAGGCCAAAGGATTGAATGATGGTATTTGATTGCGATTCCGAAGATTTCATCAAACAATAGGCTCCCCTATTTTTATATATTTCATATCATTGCACAAAAAAATACCATGAATAAGGAATGGAAACAGCATGTGCTGGAAGCCTGGGAAAACCGGGAATTACTATCACAAGAACATGTTCGTAAATCGGTTAGAGAGATTATTGAGCTATTAGAAAAGGGGAAAATTCGTGTGGCTGAACCCACTGCCGAAGGTTGGATTGTGAATGAGTGGGTTAAAAAAGCGGTGATCCTATATTTCCCAATTCAGCAAATGGTTACCACTTCTGTAGGCCCTTTTGAGTATTATGATAAAATTGCTCTGAAACAGAATTTCATGGAAAAAAATGTTCGGGTAGTTCCAAATGCTGTGGCACGATATGGAAGTTATATAGCTCCCGGCGTTATTTTGATGCCCAGTTATGTTAACATTGGTGCCTTTGTAGATACTGGTACTATGGTCGATACCTGGGCAACGGTAGGAAGTTGTGCACAGATTGGCAAAAATGTACATTTGAGTGGAGGCGTTGGTATTGGTGGTGTTTTAGAACCAGTTCAGGCAGCTCCTGTTATAATTGAAGACGGTTGTTTTATTGGCTCGCGTTGTATTGTGGTTGAAGGTGCGCGAATAGGTACAGAGGCCGTTTTGGGAGCCAATGTGGTGATAACCAAAACAACAAAAATAATCGATGTTTCGGGAGATAATCCTATTGAATATCACGGGGTTGTTCCGCCACGCTCCGTGGTGATTCCCGGAAGCTATACCAAGACCTTTCCGGCAGGAAATTATCAGGTTCCCTGCGCATTAATTATTGGCCAAAGAAAACCATCGACCAACCTTAAAACCTCGCTGAATGATGCCTTAAGAGAATTTAATGTTGCTGTGTAAATGGAATTCATGATTTTAAATTTGGTTAAAAATGGAATTAACAGATCAAATAATAAAGTTAAGACCCTTTAAAGAAACTGATTCAAAGCGTCTTGCCGAATTGTGCAATAACAGAAAAATTTGGGACAACCTGACTGATTTAATTCCTTTTCCTTATAATGAGAATCATGCCACCGAATTTATCGCTCGTTGTCAGTTGGAAGCTCCCCAAACAACCTTCCTTATTGAATTTGGAGATGAAATAGCAGGCATCATAGGATTGATTCAACAAACCAATATTTACAGACTTACCGCAGAAGTAGGATATTGGATAGGCGAACCCTTTTGGGGACGTGGAATAGCCACAAGAGCCGTCCGACTCATTACCGGATATGGATTTCAAAAACTTCACCTGATTAGAATTTATGCAGGAGTTTTTGATTATAATAAAGCATCGCAACGAGTACTTGAAAAAGCCAGCTATAAGCTCGATTGTGTATTGGAGAAATCCATTATTAAAAACCGAAATCTATATAACGAATATCGATATGGCATTGTTAATGAAGATTTTACATCAATTTTATAAAACTACTTGTTTTGTCAAAGAGCTACTAACATAAAATTACTGAAATCAAAAAGAGCTATAAACAGGATGCTGCCTCCCGTTTATAGCCCTTTAATACTCTTAGAATTATTTCAAGCGGTAAACCAGTGACAATAACACCGAATTGTTGGTAAAATCGAAGTTGAAACTCGCAGAATCTACTTTATCTTCATTTTAAAATGCATCGATGGCATATTTAGTTATTATTCATTAGGTAATCGAGCTGACCTTTTTAGGTTTCTTTTTTCACCTTCGTATGACTGTAGCTCTTTATTTAATCAGTGTTTCTGTAACAATTTGGTTAACTCACATTAGCTCAATTAAAATAAATACCTTTGCAAAAAAAATATATTGGAAAATTTCGAAGAATTAGGAGTCAGGAAAGACTTTTTAAAAGCACTGGAAGAAATGAAAATTATTATCCCTACCGAGATACAGCGGCAGGTGATTCCGGCATTGTTAAACACCAACACCGATTTGGTGGGACAAGCGCAAACAGGCACAGGCAAAACAGCGGCTTTTGGCCTTCCGCTTTTGCACCGTATTGACCCAAAGCTCAATGCCATTCAGGGGTTGATACTTTCCCCCACCCGTGAACTTGGCCAACAAATTGCCAAACAACTGTTTAAATATACCAAATACAGCGACAAGATTTTTGTAGAAGCCGTTTATGGCGGACCCAAAATAGAGATTCAAATAGCCGCATTGAGCCGAACCACGCATATTGTGGTTGCAACCCCCGGACGTTTAATCGATTTAGTTAAGCGCAAAGCAGTGGATTTGCGCCATGTAAAGACACTGATTCTTGACGAAGCCGACGAGATGATGAGTATGGGATTTAAAGATGAATTGAACGAAATTTTAAGTCAGCTATCGAAGGTTGAAAGCAAATGGCTTTTCTCGGCCACCATGCCCACTGAGATTAAGCAAATTATCAATACGCATCTTTCGGAAAATGCTGTTAAGATTGAGTTGACGGGAAAAAATAAAGTCAATAAAGATATTGAGCATCAATATATTATGTGCGACGATCTGGAAAAATTCAATGTTCTGCTTCGTTTTCTCGACAAACAGGGTGATGGCAGGGGAATGATTTTCTGCAAAACCAAAACGGTAGCTCAGACTTTGACCAAACAATTGATAGCAAAAAATATTTCGGCGGATGCCATTCATGGCGATTTGCTTCAAAAAGAGCGGGACAAGGCCATGCGAGCCTTCAAGAACGGGAGTTTGAAAGTGATTGTGGCCACCGATTTAGCCGCCCGCGGTATAGATGTTGCCAATCTGGCTTATGTGATTCATTATCAAATGCCCGATCAGATTGACTATTACACCCACCGAAGCGGACGAACAGGTCGCGCAGGGCAAAAAGGAATTTCTATTTGTTTTGTGAATACCTTCGATTTGAAAAAGGTGAAATATCTGGAACAACAACTGCGAATCTCGTTCAATCAGGTATAAATCTCTCAAGAGCCCTTAATAAGCTTCGCATTATTAGTCTTCTATAATATGTTGAACACGACCCACTTGTCCGTCGTCGAGCATAACTTTTATCCCCCGGTGATGCTCTGGAGCGCTTGTTAGTAATCGTTTCACAATTCCTTCGGTGAGTTCACCGGTTGACTGATCCTTCTTGAGCACAATTTGAACCAAATCGCCTGGTTTGATGTGGGCTCGAATTCTTCCATCGGGTTTTTGATTTTCCATCATTTTTTTTGGCAAAAATAGGGTTTATGTTAACCATTGCAAAACCAACGAATCACAGTATTTTGCACTTTTTAAAAATCAAATACTTCAAAAACCACAATCATTAGCAGCATCCATAAATTATTGTTTTTCAGGCAAATTCAATATATTTAATATGCCATAGAATGGAATTGAAATAATTTTTACCCCAATTTGAAAGCTATCTTCAGAAATTTTAATCCCAAATTCAGAATGATATTGCTCCATAAAAAGCCTTAAACTTCTCATGCTATTTGAGTTTCCTGATTTTACTTCAATGGGTATAATTTTGTTCTTTATGCTCACCAGGTAATCTACTTCTGCATTGCTACTTTTCGCTTCCCTTGCCCAATAGTAGAGATTTGGACTTGAATAGGGATTCTGGATGGCCAGTAATTCTTGTCCGACAAATTGCTCAGCAACAGCTCCTTGAAAAATTGAAGCTAAATTTTCCTGTAGAATAGTTTCCCCATACATCTGACTGATATTGTGCATGAGACCAATATCTAAAAATAATAGTTTGAAAAAATTATCTTTCACATTGGCTTCCAATGGCAATCCATCACCATTGGTTCGCTTAATTCTTTTAATAACCCCGGCAGTTTCCAACAATTCAACCGCCAATTTAAGTTCGCGTGATTTTACGGTATTATCAATTGATGCATAAACAAACTTTTGTCCCACTTTAGCCGCGGCAGAATAAAATACTTTTATTAAATTCTTATGGTGCGTCATTTTGGAATATTTTCCAAAATCATCAATATAAGTATCTATAATTGAGCGTTGTATTTTCCGGCATTCTATGATATCACCTGTCTTAATGTACTCATTTACTACAGCCGGCATTCCCCCCAATAAAAAATACTTCCTTACAATTGAAAGGAGCTTGTCGTGCAAAACATCAGGTATCTCCGATTTTAATCCGTTTGCTGCAACATAAGCGATCAAGTCTTGTTCTCCAATGGCTTCCATAAATTCATTTAAACTCAGTGGAAGCATATATAAATATTGAATTCTGCCAACAGGTACTTTAAAATTTCCGGATTCAAGCGTAAATTCGAGTAAAGAGCCCGCCCCAACCACATGCAAATCAGGGAGTTCCTCGTAAAAGTACCGAAGTGATACAATGGCATTCGGACAATCCTGAATTTCGTCTAAGAATAATAGAGTTTTACCAGGGACAATCTTTTTTGCTGTGAGCAATGAAATTTTTTCGATTATCTCTCTTGGATCATGAGTTTGAAAAACCGTCAGAAACTCCGGATTTCTTTCAAAATTGATGGTAATATAGTTTGCAAATTCATTTTTTGCAAAATGGTCAACAATATATGACTTGCCAACCTGTCTGGCACCACGAATTAAAAGCGGCTTTCTGCTGGAACTTATCTTCCACTCTTTTAAAGACTTATATATGTTTCTTGGTATCATCTGTTTTATTTTTGGCTATTTTACAAGGCAAAAATAGTACTTTTTTGGCTATTTTACAAGGTTGTTTTGAATGTTTTTTGGCTATTTTACAAGGCAAAAATAGTACTTTTTTGGCTATTTTACAAGGTTGTTTTGAATGTTTTTTGGCTATTTTACAAGGTTGTTTTGAATGTTTTTTGGCTATTTTACAAGGT
>DYSN01000024.1:11415-37571 GCA_020718205.1 Draconibacterium orientale
AATGTTTTTTGGCTATTTTACAAGGTTGTTCATTCTTTAAAGGCTAAAATGCGATAGTCGGAATCAAGAAGAAGTATTGTAGATTTGCGGTTTTAAATTATTAACTGAACCAACCATATTCATGCGACCAGAGTTCCTGACCTTCGGCATCAACAATTTTAAAACATCAACAGGCCATACCATACCTGAAATAAATCTGACTTATCAAACATTTGGACAACCTCTCCACTCGGCACCTGTGGTTCTTGTGAACCATGCGCTCACAGGAAATTCCGATCTCATAAGCCCGGAAAAAGGATGGTGGAGAACCATTGTTGGCGATGGGAAACTCATCAATACGCTCCGTTACACGGTAATTGCCTTTAATATTCCGGGAAATGCCTATGATGGCAGCTTAATCACTGATTTTGAGAATTATACAACCAGAGATGTCGCTCAATTATTTATTAAAGCGCTGCATGGAATTGGGATTAAAAAGCTTTTTGCAGTAATTGGGGGAAGTTTGGGGGGCGGATTGGCCTGGGAAATGGCAATTTTAGAACCAGAGATGATTGATTATGTAATTCCAGTAGCAACCTATTGGCAATCAAGCGATTGGATAATTGGTTTCAACTATATTCAGATGCAGATTTTGCAACATTCCACAAAACCATTGGAAATTGCGCGGATGATGGCCATGATGTTTTACAGAACTCCCCAGTCCATTCAGGCTAAATTCAAACGTTCAAAAACCGCCGATGAAAGTCTTTACAATGTGGAATCCTGGTTTAGGCATCACGGAATAAAACTTGAAAAAAGGTTTGAGTTCACGGCCTATCAAATGATGACTCATCTGCTGACAACCTTGGACATCACATCGCATAAAGGCTCCTTTGAAGAAGCAGTGAAACCCATTAAATCTACCATTGTTCAAATTGCCATCGATACCGACTTTCTTTTTGTCCCCGAAGAAACCTACCGAACCAAAGAAATGCTCGATCGGCTGAATATCCGCAATGAATACCACCTCATAAAATCTATTCATGGCCACGATGCTTTTCTTATTGAATTTGAGCAATTAAGGGGCTTTTTGAAACCCATTTTCAGCCGCTGATGATTCGTTCAAATCAGGAGTTCTTAAGTAAAAGATATCGATAATAAAAAATCTCTATAAACTAAGTCATTATCTGCTCCGAAGAATATTGCGATGTTTATACAGATGCATCAAAATGACGAGCCAAAGGGCAATCCCCAGTTTATTGTGGATATAAACGCAGGCAGCGCAATCGCCATCCAATATCCAGTTGATAAAACCTGTGGAGGCTGTAAAAGTAAAAATGATGATAAGCCAGGTATTGTTCCTTCTTCTACCAACAATTTCAGTAGAAAATTTGGCTTTTGACTTGCGCAAAATTACCTGCTCTACCCAATGCCAGCGCTCGGCCACATGATAAAAAACAGAAACCACCGTAACCGAAGCAAACATGGTGTGAATGGAAAGCCACTCCTGCTGATTCATTCCCAGTGTTTTATGAAAAACCAAATCCCGGAAAGCAAAAAACATGACCAATCCGCTTCCCCCAAGAATGAGGAAACTGATTAGATTCACAAGTAAAAAAAACTTTTTTCCTGGCATAATATCTTAGAAATTTATTAGAAACCTAAAACATCTTTCATGGTAAAAAATCCACGCTTGCCCACGAGCCATTCAGCTGCCAATACTGCCCCAAAAACAAAACCTTCTCTGTTTTTGGCTTCATGCGAAATGGTTATTGTATCAACCGAGCTGCTATAGCTGATGTGGTGCGTACCCGTTACCTGACCAATCCGTTGGCTGAAAACAGGAAGCGCATTAAATTTATAGCTCTCATTTTCAATCAAATACCAACCGTTTAGCTCAGGATAAGATTGTAATATTCCATTGGCCAATTGGATGGCTGTTCCTGATGGTGCGTCGAGCTTTTGGGTATGATGGATCTCTTGAATTCCTGGGGAATATTCGGGATACCGATTCATAATTTCGGCTAATCTTGCATTCAAGTGAAAGAGAATCTGAACTCCCAGACTAAAATTACTTGCCCACAAAATAGCTCCCTCCGAATTTTCTGCTGCTTCCTGAACCTGGGGCAACTTATCGTACCATCCGGTGGTTCCAACCACCAAGGGTAGATTGATTTTCAAACAGTTGTCAATATTAGTAAGTGCTGCCTGGGGAATACTGAAATCGATAGCCACATCGGCGGTGGAAATTTCTTTTTGCTTTTCAATCCAATGTTCCGGGGAATCAATCACAGCAACGATTTCATGATTTTTTTCGATGGCAAGTTTTTCTATGGCTTTCCCCATTTTTCCATAGCCTATCAATACTATCCTGAGGTTTCTATTCATCATCAATGAGTTGAAATGGTATAACGTATTCCGATGCCAGGTGCAATTTTCATCCCCCTTTGGTCGGGAATTATCAGCGGTTGAATTTGAAACGACAAATCATCGTCGATATTGAAATTATAGAGATGGGCATCAACGGTAGCATCCACAATTTGAAGCAGATAGAAAACTCCGGTAAGGATATAGCTCAATTCGAGGCTGCTTTGGTAATATTCCCGCTGAGTCAATAGCTGGGCACTGGTGTAGTTATCAACCAGTTCATTTCCGGTGGTTTGACTCCCTTCGAACTCCACACTTAATGCATAGGCTTCCTTAAATCTGGTGTATTCGTATCGATTCTGAATCACGAAAAAAGCGAAAGTGCTAAATCCTCCATAAATAATTGGAATCTTCCAGTATTGGCCATTATAGTATTGACCCAAACCGGGCAAGGCAGCCGACATCCATGTGGCTTTAATGGGGGATTGTTTGGGGAAATACCTGTAAATTGAGTCGTTGTGCAATCCAAGTTTTTCAGGCTCCTGAGCTAAGGAATTGGGGGATGCGGCCAGCATAAACAGCAAAAAAGCCAATGCGCCACCCCGGTAATTAAGTTTCCATATCGCCCGCAAATCAGGCATGACCTCCGGTGATGGCTAGCATAATTCGACGCAGATCTTCTTCCGACTGAAAATCGAAAGATAGCTTTCCTCCCCCGCCTTTACCAGGTTTAACCTGAATGGGTTTTCCGACAATTTCGCCAATTCTACGGCCATATTCTGCCATGGCCGGTGTGGCTGGTTCGCTAATTTTCTCTTTGAGTTTCCCCAGCGGATTGAGCAATTCTTTCACCAATTTCTCAACATCGCGCACAGAAAGGTTTTGTTGAATTATTTTCTCTAAAATTTTTAGCTGAGCCACCGGATTCTCAACGGTTATGATGGCTCTGGCATGACCCATACTGATTTGATTGGCACGCAGGGCCAGCTGAATTTCAACGGGCAATTTTAGGAGTCGGATATAGTTGGTGATTGTACTGCGATTCTTACCCACTTTTTTGCTCACTTCTTCCTGAGTAATAGAACACTCATCGATAAGTCGTTGATAGCTGATGGCAATTTCGATGGAGTTAAGATTCTCGCGTTGAATATTTTCCACCAGAGCCATTTCGAGCATTTGCTCATCGTTGGCCAAACGGATATATGAAGGGATGGTTGTTAAGCCTGCCAATTTTGCTGCGCGAAAACGGCGCTCGCCCGATATGAGCTGGTATTGGTTATAGCCCAGTTTCCGAACGGTGATGGGTTGGATAATTCCCTGATTTTTAATAGAATCGGCCAACTCATCAAGGGCGACCAAATCGAAATCGGTACGGGGTTGAAATGGGTTGGTTTCAATTTGATCCAGATTCAATTCGGCAACAGCACCAGCCAAATAATCTCCCGAAAAATCCGAAGAAGTGATATCGGTCTCGGGTCCCGAAAGAATTGCATCTAATCCTCTTCCTAATGCTCTCTTTTTATTCATTATCTACAATTTTTTCTGTTCGTTGGTCATGGCTGTCATATTGTTCTTTTGAAGAATCTCGCGAGCCAGATTGAGGTAGTTGATGGCTCCAATGCTGGTGGCGTCGTGCATAATGGCAGTTTCGCCAAAGCTTGGGGCTTCACTAAGTTTTATATTCCTGTTAATCAGGGTTTTAAAAACCATTTTTTGAAAATGCGTTTTCACTTCTTTCACCACCTGACGCGACAAGCGCAATCTGTTATCGTACATGGTTAAAAGAATTCCTTCGATATCAAGTGCCTTATTGAGGCGGGTTTGAACAATTTTAATGGTATTGAGCAGTTTCCCGAGGCCTTCGAGAGCGAAATACTCGCATTGAACCGGAATAATAACCGAATCGCTGGCTACCAGAGCATTCACGGTAACCAAACCCAATGATGGGGAGCAATCGATAATGATAAAATCATAATCATTACGAATAGCAGCCAGAGTTTTTAAAAGCATATACTCGCGACCGGGCATATTTATCATTTCGATTTCGGCACCCACCAGGTCTATGTGAGCCGGAATGATATCTAGATTGGGAGTGTTGGTATTCATGACGATGGAACGGGGATCGATACCATCCATAATACACTCGTAGACACTGGTTTGTACATTTTTTGGGTCAATACCCAAACCACTGGTGGCATTGGCCTGTGGATCGGCATCGATGATGAGGGTTTTGCGCTCTAAAACCGCAAATCCTGCCCCCAGGTTTATTGCTGTAGTTGTTTTACCTACCCCGCCTTTTTGATTGGCTACTGAAATTATTTTGGCCATGAAATTCTCAAGATTTTAATTCTACAAAAATACAATATTTACCCTTTGAACCGCTTTTTTTTGTTAACAACCCCAATAACCAGGACATTTTCTTCTGCTTTTCGGGGGCACAAAAACGAGCATCTAAATTCGCATTTACCCGTTATTCAATTGGTAAGCAGATGTTAATTTATTTAAAAATCTGATGGATACTATTTCTCCAAATCGTCGAAATTAATATCGTCGAGTGCATCTAAATTTGAATAGCTTTCGCTATCGGGAACGTAGTCGCCATTGATGAAACCTACGGCATCGTGAAATCCTTCCAGAAACTTTTCAAAATCCTCTTTAAATAAAAATATCTTGTGCTTATCGTAGGAGTATTTACCATTATCATTGTCAAAACGACGCTTACTTTCGGTTATGGTAATGTACTTATCGTCTGATTTGGTGGCTTTTACATCGAAAAAATAGGTTCTCTTCCCTGCTTTCACTGCTTTGGAATACAGTTCTTCTCTTGAATCACTAAAATCTTTGCCGTTTTTCATTCTCAATTTGTTTATTTGATTCATATGGTTTGGCAAAAATATAAAAACCTTAACAGATTTGGTACTCTCAACAAAGAAATAAAAATACATTAACTTTGCATATTCAAAAAATTATAAAAACATGAAAACGTATTGGTTTCTTGCTTTTTCGCTGTCCATAGCAGTGCTTTTATCATCATGCACCACCAAAGAAGTGCCCATAAGTCCCGGTTATAAATATCCCATTGCTGCTTTTTCTTATACAGGAAACGATGGCCCTGCGCCGGTCACCATCCAATTTACCAATTATTCGGAAACTATTATCACAGACAGCTGCGATTATTTATGGACTTTTGGCACCAACGGACCCAATAGTATGGAAAAAAATCCAACCCATGTTTTCTCCAATGGAGGCTCAGATGTTAAAGTGTACATGGTTTCGCTCAAGGTGATTGACATGGTGAGCAATCTATCGCAAACACGTTCCATTCCTATTGAAATTCAGCCCAGTGAATAAAATGTAATATATTGATTTGATATAAATTACGGAATCATTTTAATCCAGGTCTTGGCTTTTGTCTCAACCAAATGAGCATCAGGAAGTGCAAATTGCAATCGAACATATTGTAGAAATGCCCGTGCCACCTTTTCATTCTCAAAGCGACCTATGGTATAACGGTAATTAAACCCTTGAGTCCATTCGGTAATATTCTCATTTTCAACCCAATCCTGTAGCTGTTCCACCGGAATAGGATAATCGGGGGCGGATGCTATTTCAACGCGATAAACGCTGATTTTCTCGTCAACAGGAGCTGGAACAAAGGCATTTCCTGGCTTTAAATCCGTGGATTCTTCTGTTTCTTCGTCGGGATTTTCCATGGCAGAATTCGATCTGTGCGGTTTTTCCGATTTCTTTTTCTGTGGAACCGAAACTACTTTCTCGTCTTCCTGATCCGCAGCGTTAAAGTTCGCAGCATCGCTATCATTAGGTGTAAATTCCTGGTCATCAATATCTTCATCATCAGATTCAGAATAGACGTATTTATTTCCAGTGCCTGGCTCCAGACGTTTGCCATTTTTAAACTGAACGATAAAAGCCTCTGGAATTTGGTAACGGCTTCGTACTTGAGCCAAGGACTTCTCTGCTTCTTCGCGCGATTCCAGACTATAAACCGTGTATCGATACCACTGACCCGACTGATGAACCGAAACTTCCACATCAACACCATGTTCTGTCAAAAAAGCATCGATGGTTTTGCAGGGTTGCCGGCAGGCCACAATCTGAATGCGCCAGGATATAACTCCATCTTCTTCTTCGGTCAATTCTCTGATTTGGGAGGGTTCCCGATTTTCGATGGTGGTTTTGGTTTCGATTTCGGGCATATTTTCATCTTCCAGTTGGCTTAAAGTATCGGCTGTAACATCCATGGGCACATCATTATACTCTATACCATCTTGAATTTGAACGTATTGCGCATTTTTAACCGGAAAAAGCTTTCCTTCCTGATTCATGACCTCACCTTCGATGAAAATGGGATAGGTACCATCGCCCCTTTCGCTAATGGTAATATCGATGGGGATATTTAGTGTGTCTTTATTCATGGGGAGGTAAAAATCGAAATCGTATTGATAGGCGATTCGGGTGTAGGTGACTTCTGAAATTCCGGGGTCAACGGGATAGAAACCCGACGGTAGATTGAGTCTGAAAAAGCCATTTCCAGTGATTCCTCTTTTCGAAATTCTGACTAAGATTCTGAATTTCTTATTATTAGCCAATTGCGGCACCCAAAGCTCCACTTGATAATGATTGCCCGAAGAAATGGCTTTTTGCTCCTTCTCTTCCAACTGATTCAGCATTTCTTTTTTGGTGATGCGCTTGATTTCGGGGTCGCCAAAGGGATCCACATCGTAGAAATCGAGAATATGAATGTCCTTGTCGTTTTTAACAGGCTCCAAAGGAACCCTGCGGTTCGATGGTTTCAGACTGAAATGATAGTTAACGCCCACACCAGTATGCCAGAAATAATCGATTTTATTTCCGTCGGCTTTGGCATCGAGCAAATCGGAATTCACAAAGACCAGCGAAGAGTGTGCATCTAAAGAAAAGTTCTTATTGATGAAATATTTGAGATGCAATCCGGCTGGAATGGCTAAGGTGGACAGAAATTTTTTCTCTCCCCAGTAGACGGTATTGAGTGTGTCGAGATTTTTGGTGTCGTAAAGTATTGATTTCCATCGGGCGTAACCAATACCGATACTTCCCCAGGCAGAGAGCCTGTTTAGTTTGGGTCGTTTTTGCATCACCTGCAAAAAATTGATATTCAGATTGATATTTGCAAATTGATATTTGGTGTCGAAGGTTCGATAGGTAGAATTGTTTCGCTTGGTACCCGAAAGGTTAAAATAGCCCAAATCGGTTGTGATGGAAAATTTAGGTGATAAATACTTTCCAATAGAAATTCCTCCGCCATAGGTTAGCTCACCATATTTGGTATTTGGAATATAATCCCAGTATTTCAAGTCGCCAAAATAGATATTGACGCCTCCCTTAGCCCCCACTGTCCAGGCCTTGGGATCGGGTTTGCTTTTTCGGCTTTTTTGGGCAAACGCAGGGCTAAGAGCTCCTAAAAAAGAAACTATCAATAACCCTGTATAAATTGTCCTAAGCTTCATTCAATAATTTACTTACGGCATTTCTATTATTCTCTGTCTTCTCGTTTACAGTTTTACTCTCCAATAACATCTTTCAATTTCCCCCTGCAAATTTTTCCTATATGATCCAGGGCTTCTTCATCCTGTAAGCCTAGTTTTTTGGCCTTATTCATATCCTTGCAGGCATCTTCTTTCTTTTCCATTAAAAATTTCGATACTCCGCGGTTATAATAAACGCGAACCCAGGCCGATTTTTGGCTGGAGTCAACGGGCTCGAACAGAATGGCTTTATCGTAGGCTCTAATGGCCGCAGGATAGTTTTCCATTTCGTGCTGCGTATTTCCCAAATAGGCATAAAGCATCATGAATCTATTTTCGGGTTCGAGTTTAATGGCATTATTAAAATCTTCGAGTGCTCCACTAAAGTTTTCGCGATCGAACCGCAAAACGCCCCTTTTATAGAAATCGGCAAATGATTCGGGGTTTTCCACATTAAAATCGGGCTTTATCACATTGATGGAGGCAAAGAAATCGATAAAATCTTTATAAGGCACTTCATAATAAGTGCGGGTAAAGAGCTTATCTTTATTTTCGTCGAGAAGATATTTTTGATATAAACTTTTCTTATTCAGCAATTTAACCAATCTGAAACGATAAAACTTCTTTCCATCGGTAATCACTGGCATCAAATTAAAAATAGCAGTGAACTGGCTTTTCAGTTTGAGTTCCTGAGTGCGTAGGATATTGAAAGAAATTTTGGTATCGAGGTCTTTAGCTTTGAAATCGTGGAGGTCGTCGTAAGCATAAACATCGAGATTTACTGCGTAAGGCTCGTTGAAGTTGCTGTTCTCTGGAAGGATTTCGTCGAGTTTTTGAGAGTTAAAAACAAAATACTCCACATTGTCGGTTTTATGAAAGTTTTGTCGCAAATCGGGGAATTCGAAGTAACCACCTGTGTAATAATAAATTAGAACTACATATTGGTCGTCACCCACCAATACTTCCTTGATTTCCATTTTCTGAAAATTATCGCGACCCAGATTTTCGAGCGCATCGGGGGAGCGGTTGGCTTCGCTGTCGTAGAGTAGAATTCGCCCATTGGCCGATGTCCACAAGCCATTGTCCTGCAATACCCATCCAATGGCAGTTTTAAGTTCGCCTTTTACACCGCTCAATATAGGCAGATTCGACTGGCTTCTCTGAACACTTTGAGCCAGCGAAAAAAATGGAAGTAAAAATATCAGCAAAGCAATGTAAAACC
Organism: Draconibacterium orientale; assembly: GCA_020718205.1. Lineage (GTDB taxonomy): Bacteria > Bacteroidota > Bacteroidia > Bacteroidales > UBA12170 > UBA12170. Next base: position 20,509 of record DYSN01000024.1, read on the forward strand.
TGCTCATTCATATGTATTTGGAATATAAAAATACGGAAGAAATAATTGATGCACAATAGGCAAATCATCATTTATCAACATATTCTACTAAAATAAATTTGCGGCTACTATTTATACATCGTGATAGTTCAATTACCAAAAAAATAATCTATTCAATTGAAATACAAAAGATTACCAACAGAAATAATTAGGAACTCACAATAACATTATTAGGTAAAATCGAAAACATTTTCAACAACCCGCAAAGTTTGGGCTTACATATAAGAAAACTGCATGACAGATTCTACAGCGTCCAGCGTTGTTGGTGCGCTTATAAAAACATGCGAGTAAAATTGAAACGGATATAGGGAGCCCAGTGCAAGCCCCATTGGCTGTAATGTTCAAGACTGATATAGGTGTAATAAAAGTTTGAATACACATCTACTGAAATGCCATCGGTAAAGTTTAGCTGAATGCCCGGCGAAACGTAGGCACCATATCCAATCCCCCCTTGACGAAATTCGTATTCCGGATTGCCCGAATTGGGCACATAGTCGTAAGGGCCCTTGTATTTAATATCGATTACAAGGGTGTAAATTTCAATTTTATTCAATCCAACTGTGGTGTTGTTGAGGTTGAAGCCTACTTCGGTAATAAAGTTTGTGCGATCGGAAAGTCGGAAGCTTCTAACCATGCCAATGTCGATATTTACTCTGTCTTCCTGTCCGGCGATGGTGCCAATGACATATTGATTCTCTTTATTACTTGGCGGAATATTGGGGTTGGTATTGTAAATTACAAATTGATCGCGGGCATATAATCTGGAGAAATCCATCGACACAGAAATGGCTAATTTTCTATTGAGCCAATAGCGGCCATTGAGTCCTGCATAGATGGACGGGGTATATTTCATTTTGGTTGGATACTCGGTATAGTATGAGCCTGCAATAAGCGGATAACGGTAGCCATTCTGCTCAAGCACTTCATTTATCTGATTGAGATAATGCTCATTGTTGATTATTTTGTCGGCACTGTTCATTCCATCTTCATTTCCAGCCCCATTGTAGAAATTTGCGGTATTTCGGGCTCCAAAATAGGCTCCCACATTCAGTCCGGCTTCAAACCCACTGTAATCATCGTCGGATTCTTGTGCAAAAACAGAATATCCTACAAATAAAACTATGATAATCAATATCTTTCTCATGATAACTAAAATTTAAACATCTATATTTGAAAATCACTCAAAGCAACTAAAATAGATTTTTTTGAGCTTGTAAAACTAAAAGAAACGGAGCATTTCTCCAATAAAAAACCCCAGATAATTGCCCAAGGCATAACCAATCAGCCCCACAGTGATTCCCGGAACCAATACATTTTTATTTCCAATTGCGGTGGTAATCATGGGCACAAAAGGCGGGCTGCAAACGAGCGCTGTGGTGGTAACCATCATGGTATCGGTATCTACTTTAAATATCTTGCTTAATATAGCCTGAATCAGAAGCGACCCAAAAATTACGAACCCCGGATACCAAATCAAATGGTAGCTGGGATGAATAATATTATCGATATTGACCATGCTTGATATGGAGAGGCTGAACATGAGAATAAAATACATGCCCAAATCGAACGATTCGACTACTTTGTTCACAGGCTCCCAAAGCGAGACCAATAGAGCTAAAGTACTCAATGCCAGCACGAAAATCACCATAAATACCGATTCATCAAATAAACCGGCCAACACAAAAGACATTCCAAAGATGACTATTGAAACTCCAAATACTTTTAACAAAGGCAGCAAAGCTTTTTTATTGAATATTTTATCGAAAGTATCCACTTCTTTCACATCAATATCAACCGTGCTATTTCTTTTAAAGGCCGGAAGAAATAAAAGGAAAAAACGCTGACCAACACTTATAAGGAAAAACAGGTACATGGCAGAGAACAGCATATCGTAGGTATGAACCACCAAATATGTATCGTTTTCAACCTGAAGCATGGTTTTTAGTGCGGCCAGATTGGGGGTGCCTCCGGTATAAACGCCTGTTAACAACGCTGCAACTTTCCAATATTCGGTATCACCCTGTGGTTTTAATAAAAGATAACCCAGAACAACTGTTATGGTAATAGCAAAGAACCCAATTAACAACGATTTAAAGGTGTTGCCCGCCAATTGAAACCAATCGCGGATTTTAGTTGAAAAAAGCATGAGTGGTATGGCAAGGGGAACGCTGATATTGGCAACCATTTCCTGCACTTTGATGCTACCTTCGGGCAGCAATCCGCTAAGGCCCATTACAATACCTATTCCATAGGCAAAAAGTATGGCTCCTATCTTTTTTACCAACGATGATTTCTTTTCAAGATAAAGGATTATTGCAGGGAGTAGCAAATAAAAAGCGGCAAGCAAAGTCTGACTTAGATTCATAGCTATAGATTTGGCGGCTAAAATAAGGATTTTTAAATGTTGATGAAAACGATGTGAAATGGATTATGAGACAAAGAAAGCTTATGAACTCAAGTGTCAATATTCATCGAAGAGTTGATGCTGAAGAATATAATCTACCACATCGCGAAGCGTTCCATAACTTTGCCCCATATATTCGGGTAAGGTATACTGTGGAATCCAGATGGCCGCCAGAATTCTCTCTTCGCTTTGGGGCTTCAGCACGCCTTCGAAGTTGCTGCGCATGAGATACCAGTGGGTCTTTTTCACTACCCACTCGTTGGCAAAAGAATACATATGCCATGAGCCGGGAAGGCTGTGAATGATTTTAAGATTTTTTACTCCGGTTTCTTCTGTCACCTCGCGCAATGCTCCCACACTGGCCAACTCACCCTTATGCAAGTGCCCTTTCGGGAAATCCCACCGTTCGAACCTGTGAATCATTAAGATATCTCCTTTGTTGTTTACAACAATTCCTCCCGCCGCTTCCAGAATTTGAAAATAAGAAACGAAAACCTGAAATGCTTTTTCGAATTCTTCTTCCAGCAGAAAGAAATCTTTAAATTCATTTCCTTTAATAAGCTCCACCAGCCTTGGAATGGCATCAATGCTTACCTTTTGAAAATCAGACCACATGAGATTTTCGGGTGCGAAATCGGGCTTTTTTCCGAAAATAATTAAGCCTTTATTGATAAAAACTTTATAGTTTTGCATACAATTTTTTACAAGTTAAAAAGTTAAAGAAGAAGTTTTACAAAATAAAGAATTATAATGCATCAGACCAACGAAGTAGCTGAAAATGTTGCAAAATCACTATTACAGATAAAAGCTGTGAAGCTTAAACCCAGCGACCCTTTTACTTGGGCATCGGGCTGGAAATCACCTATCTACTGCGACAATCGACTCACACTCTCCTACCCGCATATTCGCACTTATATCCGTCAGGAATTTGTTAAAATGATTAATGACGAAATTGGTCATATCGATGTTGTGGTGGGTGTAGCAACCGGCGGCATTGCCATTGGAGCTCTTATTGCACAGGATATGGGACTTCCTTTTGCTTATGTTCGCAGCACCGCCAAAGAGCATGGCATGCACAACCAGATAGAAGGTGTGGTGGAATCGGGTCAGCGCGTGGTGGTGATAGAAGATTTGGTTTCGACAGGCGGAAGCAGCTTGAATGCTGTTGAAGCACTTCGCGGAGTTGGAGCCAATGTTAAGGCTCTCATCGCCATTTTCGATTATGGTTTCGATGTTGCCGTTAAGCGGTTTGCCGACGCCAAATGCCGCAAACTCTCACTCTCAAACTACGATGCATTGATTGAATATGCCTTGAATTCTGACTACATTAAAAAAGATGACGTCAGCAAGCTTAAAAAATGGCGCGAAGACCCCGAAAACTGGAAATAATATGACCAATATCACAAGCAAAACCATCTCTATTCCGGTACATTCATCCCGGATTTATCAGTTTATCTCCGATTTCAACAATCTGGAAAAACTTATGCCCGAAAAAGTGACCAACTGGAGCTCGACCAGCGACTCGTGCTCGTTTACCATTCAGGGAATGGCCACCTTAAATATGAAGCAGGGAAACAATAAAGAGAACGAACTGGTTCACATGAAAGCCGATGGAAAAAATCCTTTTCACTACGATTTAAACACTCATATTCAATCTGTTGATGAAAATTCGACAAAAGTTTATATCGAGCTCAATGCCGACATGAATCCAATGGTTGCCATGATGGCTAAGAAGCCTTTGGGGAATTTCGTGAACATTTTGGTAGAAACATTGGCCAAACAATTCTAATCCAAGCTTTTAATTAATTCACCCCCCCCAATATTTGGCTGAGTCAGACTTCTCTCAGCGAAAATTTTATTTCCTTTAAATCGTAGGATCTTGTGGATTGGTTTTGGTGTAGAAGAATCAACCGACCGAACTCATCGACTCCATGAATAGATGCTAAAACAAGCTGGTTTTCAATTTGATACTCTCGCATCTCGTTCAACTGATATAGATTTCTGTGATACTCGCTGACCAATTTTTCCGGACTTACCCAAATTTCCCGATAGCTTTTCTGAAGCTGATTCATCAATACATTAATTTCCCCCAAAACATGATATTGTAGATGGGTTATCAAGCTTAAAGAAACAGGATTGGGGGCATTGCTTTCAAATTTGGTTTGATTGAGATTAAGGCCAATGCCAACGAGCGATTTTGAAATAAACGATCCCATCATGGCATTTTGGATGAGAATTCCGCAAATTTTACTGTTTCCTACATAAATATCGTTGGGCCATTTGATGGAAACCGATTTCACCCCTTTTTGAGTCAAATAGGCCACAATAGAAAGCGAAACCCATCGACTAATCATAAAAGCATCGGCAGCATTTAAATTCTGCGGATAAACCACAAAACTCATAAGGATGTTTTTATCCTTCTCGCTCTCCCAGCTATTCTCTCCCTGACCTTTGCCGCGGGTTTGGAAACCAGTGCTGAGACAGAAAAAATCGTTTAACCGTTCTTGCTCAGAGCGTTGCCAAAGAATTTGGTTGGTAGATTTTGATTCTTCAATATGCTGATGCTCAAAAGGCATATGACTAATTGAGCTTGATGAAATTGTAGGTAATGGTTCCTTTTTGAACCTCAGCAGCTTCGGAATCGGGCGTAAATTTCGCCTTGAGTGCTGCATCACGAGCCATATTGCGCAAGTTGATATCGGTAACATTGGTACCTTTCTGCATAATTTCGGCACGTGTAACATTACCATTTTTATCAACCCAGATACTCACCACCACTTTTCCCTGGTCGTCGGAATTATAAACTGGTTTAGGCAAGATGTGGGCCTTGCGGTTTCCTAATGAAAAAGAAATTCCGTTGCCAGATCCGGCACCTCCGGTGCCATCGTAGCCCGTGGCATTGGGGTCGCCATTTTCCTTGCCTTTATCGCCCGGGGTTTGGTCGTTGCCTTCGTTACCCTTGCCAGTTCCCGATTTTTTTCCGGTATACAGTAAACGTGGATCCACAGTGGGTTCCTTTTCTTTTACAGGTTCTGTTACCACTTGCTTTTCGGAAATTGGATTTTCTTTTACGGTTTCCTTTACAGGCTTAATTTCTTTTTTAATTTCCTTTTCCACCTTTTTCTTTGGAGTCTCTGCTGGTTTTTCAACAATTTTTTCTTCTTCGCTGGTGGGGTCTTCTACAATTTCTTCTTCTTCGTCAGGAGTCTGTGCTTGCTGATGAGAAGCTGGAGAAATGTTATTGACAGGGGGTGGAACAATGTCCTGCTCATTCCCCATTCCCAACTCGGTAAAGCCCAGATTTACTTCGACACCTTGCTCTTCGGGCAATGGTAAAGGAGTGGTTAATGCCATGAACATCAAAGCAATAAGCAATAAGAGATGGAACAGAATGGCTCCGGTAATTGCTTTTATTTTATCTTTTTTCTCATCCATGAGTGTTATTTTGGTTGTGTGGCCAGAATGACTTTATGCTTGCTCTGTTTGCCTTCGTTTATCCGGTTTACAGCATCAATCACGTTTACCACATATTGAACAGGAACTGTTTTATCGCTTCGCAAAACCACAGTACCCTGATCGAACGATTGCAAAGCCTGTGCCAAAACAGGTTGCAAATTCGTTTCCATCACTTCAGTCTCATCGAGGAAATATTTAAATTCTTCGTTGATATAGACAGTTACATTCTGTTTGGCCATGGTTTTGCTGCTGCTCCCGGGTAAAAGGAGTTTGATGGCATTGGGGCTGATGAGTGTTGATGTTATCATGAAGAATATCAACAATAAAAATACCAGGTCGGACATGCTGGCCATGTTGAATTCCACGAGTCGTTTGCTTCTTCTTCTAATTGCCATAATATATTGGTTATTAAGCTGCCGGCTCGTTAAGAACATCCATAAACTCGCTGGCACGTGCTTCGAGCAGAAAAACCATTTTATCGATTTTTGCGACCAGAACATTGTACAGAACATAAGCGATTATGCCCACAATGAGTCCACCCACGGTAGTAACCATGGCTTGATAAATTCCACTGGAAAGAAGCTGAATGTCAATATTGTTTCCCGCCATCGACATATCGTAAAAGGCTACAATCATTCCTATTACGGTGCCCAGAAATCCGAGCATAGGAGCTGTACTGGCAATGGTTCCAATGGCTGTAATGTTTTTCTCCATACGCGAAACTTCCAGATTTCCAACATTTTCTATGGCTGCATGAATATCGTTCAGGGGTTTTCCAATGCGCGAAAGACCTTTTTCTATCATTCGGGCAATGGGTGTATTTTCCCGCTGACAGAGACTTTTGGCAGTGTCGATTTTTCCATCGTAGATATGATCGCGGATGGTATTCATAAAGTTTCGGTCTTCTTTGGAATTTCGTGAAATTACCAGATAGCGCTCAATAAAAATATAAATGGAAAGGACCGACATTACCCCTAAAACCCACATAATCCATCCGCCAGCAACAAGCAAATCAATTAGCGACAATGAAACTTTGGATGCGGGAACGCTTAAAAGGGAGAAAGCCGGCTGAATAAAATCGGTTGCTGCTATTACTTGTGTCATTTCCATCATTAAATGCATAATATTCATAGATAAGTTATTTTGAAATAAAAGTAGATATTCTAATTTTTGCGGGGGTTAAATTGACAATCATTTTTAAACATGATTTTGTTAATTGAAAAAACTCAAAAAGGCCTTTTTTATTTGATGTGAATAAAAGTTTATTTCGTTATTTTATGTAACAAAACCCGTTACGAATGAGTCTCATGCTTATGAAAAATATTATTCTCCTGATTATTGTTTTATTGCCTATTGTTGGAGTCTTTTCGCAAAATATCGACTCAACAGAGCAAGGCAACCATCAATATTTACTTGTTGATGGAAAAACGGGGGTGCCTCTCCCCTACGCCAATATCCTTTTTGTGAAACAGCAACAGGGAACCATTTCCAATGAGGCTGGTTTTTTTTCCATCACAACCGATTTATTGCCCGCCGATTCGGTATTTATCCAGTATCTGGGCTATAAAACACTGAAAACTAATGTATCTGCCTTAAGCCAGCACGATACAGTGAATATGGAGGAAGAGCTGGTGAATCTGAGCGAAGCCTGGGTTTATGGCAATCCGCCCAAAGCGAAAGACATCATTGAAAAAATTGTAATAAACCGGGCTAAGAATTACCAACCCTATGGGGCATCGGGTCAGGTATTTATCCGCAACAAACAAAACTCTGATTTTGATAACTTTACGGCTAAGGTTGTGGAGAATTCCATTGAAGAAATAGACTCTAAAATGCTCAATCAGATTGTTGCTAAGATTCCTCGCCACACCACTTCGTTTACCGATTTTCTTGGAACTGTTTTCTCCCACCCGCTGTCGTTCGATTCGGTTAAAATATCTCCCCGGAAAACAGTGATGCTGAAGGAAGAAGAGTTTACAGAGATGGAACAGCTGGGGAAAATCTTTGAAAAAATGTTCAGCGAAACTAAGGCTGAGGAGTATTGGAAAATAAAATCGGGCCTTTTTAGCAAGAAGCTGGAAATGGGCAAGAATATCACCGTGGATACCAACAGCGCAGCGGAAAGGGAAACAAATAAAATTAGTACAGAATCAATTGTAAATCAGCTTAAAACAAGCTTGAAATATGCTTCGCTGGCGGATAAGGAAATCTGGGAATTTCTCTACAAACCAGGTCGCTACAAATACAATTTGGCGGGTGGGACACGCTACGATGGCGAAGACATTTACATCATCTATTTTTGGCCACGCGGAGGCAAATTCGAAGGTCGCATTTATGTTTCAACTTCCACTTATGCCCTTCTAAAGGCTGATTTTCAATATGGCGACGGAAAAGACGGGAAAGATGTTCAGCTCCTGAATGTGGGATATCACGAAAAAATATATCGCACATCGATCTCCTGGGAGCGAATCGACAACAATTATCAACTCAAATATTTCTCCAATACCCAAACCACCGAAACCAGTTTTGAGCGGAATATCTCGTTGCTGAAAAAGCGCGACAGGTTTATGATAGATAAGACGCTCAACGAGTTGGAAGTGAAAGTCGCAATCAAGGTGGAAACCGAAGAAACAAAGGAATTGCTGGTTCTGAGCAGTAAAAAAATTGAATCGCAGCAGTATTTATCCACCACCAGTATTAAAGAAATGCCCGTGGTTTATGTGAACCAATACAGCGATGATATCTGGCAGGGACAATCGGTGATGGAACCCACCAGCCGCATGCACGAGTATCAGAAGCAGGAAATAAACTGGGATGAGCCGGAGAAAAAATAGTTTTCAAAATAGCTCCTCCCGGTTTTAGGCAAATCACTGGGTTATATCAAAGATTTAGTGCCTGAATAATTCACTAACCCCCTTAGAATACTCGTTTTATATTTTCCAGAAGTTCGGGAAATCTTGCTTCGTCGCAATGGTGTGAATAAATTCCAATAAAATCAATTACTTCGTCATTGGTGAAAAGATGACTCAAAAACGAGTCGAATAAATGATAATTGCAATTGGCCTTAATTTGCTCAACTCCTTTCATAAAAGCATTAAAATCAATATGTTCATTAATTTTAAAGAAATACCGATGCGGGTTGTCGGCATCCAGATACACCGATTCTCTCAACTCGATGAAGCGGGTATGTTTTTTTAAAAACATTTCACTTTCATAGGTATTAACTTTTTTATTCGACTCAAAACGAATATCCTGTTTTTGTAAATCATCCAGAAAAGAAGCAACATTGAGCGTGCTGTCCAGTTGCATATGAACACATTGATGCACTTTATTGGCATAGACTAACTGACCCGGATAAATATGCATTGCTTTATTTATTTTGCTTCGCATGGCAACAGCAGCCCTTGTAACGGTATCCTGAAAACAAATGGCGTCCTTTTTAACAGGGAAAAACAGATGCCTTTTACCTGGTTTGTTTTCGGGGGGGAAAGAATTCTTTGCGTAGTATTCGGGATTGGCACTGGCTTCTAAAACCATACATCCCAACTCGCTACTCAAATCGGAATGACTCAATTATACACGGAAGGAATAACAGGTTAATCCTTCAAAACTAACAGATTTCATATTTTTAAATTTAGGTTTCCGACAAATATAATGAACATATGCTCATAATAGCCAATAAATTTCAAAAAAAATGGTACCTAAAGTAAAAATCTATAAAACCTGTTTTTAAGCCTGCGATTTACGATATCTCCAGGTAGCCAGCGATATAACTACAAAAGCATATAAGGCAATGGACGAAATTTGGGTAAATAAATCGCTAAAACCCGATCCTTTAAGAATCACCAACCGCATAAACGAAATGAAATAGGCAATCGGATTCACCAAATTGAGTGCCTGAGCCCATTCAGGCATGCTTTCGGTTGGAGTGAACAATCCACTTAACAGGATAAAAATCATCACAAAAAACCAGCTGATAAACATGGATTGTTGCTGCGTATCGGCCATGGTACTTATAAACAGACCAATACCAAGAATAAGTATGAGATAAATTCCTGCAACTGCCAGCACCATTGGCACACTGCCAACAATGGGAATCACAAAAACAAACCTCCCAATAAGCAATCCCAGAATCAGATCGAACATGGCAATAAACCAAAACGGCATCAGTTTGCCTACGATAAACTGATATTTTCTTATGGGCGTAACATTGAGCTGCTCAATGGTTCCCAATTCCTTCTCCCTCACTATGTTCATGGAGGAAAGAAAAAGTCCGATAATGGTAACCAGAAGCACCAGAATCCCAGGAACCATAAAGGTTTTATAGTCGAGCTCCGGATTGTACCAATAGCTGACATGGCTGCTAATTTGCTTGTAATTGGCGGGAGAAAGCTGGTTTTTTACGAGATAATCCTTATTAAATCCCGCAATAATCTGGGTTGTGTAGGCACTCATCAAACTGGCGGCACTGCCGTTTATGGCATCGGTAACTATTTGCAGCGAACTGTTCTGCCTGAGCAAAATATCTTTCTCAAATTCGGCGGGAATATATAAAATCTGAGCAATGTGGCCGCTCTGAAGCTCTTGCTCCAATGCTTTGTAAGATGTTTCTATCTGCTTCACCTCGTAGAACGGACTGGCATTGAAACGACTGATTAAATCCTGCGAAAGAACCGACCGATCTAAATCGGCAATTCCTATTTCAATATGTTTTATTTCGAAGGTGGCTGTGTAACTTAACACCAAAAGCTGAACAATTGGTATGGCAAAAATGATGGGCAACATCATTTTGTCCCTAAAAATTTGCAGAAACTCTTTCTGGATGATATAAAATATTGTTCTCATTTACAATTACTTAAAGATTAATAACTTATTCCAGACGGATTTTAAACTTTTTGATGCTGAGCAGAATAAAAAACATGGCCATAGCAAAAAGAATCAGTACTTCTTTCCATATTACTTCTATGCCATTGCCTTTGATAATGATGTTTTTGATGATGATGACAAACCACTTGGGCGGCATAATATGACTAAAGTACTGAAGTATCAGCGGCATGTTCTCAATGGGAAATATAAAACCCGAAAGCAGAATTGTGGGAAGCAATAAAGCAAACATACTCAACAACATAGCCACTTGTTGGGTCTTGCTCACGGTGGAGATAAAAACCCCCAGACTGAGAGCCATAACAATAAAAAGTATGGTTGTTAAGAGCAAAAGCACCAAACTTCCCGAAAATGGCATGTGAAACACAAAATAGCTGAGTAATAAGATGATAACAGCACTCATAAACGAAAGAAAGACATAAGGAACCACTTTCCCTAATACGATTTGAGCAGGCTTAACCGGAGAAACGAGCAATATTTCCATGGTTCCCAGCTCCTTTTCGCGGGTTATGGAGATAGAAGTCATCATGGCAGAAACGAGCATAAGAATGATGGTAATTACCCCTGGAACAAACATAAAAACACTCTTCAGCTCCTGGTTGTAGCGCATTTCGGTCTGCGGAATGATCATCAGCGGAAGTTCGTTCCCCCGGTTTATTTCGAGCAAATAATCGTTGACAATGGATTGGGTATAGCTATAGACAATGCTTGCGGTGTTCGGGTCGCTGGCATCGGTGATAATTTGCAATTGAGCCACCCCGCTTTTCAGCAAATTGTTTCCAAAATCGGGCTCAAAAACAATCACTTCCCTCACTTTGCCTTTCCTGAATACTTCTTCAATCTGCCGGCTGTTTGTGAGATTTTCGCTCACGATAAAATAACCCGAAGAGCTGAGTTTTTGGGTCAGTTCGAGTGAATAGGTGTCCTTGCTTTGATCTAAAATGGCAATATGCGCATTTTTGAGCTCGTTTTTCAGGGCAAACCCAAAGAGCAAAACCTGCACTATCGGAATGCCGAACAGTATGATCATCGATCGCTTATCGCGAAAAATTTGCAGAAACTCTTTAATTATGAAGATTTTCATCTGTTTATTATTTGTTTTTTAATGGTCAGATGGAACTCGCCAATTTATTCATTCCCCTGTAGGAGAATTTTTCTCATGGCTCGTTTCATAGGTTGTTAATTAGTTGTTCATCAATTTATTACTAACCCCGGGCAAGTTTCACAAATACCTGCTCCACCGAGTCCACGCCAAAGGTTTTTTTTAGTCCCGATGGCGTATCGAGTGCTTCTATCCGGCCATCGACCATGATGCTCACCCTGTGACAATATTCGGCTTCGTCCATATAATGCGTGGTAACGAAAATGGTTTTTCCGGCAGCGGCTTCCTGATAAATCATTTCCCAAAACTGGCGGCGGGTAATGGGGTCAACTCCCCCGGTGGGTTCGTCGAGAAAAACAATGGGCGGCTCGTGAAGTATGGCCAATAAAAAAGCCAGCTTTTGTTTTATGCCCAAAGGCAACTCGTGAACCTGACTTTTGGCATAGGGCTGCAGCGACAACCGCTCGATATAATCCGCCGTTTTTTCTTTAATTCTTTGCCGCGACAAACCATAAATTCCCCCGTAAAATCTGATGTTTTCGGCAATTGTCAGGTCGTGATAGAGCGAGAATTTCTGGCTCATATAGCCAATGCTTTGCTTTATCTTTTCGCGCTGTTTATAAATATCGTAGCCCGCTATTTCCACATGACCCGATGTGGGCTCCGACAAGCCGCAAAGAATCTTGATTGCGGTGGTTTTCCCCGCTCCATTGGCGCCCAGAAATCCAAATATCTCGCCGGTATTTACATCGAAGTTCAGATGGTCGTTGGCCACAAAACTGCCAAACTTTTTTACCAAATCGCGCACAATCACTGGTTTATCGAACAGTTGTGTTTTCATAATTACTGATTTACCTGTTGATTCATAAGCTCCATAAAACTATCTTCTATATGAGCCTGAATGGATTTTAAACTATAATCCTGAAAATGGTGACGGTGGAGAAAGGTCTGCAAATCCTGTTCATCGAGCTTCTGTAAAGTGGATAAATGCACCCACTCGCCAAAAAGATAAGCCGAGTGACAAGCCGGATATTGTCGAAGCGTCTGAACAAGTCTATACATATCCTTGCTTTTAACGCCATACAGATGATTTCCATAGGATTGCACCACTTCGGCGGGTTTGGCAATTTGCATGATTTCGCCATTTTGAATCAAAGCGATTCTGTCGCAACGGGCTGCTTCGTCCATATAAGGGGTGCTCACAAAAATGGTGATTCCCTGCAATTTGAGCTTGTCGAGCATTTCCCAGAACTCAATGCGCGAAACCGCATCAACTCCGGTGGTGGGCTCGTCGAGCAATAGAATCCGCGGCTTGTGAATCAATGCACAACTTAGGGCCAGCTTTTGTTTCATCCCCCCCGAAAGTGCTCCCGCCCTGCGCTTTTTAAAGGGCTCAATCTGAATGTAAATATCTTTTATCAGATGATAGTTTTCCTGAATTGTGGTATTGAAAATTCCCGCAAAAAAACGCAGATTCTCTTCCACTGTTAAATCCTGATACAGCGAAAAACGACCGGGCATATAACCGAGAATGGTTCTCAGCTTCTTATAGTCTTTCACCACATCCAACCCATCGAGGGTTGCCGACCCCGAATCGGCAAGAATCAAACTGGCCATAATCCTGAACAAGGTGGTTTTTCCTGCTCCATCGGGACCAATCAATCCAAACAACTCGTTTTCATTCACATCAAACTTAATGTGATTCAGAGCCTGAGTCTGTTCATATCGCTTACTTACATCTTCTATTCTTATAGCCGGCATGGCAGTCTTTTTTAATGATTATATTATTCGAAATCAGTGGTTTATTTAAAATTAACTTCAGCGGGCATCCCTGCTTTCAAAGAGCCATCGTTGGGACATTTCACTTTCACGGCATAAACCAGATTTACGCGTTCTTCTTTGGTTTGAACAGTCTTGGGGGTGAATTCGGCCTGTTCCGAAATCCAAACTACTTCCCCCGAAAGGGTGGTATTGGTTTCGGTATCATTATCAATAAGCACATCAACCGGCTGTCCTATTTTCACGTGGGGCAACTGATTTCCACTCACATAAATCTTGAGTCGGATGTCGTCTAATGCCGCCATGGTAAAAAGCGGTTTTCCGGGTGCAGCCATCTCGCCGGTGCGACTGAGCTTATTCAGTACTTTCCCATCAACCGGACTCACAATCACACATTTAGTAATCTGATAATCAATATTATCAATTTGAGCCTGAATGGATTTCACCTGTTCAAATACCTGATTTTTTTTCACAGTAATGGCTTTCATTTGCGCGTGGGTTAAACTGAGACTGGCTTCTATATCGTCCACCTGCTTTTGCGTTGCAGCTTTTTTCTGAAACAGTTTTTCGGTGCGTTCCTTGTTCACCAGAATATTGGTTTCCTGCTGTTTTTGAACGGCATATTGAGCATCGATATCGGGTAAAGATGCTGTGGCCAATTCTTGCTGAGCAAAAAGCTGAATTTTCTGGTAATAAAAAGCAACTGTATCGATTTGTCCCAGAATATCGCCGGCCTTGAGCTGTTGACCTTCATCCACATTTAAGAACAGGATACGTCCCTGAGCTTCAGCGGAAATAATGGTTTTATCGAGTTCGAAATTTCCGTAGGCATCCGATTTTTCTTCCTGGTTTCCGCAGGACGAAAACCCCAGCAAAATGGCGCCAATCATGGCAAGTGTCATGTTTTTTTGGTGATGTATTGCTTTCATAACTTATAATTTTCCTTGAATGTTTAAATAATCTAATTTACTGTTAATGAGTTGAATTTCATGTATTTTCATATCAATTTCCGCTTGGGTGAGCTGCTGAAGCTCATCCACCCATGCCGATGTGGTAATGATTCCCTGATTGAGTTCATGACCAGCGTTTTCGGCCACGCTTTTTCGCAGCGAAATGAGTTGTGGGTCGCGCAAAAGAAGAGCATTCCACTTTTCAATATCTGCCCGCATCCTGCTCAGGGCTAGTTCCACATTGCGCTCAAAATTCACTTTGTCGGCTTCCACAGAGCTAATGAGTATATCGTTCATTTTCTTTTGGTTGTTGAACTGATTCCAATTGATAATTTTCCAGTTGAACTGCACACCCACAATCCAATATCCCGCAAAATCGTTGGTGAGATAGTTTAATCCCGGACGGCCATATCCGCCCTGTGCAAAAGCCGATAGTCTGGGCAGTTTCTGAGCATCGATAAGTTTTTTAGAGAGCTCCAGCTTTTGCTGGGTGGCGGTCATAAAATCGTATTCCAGTCGCTTTTGTTTGGTGCCGTCGATTTCAGGACTTTTTACTGTTAACACAATTTCGCCAGAAAAATCGGCTCCGGTAAGCAATTGCAAATTAGACAAATAGGCTTTCCGCTGAATCTGAATCTCTTCCAATTGCTGATCTGATTTAATCATCTCTACCCGAAGCCTGTCGAGGGCTGTTGCTAAAGCTGCTCCTTCGTCCACTTGTGCTTTTAACTCATCACATTTGGCTTGCAGACGGTTCTGATAGCTTTTAATCACCTGTGTTTGTTCATCGAGAAGCACTACAGCGATAAATAGACTCTTTACATCGCTTTTTACCTGATATACAGTCTTGTCCACATTTAGCTGATCGAGAATTTGCTGCTGCGATTCGAGCATTTTTTGCTTCTGATAAATCCCCCCGCGATAAATGGGTTGGTAAACATCTAAGGTAACCTTGTACTGATCCTTGCTCAATTCGGGGATTTCTATCATGGGAATTTCGATGGGGAGGCTGATAGATTCGCTTTGATAGGTAGCTTTGGCCTGAAGGCTGAGCGAAGGATAGAGCTCTTTCTCGTAATTGCTCATCTGTAGGTCCGATTTCTCAGCGGCCAGCGATTTTTGCACCATCAGCGCATGATGACTCATGGCCATTTGAAAGCATTCGTCGAGATACACTGTTTTTTGAGCCAATCCAACTGTAGTAAGCCAAATGAGCCCCAATGTTAAAAGTTTGTTCTTCATATAATTATTGTATATTTTCTATTCTTTTCGGTTAAAATTATTGCTGACTTTTCTCTAATCTTATGCTGTTGATGATAAAATCGGCCACCACATTTCGGCGGTGTTTCATAAATTCTTTATAGCCTTTTTTATCGCCCTTAAAAATGATACCCGTTATCATGGGGCGAGCCACCACGGGAAAAATAGTGAGCGAAATCACATTTATCATTAAATCATAGGGATTGATGGGACGCATATCTCCTGCATCGATAGCTGCATTTATATCATTAATAATGAACGATATATCTACATTGAGCTCCGCAAGCATATTGGTGAGTTGATCAGGCCTGTGATTCACCTCATGAATTACAAATGCCGGAATATGGGGGTTTTTCTCAATAATGGTGATGTAGCTATCGATAAATTTCCGCAGGCGGGTAAAAAAATCACCATCACCGCTTTTATAGGCATTCACCAAATTGGGTACCAGCATTTTAATAGCGGTTTTAAATACTATTTCGAATAGTTTTTCTTTGCTTCGGTAATAGTAATGAAGCAGAGCCTTGTTGATTCCGGCTTCATCGGCTATTTGCTGCATACGGGCGCCTGCCATTCCATTCTCAATAAACACTTTCTCGGCCGCTAAAATTATTTTCTCCTCGGTATTGGAATCTTGTTTTTCGATCATAATAACTAACTTAATGGTTTATCCAATCGCTTTAACCATTTGGTTAAACTGGTTGACAAATATAGGTTCAAAAAAATGGAAAAGTCAAGTCTTTTTGAAAAAAAAATTGAAAATTTATTTTTTGATGGTAGGGATTATAAAAATTTGCGGGGTCGTGGTTTGATTATAGGTGGAGCTACAGATGAATCCAACTAGTGCCATACTGAGTCAATCAGGATAATGCTATCCATTCCATTTCAGATTAATCCTATACAGCTCAAATCCCATTTACAAAAATTCTTCCATTTGAATAAATTTTATCACGGAAGCGATTTCCCTGTTAAAATGATATAGCGGTTTGATTGCATTCGATGATAAAGCTAGGTTAAAAAAATTGATTTTAAATGTATGATAATCAAAGATATACTACGCACGGATTAGCTTCGCTGCGCTCTCTTCGGTCGGATGGCAGGAAATTACCACGCAATCTTCCACTACTCATACAATGCACTTTTGTGGACATGTTGACCCGAAAAACATTGTAATATCGGATTAATTAAT
>DYSN01000117.1:0-2809 GCA_020718205.1 Draconibacterium orientale
AAAAGCACAATAACTACATAGATTTTCACTTCTGAGACCGGGGTGGGGATGTAGCTCAACATTGACTTCTCGCTGGGTCCCCGCTTTGCGGGGCAGGCAGTGCCGACGCTCAAAGTCCTACTTATTGGGCGCTGGCATTTGTTTATCATCATTTTTTATCATTTGTCACAGTTACAAAATCAAATCCTAATTTACTTTTATGCAAACATAAATCAATACTTTGACCTATTGAAGTTCTAAACCAATAGTCTTGACTACAAATTAATCTGCATGATTCTCCGTTTATATTAACAACTAACGAATTAATCTCGGGCTGTCTAAAGCGACTCTCTTGCCTGAATTTGTTGATTACAAGAAAATTATCGCACTTATCGATTTTTGATAAGCCTTGATTTAAAAAGGAACCTGTCATTAGGAATAATCCAAAAAATCCGATTGAAATATATAAAATTGGCAAATAATAATCATTTTTTAGTCGTTGATTTACTGCAATAATTGGTTTTAACTTATATGCAGTCCAAACTCCGGTTAAAATACCTAATCCACCGAAAATTAGTCCAAACCAATATGGATGATAGTAATTTTGTATTTTACTTATCCCAACAATTGCTGTAAAAATCCCACCCATTATTGCTAAAAAAGTGGCAATCATAATCCATATGGGTGGTTTCTTTATTTCTTGTCGTTTTTTGCTCATAAAAATAGTTGTCTGTGTCTTATTTGGCCAGCAAGTTGTTAGTATTAGATTCAATAATCAATTCCTTACAGTATTCCTTTATCCTAAAAAATGATGGCCAATTAACCTTTGAATCAAAATAATTGACATTTATAAAAATCTCATTTTCTCGTATTAAAAGGTTTAATTCCATTCTAAACCAAAGTAATCCATGGTTCGAAATCGTTTGTATATAATCTTTGTTTTTGTATTGATATTTAAATCCCTTTTTATTCACAAACTTCTTAACTATCATCAAATTGTCACTCTGCGATTTGCCAGTATTAATTTTCATAATCCGCATTGTGCAATTCCATTTTAAAATCGAAAGGCCAATGCTAATAATGATAACAAGCGACCAAACAACAATCCAATCTATAACATTTTGTTTTAAAATCATTAAAGAGAATACAAACCCAATGAATCCTAAAAGCATTGCAAATGATGCAATATTTAGAATCATATCAAACTTCTTCTTAAAAATCAATCTGCCCTTTAGAATCGTCTTATTATAATCTATCAGCTCCGTTTCCATTGTGTCTGTGTCGTTTTTATGCTTGCGCCCAACACCCCAATACCCGCAATATTGCGTCCCGATAGCTATCGGGATCCACTATATCTTCAGTTTTTTCAGTTCTATTTAGCTTTGGAAAACATGTTTCTTTGGCGGGTGAAAAAATTTTTAAAAAATAAGCAGACATAGGTATTCAATTGCTGTTGGAGTGTTTATGGTGATAAAATTATAAAAAAATCCGATTTGTTGATGGTGGTTTTACCAAAATACTATTATCTACAAGGTGAATATTTTAAAACCCGCCAAATAGATAAATGGTTTTTAAACCCTTCTAAGCAAATTGCTGCATAATCTTTACAGCCTGGCGCAAAGCATCCACATCGTGGGTTTGTATTCGGTATTCTTCGTCGAGGGATTGGGCGCCCATGCTCAATGCGGTTTTGCGGTAGGTCATGGCCGAATCTACCGCGGTGCGGGCCGACATATGAAATGCGCGAGCTCCGCTGAGCCTTTGGAGCTCCTGCAAATTATGAACCCTTACTCCACTGCCGGGCATAATTGTAAAATCTGATCCTGCTGCCTTAACTATGGCGGCCAGCATTTCGCTTCCTTCTATTGCTGTGGCAGCTTGTCCGCTGGTTAACACATAGTTAATCCCCGTTTCTTTGAGCGCATCAATGGCTTCCAATGGATCGCGGCACATATCGATGGCACGGTGAAAAGTTATTTTCATGGGTTTGGCCCATTGGCAGGCCTGTTTCGTAAGGTCTGAATCCACTTGTCCGTCGGGCTTTAGAAACCCAAATACCACACCATGGGCACCCACACTCTTACAAAACTCTATATCTCTTTTTATAAGGTCGATTTCGGCATCATTGTACAGAAAATCACCACCGCGGGGCCTGATGAGCACGTGAACCTGAAGGGAAAGTTCTTTCACCGCCTTTTCTACCAATGCCAGCGAGGGTGTAACGCCGCCTTGCGACAAAGCGGAACAAAGTTCTATACGGGTGGCTCCGGCTTCATTTGCGGCACAGGCTTGCTGCCAGTTTTCGCAACATACTTCCAATTCGAATGATTTAGTCATTTTTCTCGCTGATTTGTTTTAGTATTTTTTCTTCGTGACGCTCTATTTCATGGGTCTCCCCAAACCATTCGACCAATCGCTTGCGGGTTTTTTCTAAAATTTCGGGGGTAATATATTTCACCAACTGCGAAATGCTCACCAGCATGATGCTCACATCGTCGCTATAGCCAATAATGGGGGTGATATCGGGGATGGTATCGGCGGGAAAAATAAAATAGGCTAAAGCCGCGGCTATTATGCTTTTGCTTCTCAGGGGCACATTTTTATCCTTGAACAAATAAAAAAGCAAAACAGCAGGATAAGCCACCATCAAGCCCGCTGTTTTGGCTACTTTTCCAAGCTTTTTAAAAAGCCCTGTTTCGTTAAACCTGTTAAATCTGAGTGGTTTCATGGTTTGTCTTTTTTGGAGTGTATTATTTCTTGAATATCCTTTTGGAGAAATTTACTTTTCCCTCGTTTTATTATGGATTTTTCTTACTTCTTTCAATATCAT
>DYSN01000117.1:2909-11764 GCA_020718205.1 Draconibacterium orientale
GCCCCACTGCCTATTTCCACCATTTTTCCGAAATCGGCAAAATGGTTTTTTGCTTCTTCATTTGCTTGTAAACACGATTTTTTGGCTTTATCAATAACGTTTTTGAAATTTTTCCATTGAGTATAACCCAATATAGGTTGCAATTCTCTTGCGCTCCAACATTCAACGCCATCAAAATTATAACAAGCATTTTCAAATCTCTTGAAAAGCTCTTCAATAAATTACTTTTTTATCATTGATACAAAAATTTAAGTTTATATTTAGTAATTAACTCTATTCAAATGAAAGACAAAAAGTTGGTGACTAAAACACCGAAATGCCTGTATATGTGGTAAATAACTCCAAGGCTTTTAGCGCCAGAACGGAGTTTCCACTTTCGTTGAGCCCTGGCGACCACGCCGAAACGGCCAATTGTCCGGGAATGATGGCCACAATGCCGCCACCCACTCCGCTTTTCCCGGGCAGCCCCACCCTGTAGGCAAAATCGCCCACGGCATCGTACAAGCCGCTGGTGAGCAGAATAGAATTCAGCCTTTTGGTTTGGCGGGGATTTAAAACCTGTTTGTGACAGAAAGTGCTGAAGCCGCGATTGGCCAAATAGATAAAAGCGCGGCTCAGGTCGAGGCAACTCATTTGCAGGCTGCACTGATGAAAATACACATCGAGCACATCTTCCGGCTTATTGTTTAAATTTCCGAAGCTTTTAATAAAATTGGCCAAAGCCACATTTCTATAGCCCGTTTCCTTTTCCGACCGCGCCACTTCCTCGTTATAAGCGATGTATTGATTGTCGGAAAGCCCCCTGACAAAGCTCAGCAAATCGTTTTTGAGATTTTCGGAGTTCTTTAAAATCATATCGGTGATGACTAAGGCGCCGGCATTCATAAAAGGATTGCGGGGAATTCCAGATTCATATTCGAGTTGAACCAGCGAGTTGAAGCGGGTTCCGGAGGGTTCCTTTCCCACACGCTTCCACACCAGCTCGTCGAATTGCTGCATGGCCATGCTCAGGGTAAAAACCTTGGCAATGCTCTGAATGCTGAACGACTCTTCGGCGCGTCCAACCACAAAATCCTGCCCATCGATGGTATGAACAGCCATTCCAAACTTGCCCAAATCCTGCAAAGCCAAAGCCGGAATATAATTGGCAGCTTTTCCCCGGTGGGTTTCCTGCTGCACTTCTTGCTCAATACGGTCTATAATTTCCTGATAGTTCATATTGCAAAAGTATTAAATCATACCAAAATAAGCTTTTTATAAATACGGAATGTGTTATAGATTTCACATTTACTAATTGAAAGGCCACAGTTACAAATGAAGCCGTCTAATTGCTTGACAATAAGTTTTTTATAATAGTATCTTTGCTTCAGAAATTATGAGATAATAACCACAAAAGAAAGGAACGAACATGAAAAAATATTTACATATAATGATTGCCCTCACCCTGATTTTAGGTTTTGGTTTAAACCAGCAGTTAAAAGCTCAGGATGTTTCGGAGGAAAAAGAAGCACAATTTAATATATATCCCAATCCAATGATTAGTGGACAAGAGGTTACAGTAGTGCTGGAAATGGTTGAAATCGGCAAAATTGTTTTTCATGTTTACGATTTTGCAGGTAAGTTAGTGTTGGAGTCCACTAATGATAGTTTTTCGTACGAAAACGGGATTTACAAACAAGAGATAAAAATAGAAGCCAAAGGCTTGTATTTTATGAAGTGTGTAGTGAAAGATGAGCAGGACTTGGTTCTGAGCTCAAAGGTTAAAAAACTCTATGTCATTTAGAATTAGTTAATAAGAAATAAATAAAACCCGAATTGATTTTGATTTTCAGAAAACCCCCGGATCGTGAGATTAGGGGGTTTTCGCATTTTACTGATTATCCTATCTGCTATGGAGCATGCGTTTTAAGCAAAACAATTTGTGGTACAACAGAATAAAAATTTTGTAATTTTGCCGCCTATGCGTATAGATGTTTTAAAATCGAAAATTCACAGGGTAACCATTACCGAGGCCAATCTGGATTATATTGGCAGCATTACCATCGACGAAAATCTGATGGATGCAGTGAATATAATTGAAAATGAACGGGTTCATATTTACGACATCACCAATGGCAACCGATTCAATACCTATGTAATTAAAGGTGATCGCGGAAGTGGGGTTATTGGTATCAATGGTGCCGCCGCCCGAAAAGTGGCAGTTAGCGATAAAATTATTATTGTTTCCTACGCCAGCATGGAGTTTGAAGAGGCCAAAACACATAAGCCCCTCATCATTTTCCCCAACGAAAACAACCAAATACCGGAATAATTGAAAGCCAAACTTTTCTCCATCGTTAAATACCTTTTCTTCGTGTTATTAGGCATAGCGCTGCTTTATCTGGCCTTTATGAATATTAAACTCGAAGAAGTTTGGGAAGAATTGAAAAAAGCCAATTATCTCTGGCTGGTTCTCTCCATGTTCATGGCGCTTATCAGCCACTTTTTCAGAGCTTTACGATGGAATCAACTCATCAACCAACTGAATTACAAAACCAGATCACGCTCTACTTTCTATGCGGTTATGATAGGCTATCTGGCCAATCTGGCCTTGCCCCGAATGGGCGAAGTTACCCGTTGTGTGGTGCTGAGCAGAAAAGACAATATCCCGTTCAACTCGCTGTTTGGAACCGTGATTGCCGAAAGGGTTTTCGATTTGTTTACCCTGATTTTCATCATCGTTATCATCGTTCTGTTTCAGATAGAAAAAATTGGGGGATTTATCAACGATGTGATTCTGAGACCTATACTCGGAAATTATGCCGGAAATATAAGCGCCATTCTCATGGTTTTAGCCTTTTTGGTTGTGGTAGTTTTTCTTGGAATTATCATTTTTCGAAAGCTTAAACCCTATCTGCAAACCACCATGCTCTATTCCAAAGCCGAAGCTTTTCTCGACGGATTGTGGGATGGCATGAAAAGCATTGCCCATTTGCCCAATAAAGGCCGGTTTTTCTTCTATACCTTTATGATTTGGATCCTGTATCTGAGCATGATAATGCTTCCGTTTTACAGTTTCGAAGAAACCTCCATGCTCAACGCTATTGATGGCTTAACAGTGCTTGCCATCGGAAGTTTGGGTATTGTAGCCCCGGTTCCGGGTGGAATTGGTGCCTATCATTTCATTGTTACTGAACTCTTTACCCGTTTGTTTGAGATTCCTGCCTATGCCGGTGCTGCCTATGCCACCGCAAGCCATGCTGCGCAGACTTTGATTATTATTCTGGCGGGTACTCTGAGTTATTTTTTACTCATCATCGACAAAAGAAAACCGCTCAATGACTCATCTTCAAAAGATTAAAGACAAAATTGTCCATCAGAGTCCCGAATTGGATCTGGTGTTAAAACTTTGGGCTGCCCAAGGGAAAAAGATTGTTTTCACCAACGGATGCTTCGATTTGATTCATCGCGGACATGTGGAATATTTGGCCAAAGCAGCCGATTTGGGTCATGTTTTGGTCATTGGGCTCAATACCGATAATTCGGTGAGCAGGCTCAAAGGCTCTCACAGACCCATTCAGGACGAAGTGAGCCGCGCCAATATTATGGCTGCCTTCGAATTTGTTTCGCTGGTGGTATATTTCGATGAAGACACGCCCTACGAACTCATCAAACGCGTTCAACCCGACATTTTAGTCAAAGGTGCCGACTATAAACCCGAAGACATTGTGGGCTACGATATTGTAACCGCAAAAGGCGGAAAAGTGGAGACGCTCGATTTTCTTCCGGGCTACAGCACCTCGGGCATCGAAGCAAAAATCAAAAATACCCCCAAATAACCCTTCCTTTTTCTCCCGATTTTTTTACTTCATAGTAGGTTGGATTTCGATTTTGAAAAGCCATCTTTAATACTTTTTTAGAACAAGTCAGACCCCATTGCAGAACTCAAAGCCTTCCGCAGAATCCATTTAGACAGCGGGCAGACACAAAAATTGAAATTTCTCATTACCCCCCAAATGCTCACCATGCTCAATGGGAAAATGGAAAAAGTGGTGGAGAACGGCGATTTCAGAATGATGGTGGGTTTCTCATCTAAAGATATCAGGCAGAATATAAAGCTAAAAATTGTGGATTAATCCCCCCCGAAATTCCAGCACTTGCCAGAAACCTGAGAATTTAAACCCGATACTTGCTATTTCTGCGAACTTGACTACATTTGAACTTACAAGTTTAAGTTCATTCCAATCATCGCCACATGACAAATCAATCGAACCTGAATAAAACCCTGGGTTTAGGATATGTAATCATTTTTGTGATTGCCAATATTATCGGATCGGGAGTTTACAAGAAAATAGCCCCCATGGCTGCCGAACTCCATTCTTCTGTCTGGATTCTGCTGGCCTGGATTGTGGCAGGCATCATCACTCTTTTTGGAGCATTGAGCAACGCTGAAGTGGCTGGACTGATGGCGGATACCGGAGGCGAATATGTCTACCTGAAAAAAATCTATAACCGCTTCTTCTCCTTCATCTATGGATGGTCGCTCTTTGCGGTGATTCAAACAGCCACCATCTCGTCGCTGGCCTACGTGTTTGCCCAATCGCTCAACAGCATCATTCCACTGCCCGAAGTGTTCTCTTCGTTGCAACAGTTTCATATTGGTGGAATATTTTATCCTTTTCAGGATTTTGGCATTAAACTCACGGCCATATTGCTCATTTTACTACTGACGTTTCTCAATATTTCGGGGCTGAAAAGCGGATTGCTGGTGAGCAAAATCATTATGTGGCTTGTTTTTGGCGGACTTTTTATCATTGTGGTTTTTGGCTGGATCAATGCCGGGGAATTGCCTTCCAATTTTCTGAATTTTAGTGATTTGTCCAATGGATCTGTCACCATTTCATCCTTTTTCACGGCCATGCTTGCTGCTTTCTGGGCCTATCAGGGCTGGGTTTCGGCGGGTTATATCGGAGGCGAAATAAAAAATGCCCGACACAATCTGCCACGGGGAATTGTTATTGGCGTTTTATTGGTGATTGCCATCTATATCCTGGTGAATATCACCTATCTGGCTCTGCTTTCCATTCCCGAACTGGAACTGGCTCATACCTCAGGCAATCAGATTGCTGCCGTGGAAGCTGTTAGAAGTTTTTGGGGAACTGCAGGCGTTTTTTTTATCTCGCTGCTCATTCTGCTCACCACACTCGGCTGTACAAATGCCAGCATTCTCAGTGGCGCACGACCCTATTTTGCCATGTCGCGCGACAGGCTTTTCTTTGCCAGCGTTGGCAAAACCAATAAAGCTCATGTTCCCGGAAACTCTCTTCTTTGGCAAGGAATCTGGGGCTCTGTGCTTGTTCTGCTGGGCACTTTCGATCAGCTTACCGATATGATAGTTTTTGCGGTTTTCATTTTTTATGGCGCCACCACGCTGGGTGTTTTCATTCTTCGCAGAAAGATGCCCAACGCCCACAGGCCTTATAAAGTCTGGGGATATCCCATCATTCCAGCCATTTACATTCTGTTTTGTGTCTACCTGATTTATAATACCATAAGTGCCCGTCCGCGCGAAGCCATGATTGGCACTGCACTCATGCTGCTGGGAATTCCGGTGTATTTTTATCTCCTCCACAAGTACGGCAAAACCCATGAGCAAAAAAATGAAGACGATAAAATGGAGAATTAATGGCAATTAGCACATCCAATTGGTTCATTTATGGATAGTTTCGACTATTTTTGCCGCCTGAAATGATTTTTTTGAATGAAGAATATTTTTAAAACCATTGGTTTAATCCTTTTGTTGATGGGCTCTTCAACAATTTTGGTGGCCCAAAACAAGCCTTATAAAACCGTTTTAACCGAGCTTCAAACCCTGCAAAAAAAGCTTTTGCCCGATAAAAGAGATGCTATTCTGACTTTTGATTTCAGAGATACACTGCAACCCAAGGCGGTTCTTTTCGGCGAAACCAGTCTGCCCGAAGCCAAAGAGCAAATCATTGCCCAGCTGCAAGCCGAAAATATCCAGTTCACCGATTCACTTCGGGTTCTTCCTTCTGCCATTCTGGGGGAAAAAACCTGGGCTTTGGCCAATTTATCCGTTTCGAATATGCGCGCACTTCCCAGCGATGCTTCGGAGCTGGTTTCGCAGGTGATGCTCGGAACTCCGCTTCGCGTGCTCGACTACAACAACAAATGGTACCGAATTCAAACCCCCGAAAAATACATTGGCTATATGGATACAGCGGGGCTCAAACTCCTCACCGACCAGGAAATGGAAAACTGGAAACAAGCCAACCGTTATGTTTTCGACGAAATAGCCGGTTTTGTTTACCAATCGCCCCACCGCAATGCCGAAATCGTTTCGGATCTCATTATGGGTGATATTTTTGTGGTGGAAGGAAAAAAAGGTAAATACTTGAATATCAAATTTCCCGATGGACGAACCGGTTATGTTCTGAAATCGCAATGCATCTCGTTCAACGAGTGGATTCAGCGGGAACCCAATGCCAAAAATATCACCTCCACTGCCAAACAAATGATGGGCTCGCCATATCTCTGGGGTGGAGCATCGGGCAAAGCCACAGATTGCAGCGGCTACGTAAAGCTGGTGTTCTATCGCTACGGAGTTATTCTCACGCGCGATGCATCACAGCAGTTTCGCTATGGCGATGTGGTGGATTTTACCAACCGCGAAAACCTGAATGCCGGCGACTTGCTTTTCTTTGGCAAATCGGCAGCGCGGGTAACTCATGTGGGCATTTATCTGAGCGATGAAAATTTTATTCATTCATCGGGAAGGGTTCATGTCAGCAGCATCGATCCGGCAAGCCCCAAATTTCATTCTGCCCGAAATACTGTCGGCGCCAAACGAATCATCAACGCTAAAAATACCGAAGGCATTGTAAAGGTGAAAAATCACCCGTGGTATTGTATTCCTCAGTAAATTTGAGCAATTAAAAACTACCAAATTATGGCCGCACATCATGGTAACAGGTTTTTTGCTGCTTTGTTCCTGGCGCTTCTTTTCCTTATTTTTCAATCATGCAATGGCGATTCGGGCTCGTCGAACGGCGGAACTTCGCTCTTAGAGAAAATTGAAACGGTATTTGAAGACGAAGCCCCCGATGCCTGGGAACCCGCCCAAACTCTTTTACTTTTACCCCAAAAACCATCCCCCAATCAGCCTTTTCGCCTGTTGGCCACGGGAGGAAAAAATATTGAAGATGCCAAAATTCTGGTAACCGGACCTACCGGAAAATTAGAAAAACTATCATCTAAAACTAATGATGAATTGCCTTATCGGCGCATGGACAGTTTTGCCGGAATCACCGCTGGTCATTATAAAGCCGTTCTCATGGTGGGACAAAAAGAAGTGAGTTCTGTGGAGTTCGATGTGGCCGAACCAGTAAAAACAGCATCGCCAGGCATCGTTTGGAAAACCACCCGCAGTTGGGATGTGGCCACCGAAACCCTTTACTCGGCCTGGGTAAATGCCCTTTTCGAAGGAAGCAATGAACAGACTTCCTGGGCATCGCTGCATGAAGTTACCGAAAACCCTGAGCGGAATTTTTTGCACAACTACCTGCAAATGAACGAAGACGACAAGGAAAACAAAAACAAGGTCATCATGGAGCCCGACTGTGCCGATAACCCGTTTTTTCTGCGGGCCTATTTTGCCTGGAAACTGGGTCTTCCCTTTGGCTATCACATCAGCGACCGCGGCTATCTGGGTAAAAATCCCGGCACCGGCCAATGGGTTACCAACGAAACCTCCGCATCGCGCAGCCATCCGGTTTTGGCTTTCAACTATTTTGTGAGGCGCATGATGGATGGGGTTCATTCCGGCACCGCCCGAACATCGCTCGACAACGAAAATTCCGACCATTATCCATTGCCTTTAAACCGCGAATCGTTGAGACCTGGAACAGTTTATGCCGATCCCTACGGGCATACTTTTATCTTAGTCAGCTGGATTCCGCAAAAGAAAGACAAGCCCGGAGTGTTGCTGGCAGTGGATGCTCAACCCGACAAAACCATTGCCATCAAGCGATTCTGGAAAGGGAATTTTCTGTTTAATACCGTGGAAGTGGTGGGCGAACCCGGGTTTAAAGCCTTCCGGCCTATTTTGTTTGAGAATGGAAAACTGAAATTGGTGGACAACGCATCGCTCAGCACCTGGCCAGGATTGGCGCCCTATTCGCTGGAGCAACGAAAAATGCCCATGGACACCTTTTACCTGAAGATGGAACGACTCATCAATCCGAAGCCACTGGAGCCCGAAGTAGCCTTGAACAGCCTGATACAAGCACTTCATGAGCAGCTTTTGGTGAGGGTGAAATCGGTGGATAATGGCGAGAAATACATGAAATCGCATCCCGGCACTGTGATATCGATGCCTTCGAATGCCAAGGGTGTGTTTTTGGCCGGTGGACCCTGGGAAGATTTTTCGACCCCCAACCGCGATTTGCGGCTACTTATAGCCATGGATGCAGTGTTGAATTTTCCCGATCGGGTGGCACAATTTCCGCGTGATTTTAAAGTCTCCAAATCAAGCTCCCCCGACGAAATAAAGGCCAAACTCCAATCGATGATGCAATCGCGGATTTCGGAGCTCTCCATAAGCTATACCCGCACCGATGGCTCTCAGCAGGAGCTCAGCCTGGAAGAAATATTGAGCCGGCGAGCCGATTTTGAAATGGCTTATAATCCAAACGATGGCGTGGAAATTCGCTGGGGAGCACCAGAAAATTCAGCCGAAAGAGCAACCTGCAAGCGGCATGCACCGCCCTATCAGCGACAAACCATGGAAGCAGTGCGCAAATGGTTCAATCAGCGGCTGCATCCACCAACTTAGGTTTTGGGTTGGGGAATTAATA
>DYSN01000118.1 GCA_020718205.1 Draconibacterium orientale
AGAGCTCTGGTCTCCAAAACCAGGAGTCGTGGGTTCGAGTCCTACCACCCGTGCTAAATAAATTAAACTTTAAAAAATGGGTTTGATAAATTACGCTAAGGACTCTTATAACGAGTTAATCAATAAGGTATCCTGGCCAACATGGAATGAACTCCAAAGTAGTGCTATAGTAGTATCCGTTGCTTCCCTGATCATTGCCTTAATGGTATTTCTGATGGATATAACTTTTAGAGAAATCCTGGAATTATTCTACGGATTATTTAATTAATACGAAGCATTATTTCAATATAGTTATTTGATTAATCTCTTGAAAACCTCTTATTAGGATTAAAATGAGCGAGCAGAAGAAAAGTTGGTATGTAGTTAGAGCCGTTAGTGGGAAGGAAAAAAAGGTAAAAGAATACCTTGAGAGCGAAGTAAGACGGATGAAATATCAGGATAATATCTCGCAAATATTAATTCCCACCGAGAAGGTATATCAGATTAGGAATGGTAAAAAAATTATCAAGGAAAGGAACTATTTTCCCGGTTATGTTTTAATTGAAGTTTCCGCTTTGGAAGGTGAGATTATTCATATGGTGAAAAATGTTCCCAATGTAATTGGTTTTTTGGGAACAAAAGGTGAGCCCGAGTCATTACGACCCTCCGAAGTGAAAAGGATACTTGGAAAAGTTGACGAACTTGGAGAAAAAGGTGGCGAGCTGAGTGTTCCATTTATCATTGGCGAATCGGTTACTGTAATCGATGGTCCTTTCAATAGTTTCACTGGAATTATTGAAGAGATAAATGAGGAAAAGCGTAAATTGAAGGTTATGGTGAAGATTTTCGGAAGAAAAACTCCATTGGAGCTTGGGTTTATGCAAGTAAGTAAAGAGTCGTAAATCAAATCTTTATTAATCCTTTTAAAATTCAAAAATGGCTAAAGAAATTAGTGGATTAGTTAAGTTACAAGTCAAAGGAGGAGCTGCAAATCCATCACCACCAATTGGGCCCGCATTGGGATCGAAGGGTGTGAATATTATGGAGTTTTGCAAACAGTTTAATGCCCGTACACAGGATCAGGCTGGGAAAATTATTCCGGTTATTATCACAGTGTACAAGGATAAATCGTTTGAATTTATTCTAAAAACACCACCAGTTGCTGTTCAACTAATGGAAGCTACAAAAATCAAAAAAGGTTCAGCAGAACCTAATAGAAACAAGATAGCTACTATTGGTTGGGATCAGATTAAAACTATTGCTGAAACAAAAATGGTAGATATGAATGCATTTACCCTTGAGTCTTGCATGAGCATGGTTGCTGGAACAGCACGTAGTATGGGTATTAAAGTTAGAGGCGACAGACCTTTCTAAAGTATTTGGAATACTTAACGTAAAAATTAAATTAAATGGGTAAAATCACAAAAAAAAGAAAAGAAGCTTTAGCAAAATTTGATGCTACAAAGATTTATACCTTGATCGAAGCAGTTGAAGTTGTAAAACAAATTACCTCAACTAACTTCGACGCCTCCGTTGATTTGGATGTTCGTTTAGGGGTTGACCCCAGAAAAGCCAATCAAATGGTGCGTGGTTCAGTTACCTTGCCTCACGGTACAGGTAAAGTTCTCAGAGTCCTGGTTCTTTGTACACCAGATAAAGTTGAAGAAGCTAAAGCAGCCGGAGCTGATTATGTAGGTCTTGACGAGTATGTCGAAAAGATTAAAGGCGGTTGGACGGATATTGATGTGGTGATCACCATGCCTAGTGTAATGCCAAAAGTTGGTGCACTGGGAAGAATTCTTGGACCAAGAGGCTTAATGCCTAACCCCAAAACAGGAACAGTGACTATGGAAATAGGTAAAGCTGTAACTGCTGCCAAAGCTGGTAAAATTGACTTCAAAGTAGATAAATTTGGTATTATACATTCTGGTGTAGCCAGAATATCTTTCGAGAGTGAAAAGATTCTCGAAAATGCCAAAGAGCTTATTTCTACTATTATGAAATTAAAGCCAGCCGCCGCAAAAGGTACTTATGTTAAAAGCATTTTTATCAGTAGTACTATGAGTCCAGGTATTCAGGTTGATCCTAAATCAGTTACCCAATAACATATAATTCAATTGTTTCGGCGATCTATAAAATAGATTATTGTATGAAGAAAGAAGACAAAAATCAATTAATTGAATCCTTGCAAGCTCTTATCGACGAGTATGCACATATTTATGTGACTGATATTGAAGGCTTAAACGCTACCAGTTCCAGTAACTTACGTCGTGAGTCTTACAAGAATCAGATTAAATTGGTTGTAGCTAAAAACGCCCTGCTCAGGAAAGCAATGGATAGATCGGAGAAAAGCTTTGATGAACTCTATGGAGTTTTGAAAGGAAATACCTCTATCATGCTTTCGAATACAGGTAATGCCCCTGCGCTTTTGATTAAAACCTTGCGCAAAAAAAGCGACAAACCTGTTCTGAAAGGAGCTTATGTTGAAGAGTCAATTTATATTGGCGATCATCAACTCGATGCTTTAGCAAGCATCAAGTCAAGAGAGGAGCTTATTGGCGATATCGTATTATTGTTACAATCACCTGCTAAAAATGTACTTTCTGCACTGCAAAGTGGTGGAAATACTATAGCTGGTTTAGTAAAAACTTTATCTGAGCGTCCTGAATAGTAATTTTTTAAAAACAATTAAAATTAAAATAAAATGGCAGATATTAAAGCATTTGCAGAACAATTAGTCAATTTAACTGTAAAAGAAGTAAACGAGTTAGCAAAAATTCTTAAAGAAGAATACGGTATTGAACCAGCAGCTGCAGCAGTAGCTTATGCAGGTCCGGCAGCCGGTAGCGATGCTCCTGTGGAAGAAGAAAAAACATCTTTCGATGTAATCCTTAAGGGAGCAGGACCTTCCAAATTGGCAGTTGTTAAATTGGTTAAAGAGTTGACCAGCTTAGGTTTGAAAGAAGCCAAAGCTTTGGTTGACGGTGCACCAGCTCCTTTGAAAGAAGGCGTGACAAAAGATGAAGCTGAAGCTCTTAAAGCCGCATTGGTTGATGCAGGAGCTGAAGTAGAAATCAAGTAGTTGTAACATTTGTTCAAAAACTATGAAAATAGGCAAAGCAGGCTTTCCCTGCTTGTCTATTTTTCGTCGTATTATCAGGGGTCTTTTTCGTCAAAAAATATAACCATTAAAAAAAATAAGCTTTGGCAACTAATAAATCAGACAGAATAAATTTTGCATCATCAAAGATTCAATTGGATTATCCAGATTTTCTTGATATACAATTAAAATCCTTTCAGGAATTCTTTCAGTTGGAAACCAATCCAGAGAACAGAGTAAATGAGGGATTATTTAAAGTATTCAGCGAAAATTTTCCAATATCCGATGCAAGGAATAATTTCGTGCTCGAATTCCTAGATTATTTCGTCGATCCGCCGAGATATTCAATGGATGAATGTGTATACAGAGGACTCACCTACAGTGTGCCTCTCAAAGCTAAATTAAAACTCTATTGTACCGATCCGGAACACGAGGATTTTGAGACCATCATTCAGGATGTATATTTGGGATTAATTCCCTATATGACTCCCAAGGGAACATTTATCGTGAATGGTGCCGAAAGAGTTATTGTTTCTCAATTACATCGTTCACCCGGTGTTTTCTTCGGTCAAAGTCGACATGCCAATGGTACTCAGTTGTATTCTGCTCGCATCATTCCTTTTAAAGGTTCATGGATGGAGTTTTCAACTGATATAAATGGTGTATTATACGCTTATATTGACCGTAAGAAAAAATTACCTGTTACCACATTGCTTAGAGCTATTGGCTTCGAGAGTGATAAAGACATTCTCGAAATATTCGATTTAGCTCAGGAAGTAAAAGTTTCCAAAACAGGACTGAAAAAAATAGTTGGAAACAAATTAGCAGCTCACGTAGTGCGTAAATGGATTGAAGACTTTGTGGATGAAGATACCGGAGAAGTTGTATCGATCGAAAGAACCGACGTGCTCATTGAAAGAGAAACAATTCTTGAAAAAGACCACATTGATTTAATTGTAGATTCTGGAATTAAAACCATTTTTATTCACAAGGATTCTGAGATTAGTAAAGATTATGCTATCATATTCAATACTTTACAGAAAGACTCTGCAAATAGCGAAAAAGAAGCGGTTGAATATATCTATCGCCAATTGAGAAATGCCGAACCACCAGATGAAGAAACTGCCCGTGGAATCATTGACAAGCTTTTCTTCTCTGACAGTCGTTATGACTTAGGAGATGTGGGTCGTTATAGAATCAACACAAAATTACAATTAGAAACAAATTTAGATGTTAGAGTTCTTACAAAGGACGACATCATTAATATAATAAAGTACCTGATTAAGTTGGTAAATTCAAAAACAGATGTTGATGATATTGACCACTTAAGCAATAGACGTGTTCGTACAGTTGGAGAACAATTGTATCAACAGTTTGGTGTGGGTTTGGCTCGTATGGCCAGAACCATTCGCGAAAGAATGAATGTGAGAGATAACGAAGTATTTACTCCCACAGAGTTGATTAATGCTAAAACATTATCGTCGGTTATCAATTCTTTCTTTGGCACCAACCAGTTATCTCAATTCATGGATCAAACGAATCCATTATCCGAATTAACCCATAAGCGCAGAATTTCTGCGTTGGGTCCGGGTGGTTTATCTCGTGAAAGAGCTGGTTTCGAGGTTCGCGACGTTCACTATACCCACTATGGCCGCTTGTGTACCATTGAAACACCTGAAGGTCCAAATATCGGTTTGATTTCATCACTTTGTGTATACGCTAAAATCGATAAATTAGGTTTTATTGAGACCCCATATTATAAGGTAGAAGAGGGCATTGTAAAGAAATTTGAAAATCCCATCTATCTCAGTGCTGAACAAGAAGAAAATAAAATCATTGCTCAGGCCACAACCCTCATGAATAATGAAGGTGTTATCGAAAGGGAGCGTGTAAAAGCAAGATCTTTGGCCGATTATCCAATAGTTGCAAAAGAAGAGATTGACTTGATAGACACTGCGCCTAATCAAATTGCTTCTATTGCAGCCTCACTGATTCCATTCTTAGAGCATGACGATGCCAACCGCGCCCTCATGGGTTCGAATATGATGCGTCAGGCTGTTCCGCTGCTAAATTCAGAAGCACCAATTGTTGGAACGGGAATAGAAGGCAATGTGGCTCGAGATTCCAGGGTATTAATCAATGCTGAAGGTGAAGGCGTGGTTGAATACGTAGACGCTAAAGAAATTATAATCCGCTATTCGCGCGATGAGCGTGAAAAACTTGTGAGCTTCGACGATGATATCAAGAGTTATCAATTGCCTAAGTTTATGAGAACCAATCAGAATACCAGTGTTAACCTTCGCCCAATTGTTAAAAAAGGCGATAAGGTTGAAAAAGGTCAGGTATTGTGCGAAGGTTATGCCACTCAAAAAGGAGAACTTGCCTTAGGAAGAAATCTCAAGGTGGCTTTCATGCCCTGGAAAGGCTATAATTTCGAAGATGCAATTGTAATCTCGGAAAGAGTTGTTAAGGAGGATATTTTTACTTCGGTGCATGTTGAAGAATTTTCGCTTGAAGTTCGTGATACCAAAAGAGGTGTTGAAGAGCTGACCAACGATATTCCAAATATCAGTGCAGAAGCAACAAAGGATTTAGATGAGAATGGTATTATAAGGATTGGAGCTGAAATTAGTGCGGGCGATATTCTGATTGGTAAAATTACTCCCAAAGGCGAAAGCGACCCAACACCCGAAGAAAAACTGTTAAGAGCTATTTTTGGTGACAAGGCCGGCGATGTGAAAGATGCTTCATTGAAAGCACCGCCATCGATGAAAGGTGTTGTTATCGACAAAATGCTTTTCTCCAGAAAAATGAAGGATCGCAGAACCAAAACCAAGGAAAAGGATTTGATGGATACTTTGGAAGAAACCTTTACCAAGGAAGTTTCTGAGTTGAAGAGCAAGCTTGTTGATAAACTTATCATTATGGTAAGCGGTAAAACAAGTCAGGGAGTTAATGATAATTATAATGAACCAATCATTCCGAAGAAATCGAAATTCTCGCAAAAACTTTTGATGGGAATAGATTATTTGAATGTGAACCCTACTGGCTGGACTACTGATTCCGATAAGAATGAGATGATTAAAGAAGTCATCAATAACTATACCCTGAAATACAAACATGCATTAGCCGAGTTAAACCGCAATAAAATGATGGTTACCATAGGCGATGAGCTCCCTAGCGGAATTGTTCAAATGGCAAAAGTTTATGTTGCCAAGAAGCGCAAATTGAAGGTTGGGGATAAAATGGCAGGTCGTCACGGGAATAAGGGCATTGTGGCCAAAATTGTTAGGGAAGAGGACATGCCTTTCCTTGAGGATGGAAGCCCGGTAGATATCGTATTGAACCCATTGGGTGTACCTTCCAGGATGAACCTTGGTCAGATATACGAAACTGTATTAGGCTGGGCCGGCAAGAAATTGGGCTTAAGATTCTCAACCCCCATTTTCGATGGAGCTACTTTGGATCAAATAAACGATTATATGCGTGAGGCTAACTTGCCAGAGAATGGTTCAGTTTATCTCTACGACGGTGGAACAGGTGATCGCTTCGACCAAAAAGCAACAGTGGGTTACATTTATATGCTCAAGTTGCACCATATGGTTGATGACAAAATGCACTCCAGATCTATAGGGCCATATTCACTCATCACTCAGCAACCATTGGGCGGTAAAGCACAGTTTGGTGGTCAGCGCTTTGGAGAGATGGAGGTTTGGGCCATAGAAGCTTTTGGTGCAGCCAATATTCTTCAGGAGATTTTAACCATTAAATCGGACGACGTAATTGGAAGAGCAAAAGCCTACGAAGCTATAGTGAAAGGTGATAATATGCCTAAACCCGGTATCCCTGAATCGTTTAACGTGTTAGTTCACGAGCTTAAAGGATTGGGATTGAGTGTAAATTTTGATAAGTAATGAGTATAACTCAGATTAATAATATTCGATAAATTATGGCTTTTAGAAAAGATAATTATCTGACACAGGGGAGTTTCAACTCCATCACCATCAGCTTAGCCTCTCCCGAGCAGGTTTTAGAGCAATCGAGTGGTGAAGTGTTAAAACCAGAAACTATCAATTACAGAACCTACAAACCTGAGCGCGACGGGTTATTCTGTGAGAGAATATTTGGTCCTGTGAAAGATTATGAGTGCCATTGTGGTAAATATAAAAGAATCAGGTATAAAGGGATTGTTTGCGACCGTTGCGGTGTAGAAGTAACCGAGAAAAAAGTTCGTCGTGAAAGAATGGGACATATTCAACTGGTAGTTCCTGTATCGCATATTTGGTTCTTTCGTTCGCTGCCAAACAAAATTGGAGCTCTTTTGGGGCTTCAATCGAAAAAATTAGATTCAATTATCTACTATGAGAGATATGTAGTTATAAATTCTGGTGGCGCCAGAATGCCCGATGGCACTGCGCTGAATAAAATGGATTTTCTTACAGAGGAAGAATATTTCGATATTCTCGAAACAATGCCCGCAGAAAATATATATCTCGACGATAGTGACCCCAATAAGTTTGTGGCTAAAATGGGAGCTGAAGCAATCTATAATATTTTGGCGAATCTCGATTTGGACAAAGAATCATACGACCTTCGACATATTGCCAGCACAGAAACTTCTCAACAAAGGAAACAGGATGCTCTGAAGCGTCTTCAGGTTTTCGAAGCATTCCGAGAAGCCCAAAACAGAATTGAGAATCGTCCGGAATGGATGATAGTAAAAGTGGTACCTGTTATACCACCGGAGCTTCGTCCACTTGTGCCACTAGATGGAGGCCGGTTTGCAACCTCCGATTTAAATGATTTATACCGCAGAGTTATTATCAGAAATAACCGCTTAAAAAGGTTAATTGAGATTAAGGCCCCCGATGTAATCATGCGCAACGAGAAAAGGATGTTACAGGAAGCTGTGGATTCTTTATACGACAACTCCAGAAAAGCAAATTCTGTTAAAACAGATAGCAACAGAGCTCTTAAATCGTTGAGCGATAGTTTGAAGGGTAAGCAAGGTCGTTTCCGTCAGAATTTATTGGGTAAACGTGTGGATTATTCTGGACGTTCGGTAATTGTGGTTGGACCTGAGTTGAGACTAAACGAATGCGGATTGCCAAAAGATATGGCTTCTGAGTTATTCAAACCATTTATTATTAGAAAATTGCTCGAAAGAGGAATTGTAAAGACTGTAAAGTCGGCTAAGAAAATTGTTGATCGCAAAGATCCAGTGGTTTGGGATATTCTTGAAAATATCTTGAAAGGCCATCCAGTGCTGTTGAACAGGGCGCCCACCCTCCACAGATTAGGTATTCAGGCATTTCAGCCCAAACTAATTGAAGGAAAAGCCATTCAGTTGCATCCCCTGGTTTGTACCGCATTCAATGCCGACTTTGATGGTGACCAGATGGCTGTTCACGTGCCACTTGGTAATGCAGCTATTTTGGAGGCTCAAACCCTGATGCTTGCATCGCACAATATTCTGAATCCTGCCAATGGAGCTCCAATTACAGTTCCATCTCAGGACATGGTTTTGGGTCTTTATTATATGACCAAACCCCGAAAAAATTCGGATGAGTATTATGTAAAAGGAGAAGGTTATAAATTTTACAGTCCTGAAGAAGTAATCATTGCTTTTAACGAAAAGAAAGTTGATTTACACACAATTATCAATGTAAAAGTTGACGATATCGTTGAAGGTAAAGCAGTGAACCGCATGATAGAAACCACAGTGGGCAGAGTTCTGTTCAATCAGGTGGTTCCGGTAGGTTTTCCATATATTAATCAGCTTCTGACAAAAAAATCTCTCCGCGATATTATCAGTGATATTTTGAAAGAATTTGGAACAGCAACAACTGCCCAATTTCTCGATGATATAAAATCACTTGGTTATAAAATGGCTTTCAAAGGTGGCTTGTCTTTTAATCTTGGCGATGTAATTATTCCCGAAATCAAGGAACAATTGATTCAGGAGGCCAACGAAGAAGTATCTGAAGTGATGAATAACTACAATATGGGTTTCATTACCAATACTGAAAGATACAATCAGATTATTGACATCTGGACACATACCAACTCGCATTTAACCCACACTCTGATGAATGAGCTCATTAGAGATAAACAAGGATTCAATTCAGTGTTTATGATGCTCGATTCAGGAGCCAGGGGTTCTAAAGAGCAGATTCGTCAGCTCAGCGGAATGCGGGGATTGATGGCTAAACCACAAAAATCAGGAGCTTCGGGTGGCGAGATTATCGAGAACCCCATCCTTTCGAACTTTAAGGAAGGTTTGTCGGTATTGGAATACTTTATCTCAACCCACGGTGCGAGAAAAGGTTTGGCCGATACGGCTCTAAAAACTGCTGATGCCGGATACCTGACCCGTCGTTTGGTCGATGTTGCTCAGGATGTAATTATTTCCGAGCCCGATTGTGGTACTTTAAGAGGTCTTTCTGTTTCTGCCTTGAAAAAGAATGAAGAGGTTGTTGAAAGCATGTATGAAAGAATTCTTGGACGCGTAGCACTCTACGAAGTTTATCATCCTGTTACCAATGAGCTTATTATTGGTGGTGGCGAGGAGATAACTGAATCGTATGCAAGAAAAATAGAAGATTCAGGTTTAGAATCAATCGAAATTAGATCGGTATTAACCTGTGAATCAAAAATAGGTGTTTGTGCTAAATGTTACGGTCGTAATCTGGCCAGTGCCAGAATGGTTCAAAAAGGTGAAGCTGTTGGAGTTATTGCAGCTCAGTCCATTGGTGAACCTGGTACACAGCTTACCCTTCGTACATTCCACGTTGGGGGTACTGCATCGAACATTGCCACTGCATCGAAAATTATTGCCAAATTCGATGGGGAACTTAGAATCGATGAGCTTAGAACTGTAGAATATTTAGAATCTGGCGGATCGAAATACGATGTAGTAATAGGTCGTTCTGCCGAGTTGAAAGTTGTGGATAGAAAAACAGGCGTTGCTTTGGCATCGGCCAATATCCCCTATGGTTCCAAGTTGTATAAAAGGTCGGGCGATTTGTTGAAAAAAGACGATCTTATTTGCGAATGGGATCCATACAATGCCGTAATTGTTTCAGAGGCCAAAGGTAAAATCTCCTTCGAGAATGTAATTGAAGGAATCACCTACCGCGTTGAATCTGATGAACAAACCGGATTCCAGGATAAAGTGGTCATAGAATCGAAAAAGAAAGCCACCAATCCCATCATCAATATTTTGAACTCCGCTGGTGAAGAAGTTAAAAACTACGATATTCCAGTTGGCGCTCACATTATTGTAAGTGATAAGGATAGTATAAAGGCTGGAGAGATTCTTGTTAAAATCCCAAGAGCCGTTGGTAAATCGGGCGACATCACTGGTGGTTTGCCACGTGTTACCGAGTTATTTGAGGCAAGAAATCCTTCTGAACCTGCTAAAGTAGCAGAGATTGATGGTGTTGTAAGTTTTGGGAAGAAACTGAAACGTGGAAATCGCGAAGTTATCATCACCAGTAAAACTAACGAAGAAAAACGCTATTTAATTCCGACAAGTAAGCAAATTCTAGCGCAGGAAAACGACTTTGTAAAAGCAGGTACTCCACTTTCTGAAGGTGCGATGACCCCATCGGACATTCTGGCCATAAAAGGTCCAATGAAAGTTCAGGAATACATTGTGAATGAAATTCAGGAAGTTTACCGCTTGCAGGGTGTGAAAATAAACGACAAGCACTTCGAGGTAATCGTTCGCCAAATGATGCGTAAAGTAGAAATTGAGGATCAGGGTGATACCAAATTCCTTGAGGGCGAATTGATAAACAGAATCGATTTTCTCGAAGAGAACGATTCCATCTTCGGTCAGAAAGTAGTGGTGGATCCAGGCGATAGTGCTGATTTACGCGCCGGACAAATTATTACCGCCCGCAGATTGCGTGAAGAAAACTCGGTATTACGTCGTAAAGACTTAACTCTTATTACGGCCCGCGATGCTAAGCCTGCTACAGGCCGTCAGGTGCTTCAAGGTATTACCCGCGCTTCATTGCAAACCAATAGTTTTATTTCGGCTGCATCGTTCCAGGAAACTACCAAAGTTCTTACCAACGCTGCCATCAATGCCAAGCGTGATCATTTAATGGGATTGAAAGAAAATGTAATTGTAGGACATCTTATTCCTGCTGGTACAGGATTGAGAGAGTACGAAAATCTCATTGTGGGTTCCAGCGAAGAATATCAGGCATTGTTAATGAGTCGTGATGAAAGTTTAAGTCACAGAAAATAAATCCACATCAGTAATATTTTCAATAGAAAAAAATGGATCAAAATAAATTAAATATCGAACTAACCGATGAAGTAGCCGAAGGGCAATACTCCAACATGGCCATCATTACGCATTCAAATGCAGAGTTTATTGTAGATTTTGTAAAAATGATGCCGGGTGTTCCGAAAGGAAAAGTGAAATCGAGAATTATTTTAACCCCGGAGCACACCAAGCGATTGTACAGGGCTCTGGCGGATAATATAAGAAAGTTCGAGAGCATACATGGCCCAATTAAGGAGACCAAGGCCACCGATGGTGGAATGCAATTCACCATGGGCGGGCCAACTGCCGAAGCTTAATAAAAAAGCCCTGTTAAAGGGGCTTTTTTTTTGGTGTGCCGTGCACATCTATTACCTGGAAGGTGAAAGTCCTTTA
>DYSN01000254.1 GCA_020718205.1 Draconibacterium orientale
ATGGCATTTCCGCCGACAACTGGGATGTAGTAGCCTGGAGCGAACCCGTAGACTAAAATACCCCGCATTACTCAATTTCAGTTTTTCCTGATCCTTAATTCAGCAAACAGTAAATGCACTGAAATCCACGCGCATCATTAAATT
Organism: Draconibacterium orientale; assembly: GCA_020718205.1. Lineage (GTDB taxonomy): Bacteria > Bacteroidota > Bacteroidia > Bacteroidales > UBA12170 > UBA12170. The sequence continues at coordinate 145 of DYSN01000254.1, forward strand.
TACTAACCGGAGTTTAACAGGTGGTTTGTTAAAGTAGGTCATTTTTGGTTCAAAAGCACTTTTTTTTCACTATAAGAACGCCCAAACAAATAAAAATAGTCAATAATATCAATGGCAAAAATTTCAAAAAGCCATTTGTAGTGCCATAATAGCATATGCCAATATTGACATTACATTTATTTACTGGTATAAAGCAGTTATGTATATTCGTAAAACTACTACAAGAAATGTAAATTCTCAAAAATACACAACATATCGTTTAGTTACATCCGAGCGAGTAAACGGTAAAGTTCTGCAAAAAACATTGCTAAATCTAGGAGCTGATTTTAATCTCCCTGAAGAAGACTGGCCGATACTCATTTCGTTAATTGAATCCTGCCTCAAGAATCAGTATAGAATTGAGTTTGATTCAAGGCCTGAAATAGAAGAACTTGCTTCTAAATATTATCAGCAAATAGTTATAAATAAACGGAATATTGTATTTGAAGGCACAACAGATGTCGGAACCACCGAAAATGACTGGCAAGAAGTCGATATAAATAGCCTGGAGTCAGTTAAACCGAGAAAAATTGGAGTGGAGCATGTTGGCGTCTCTATTCTCGAAGAACTGAAACTTCCTGAAATACTTAGTGAAAAGGGTCTCAATGCCACTCAGGTTGCAAGTGTTATGGCTTTAATTGTTGGGCGCATGTCAGAGCCGGGAAGTGAACTATCCACGCTGAATTGGCTCAAAAATGAATCCGGATTAGGAGAACTTTTAGGATTTAATTATGAAGATTTCAGCATCATGAATTTGTACCGGGCCTCAGACATACTTGTCAAAAATCAGGATGAACTTGAGAAGAGAATATTCGGTCGAATCAATGACTTATTTTCTCTGCAGACAACAGTTACTCTATATGATCTCACAAATACTTACTTTGAGGGTGACATGGACGAGAGTGAGGTAGCGAAGCGAGGGCATTCGAAAGAAAAAAGAAGTGATTGTCCAATAGTTACGCTGGCGCTTGTGCTTGATAGCAGCGGCTTTGTGCGCCGATCAAAAGTGTTTGAGGGAAACATATTTGAAGGGCATACATTTCAGGGGATGATTGCAGAGTTGAATGTGTCCAGGTCATCGATAATTGTAATGGATAGAGGAATCGCAACCCAGGAAAATGTCGAATGGATGAAGGAAAACCAGTATCAGTATATAGTTGTAAGCCGTAACCAGCATCGTGAATTCAATGAAGATAAAGAGTATACGGAAATTGAAACTGCATCAAAAGAAGTTGTAAAGATTCAGAGAGTTAGCGAATCAGATGATGGTGAATTTAAACTTTATTGTCATTCAGAACTGCGAGCGGAAAAAGAAGATGCAATGGCCAAAACGCAGTGCGAACTTTATGAAAAGGAACTGCAAAACTTGAATGATGGCCTTGATAAGCCCAGAAGAACAAAAACAACGGATCATGTTCTTGAAAAACTAGGTAGACTTAAGCAGAAATACCAAATGATATCTAGATATTATAAAATTGCAGTTGAGAAGAATGAGAATTTCACCAGAGTAGTGAAAATCTCATGGAAAAAAGAACTGCAATCAAATAATCGGATGACACATCCAGGTGTGTACTGTTTACGAAGTAATGTAAATGGTATGAATGATTCAGAATTATGGAAAACATACATTATGCTAACAAACCTTGAGTCTGTATTTCGCAGTCTGAAGTCTGAACTCGGCCTCAGACCTGTATTTCATCGAAATGATGGACGTATAAAAGGACATTTGTTCATTAGTGTCTTAGCATATCAAGTCGTTCAGATTATTAGATATAGATTGAGTTTGAGTGATATAAACAACAGTTGGCCCGGTCTCCGAAGAATGCTGAATATGCAGGTCAGAATCACTACAACTTTCAATAAACGCAATGACCAGGTTCTTCATGTAAGAAAAAGTACTGTTCCAGACCGCAACCTCGCTTTGATTTAT
>DYSN01000255.1 GCA_020718205.1 Draconibacterium orientale
CGGAGGAATCGCTTTTCGTGTCATCTATCTAGTGGTGTTTCTCTCAATGATGTTGGATGATTACGGCGTGCCGAACTTCAAGACGATGTTCAAGAAGTGGCGGAAACGTCGGCAAGCAAGTTGAGTTGATTCAAAAATCCGTTCGAGGCATCTCTCGAACGGATTTTTTATTTTAATCTCTGTGGGGTAAATTCCCCGCAGCTTGCTGCGTAAGTGATATAATGGAAGCATGAGTGAATATCTACATAAAAGTCATAATGTGTCGGTTCTGTTGTATCATTTTGTATGTCCGGCAAAATACAGGCGTTCGGTTTTCAAGTTAGAGAAAGTCGATGAGGAATTAAAGCGGGTTTGTTTAGAGATAAGTAAACGATATGAAATAAATTTTTTGGAAATTGGTACGGATAATAATCATGTCCATTTTTCTCGTTCAGTCGGTACCGATGTATAGTGCAAAAAAGATAATACAAATAATAAAGAGCATAACGGCACGAAAGATCTTCAAGATTTGTCCGGAAGTGAAAGAGCAATTGTGGGGTGGCGAATTTTGGTCTGATGGATATTTTGTAAATACGGTAGGTCAACAGGGGAACGAACAAAGTATAAGTAATTATATAAAAAATCAAGGCGTTGAAAATTACAAAAAGTTATACACTCAGCAGTTGTCGTTGTTTCGTTAATACCCCGACAGCTTGCTGCGGGGTAGTTTATTTTGGCTAGATGCAGAAGATGAGATACATAGGTAACACCTCGAAAATGGGAAATATGGTAAAATCCGGGGTTAAATCACTTATGTAAATCATCCTAATATGGCAACAAATTACTACCTAATGACGCTGGAAGAATATCTAACACCTAAATTTGATAAATATCAGCGGTGGCGCCAAATTGCTAGAAGCCTAGGGTTGTCGAAAGATGCAAAACAGCGGCTAGGCTGGATCATATACTACAAGACAACTTCACAGGAAAATGCCAGCCTTGTTTGTAGACGTTTCGGAATATCCAGAAAGACCTTTTACAAATGGTTTAACCAATTTGATGATTGCAACTTAAGAAGTCTTGAGGACAAGAGCAGAGCCCCGCAAAAACGACGGAAAAGAGAATATACCGGCAACCAATATGTGCGCGTGGTTCAATTAAGGCGACAATATATCCGCTACGGCAAAAACAAACTGCTGATTCTTTATCGACAACGCTATTCGGATGATGCGGAAATGTCCGCTTGGAAAATTCAGTGCATAATTCAACGATCAGGCTTGTACTTTAACCAAGTAAAACAGACTAAAATTAACAAAAAAAGAGCGAACGCCGTCAAGAAAAAAAGAATTGTCGAGTTGAAAAAAATCAAACGAAAAGGTTTTTTGATTTGTCTAGATACTATTGTGGTATACTTTAATGGTTCAAAGAGATATATCATTACAGCAATTGATTATTGGACGAAAGTCGCTTTTGCCAGGATGTACAAAACGCATGGTTCGAACAATTCCAAAGATTTTCTAGAAAGACTTGTGTATCTCCTGGATGGCAAGATTGAAAACATTCAAACCGACAATGGTTCTGAATTTGAAAAGTATTTCGATGTTGCTTGCAAAAAAATAGGGCTGGAACGGTATTACTCGAGGGTTAGAACCCCGAAGGACAATCCCGTCTGTGAGCGTTTTAATCGAACTTTAGAGGAGGAATTCATTGATCTTGGCAACTTGACCAGTGACACAGAGATTTTCAACAGGAAACTTACAGAGTGGCTAGTCCACTACAATTTCGGTAGGCCGCATCAATCACTCGATTATATGCCACCCATGAACTTTACTTTTAAATATCACAAAGTGTTACCTATGTACCCTTCCAGTACATTGTCTTGACGGCTGGTGGTGAAAAGTGTTAAGTTGGGGACACGGCGGTTAAGTCACGGATGGAGGTGGGTCATGAAAGAGGAAAGACAGATGTCCGCGTTTTGGAAATATTGGAAACTTTGGTATCGTGTCGTAGATTTTTTGGCGTGGTATCTCTGGCGGCCGATTTTGAGTCTTTTGCTTTTTTTTCCCATGGGGATTGAGTGGGGATTGAATAACTTGGTTACTCGAATTCGTTGGTGGAAAAAG
>DYSN01000256.1 GCA_020718205.1 Draconibacterium orientale
CAGGAACTAAAATCCGCTTTTTTCGGCATCCGGTTCACGGACGGGTTGATACAGGTACAGGTTCTTGAAAGTGTGGAGGAGGTGATGCGGGAAGGCGATGCGCTGCACCATTGTGTTTTTACCAATGATTACCACCTCAAACCCGGTTCACTTATCCTTTCAGCCCGTATCAAGGACCAGCGGTTGGAGACCATCGAACTGTCCCTCTCAAAACTAAAGGTTCTCCAAAGCAGGGGTTTATGTAGTTTCTCTAAGAAAACTCTTTATTGATTGAATATCAAATGATTGCTGTTGATAACTATTTTGAATCTTTTGTGGTATTTGTTTTTATTACATGATTAAAATACAGATATTCAGGGTATTATTAATTCAGGCTGGCATATTTTGAACATCTGACAAAAAAAGATTCAACCATGAGAAAAAGATTCGAACAACAATTGGGTTTAGGGCAATTGCCTATCGAAGCGACCTATATTAATCCCAAAAGCAAGAATGCTTTAGACGAACTTTTAGTAGCCCTGAAGGCCATTTATTGCAACCAGGAATACAACCAGGAGATATTTGGTATTTTAGAAAATCACATCAATTTGGGGAAGAAAAATACAGGAAGAACCGGAATGGATTTATGGAGTATTTTTGTTTTGGCCCAGGTACGTTTGTGCTTAAATTTAAGTTATGATGTACTCCACGATCAGGCAAACAACCACCATAATATGAGATGTTTGATGGGCGTGGAAAAAGGCTTTGGTTATGAGCGTATTGAGTATGAGTACCAAAATATTTATGACAATGTAACCCTGCTCAGTGATGAGGTGGTGGCTGAGTTGAACCAGATAATCCTGAATTTCGGACATGGAGAAGTGTTTAAAAAAAAAGAAAATACAGCATTGCGCTTAAAGTCAGATAGTTTTGTTGTAGAAAGCAATGTTCATTTTCCGACCGACTATAACCTGTTGTGGGACTGTAGCCGTAAATGTATTGGCACCGTTTCAAGATTGCTGAATAAACATAAGGACATTGAAGGTTGGCGTAAAATTGGCAATTGGAAGACTGAAATGAAAAGTTTGATGCGCAACCTGGGTCAGGCCAATCGTTCAGGAGGAAAGAACAAGAAAGAAAAAGTAGTTTCCTGCGCTGAAAAATATCTTAAAAAAGCACGGTTGTTTATCAAAAAGCTCAAAGAAGAAAAACCAAATCTGCCGATAACAGACACGGTTGATTTAGCTTTAGTCCTGACCTTGGAACACTTTATGGAGCTGCTTGAAAAGCATATTGATCTGGTTGACAGGCGTATATTGAAAGGAGAAATCATACCTCATCAGGAAAAAATGTTTTCGGTATTTGAAACCTACACCGAGTGGATCACAAAAGGGAAGATGAACCCAAGTGTTGAACTAGGCAAGAAACTGGCCATTACCACCGATCAGTTCAACTTGATAGTAGATTACCAAATAATGGATGGCCAGCAAGATCGGGACATTGTTTGTGAATTGGGCGACAGGATTTTATCAAAATACAAAGTTGCATCGTGGAGCTTTGACAAAGGCTTCTGGTTAAAAGAAAACAAGGAAATCCTGCAGTTGGAAGTTGCCCAGGTTGTCATCCCCAAACTCGGAAAGCGCAATAAACAAGAAGAAAAGGAAGAACATAGCAGCTTGTTTAAAAAGCTGAAAAACAAGCACAGCGCGATCGAATCAAACATCAATGAATTGGAACACCGTGGGCTGGATCGCTGTCCCGACCGGGGTTACCCACATTTTAAAAAGTACATCGGATTAGGAGTATGTGCCTACAACCTCAAGAAAATTGGAAGGGAAATACTGAGGTTGGAGCGGGAAGCACTTGAAGCGGCCACCAAGCGGGTCCGGATAGCTGCTTAGTGAAATTAGTTCAAAAAAACATAAATATTAAACATGAAAGGGAGAATTATGCCCGGGAATTGAAAAATTAAACAGAAACTCAATTTTAGGTGGTGAAAATAGCACCAACACATCAGCAGGATAAGAAAATTCAATCCTGAAAACCGGGAAAGTAGGTCTATTCCATATAATTATGTACAACCATCGAGAAAATAGGTAGTTTTCTTAATGGCACTAT
>DYSN01000257.1 GCA_020718205.1 Draconibacterium orientale
ACAATTATTTATAAAAGTTTTGTTACTGTATTAATGATTCCTTCTACATCGTAGCCGGCATCTTTGTATAATTGGTTTTGAGTACCATGTTCCATAAACTTATCGGGAATCCCAAGTCGTACAACTTTAGCGTTGTGCGAGTGTTCGGCAGCATATTCCAATACTGCACTCCCAAAACCACCCGAAATCACTCCATCTTCGATGGTGATAATGGTTTGGAAGTTTTCAAAAACCGATTTTAGAATAGCCGTATCGAGTGGTTTCACAAAGCGCATATCGTAGTGAGCTACACTAATCCCTTGTTGTTCAAAATATTCTTGAGCCTTTACAACCATATTGCCCGCAGTGCCAATGCTTAGAATGGCTAATTGGTTGCCATCTTTTATCTTTCGACCTTGTCCTATAACAATTTCTTTAAATTCGGTTCGCCATTCGGGCATAACGCCTTTGCCACGTGGGTAACGAATCGAAAACGGACCTTTGCCACCAAGTTGTGCCGTAAACATAAGGTTTCTGAGTTCTTCTTCGTCCATTGGTGCGGAAACGATGAGGTTAGGCACTATGCGCATGTAAGCCAAATCGAAAAAGCCATGATGCGTAGCACCATCGTCGCCCACAAATCCACCTCTATCGAGGCAAAACACCACATCAAGATTCTGCAAAGCCACATCGTGAATTACTTGGTCGTAAGCCCTTTGCATGAACGATGAGTAAATGTTGCAAAACGGAATAAATCCATGAGTAGCCAATCCGGCAGAGAAAGTAACAGCGTGTTGTTCGGCTATGCCCACATCAAAAGCACGTGTAGGCATTTTCTCCATCATTATATTGAGCGAGCTACCACTTGGCATGGCTGGCGTGATGCCCAGTATTTTATCATTCTTTTCGGCAAGTTCTACCAGAGTGTGCCCAAAGACATCTTGAAACTTGGGCGCTTCGGGTTCGAGGCTAATTTTTTCAATCTTTTTGCCAGTATGCTTGTCGAAAGGACCTGCGGCATGCCATGCAGTTTGGTTTAGTTCGGCGGGTCTAAAGCCCTTGCCCTTTTGAGTTTTCACGTGCAAGAGCTTGGGACCGGGTATGCTTTGTAAGTCTTTAAGTATTTTAGACAAATAGATAACATCGTGCCCATCAACGGGACCAAAGTATCTAAAGTTCAAGGATTCAAACATATTACTTTCTTTCAAGATAATGGATTTAATACCATTGTCTATCTTAGAAATTAAGGCTTGAGTATTGGGTCCAAACTTCTTTATTTTACCTAGAAAATTCCAAACTTCATCTTTGAGCTTGTTGTACGATTTAGAAGTGGTAATGTCGAGGAGATATTCGTTGAGCGCGCCCACATTGGGGTCGATAGCCATATTGTTGTCGTTCAGAATAACAAGAATATCAGAGTTTTGAATCCCTGCATTGTTCAAACCCTCAAAAGCCATTCCGGCAGTCATAGAGCCATCACCAATGATGGCAACTACTTTGCGCTGATTTTCGTTTTTGAGCTTTGCAGCCACAGCCATTCCCAAAGCCGCCGAAATAGAGGTGGAAGAATGACCCACACCAAAAGCATCGTAAGGGCTTTCGCTACGAAGCGGAAACCCACTTACACCTTTGTAGGTTCTATTGGTATGAAAAATATCGCGCCTTCCGGTAAGAATTTTATGACCATAGGCTTGATGACCAACGTCCCAAATGAGCTGGTCGTAAGGCGTATTGTAGGCATAGTGCAAAGCTACCGTTAGTTCTACCACACCGAGGCTTGCCCCGAAATGTCCGGGATTGTTAGAAACTATGTCGATAATAAATTGCCTTAACTCTTTACTTACATCAATTAATTGTTCTTCAGATAATTTTTTTAAATCTGCCGGAGAATTGATTTCTTTAAGTAATTTGCCCGGAATCGCTTTCATATTTTATTCGTTTTTGGGTATTTTTTGTAGTTTATTAATTAACAAAGATAAAAACAATTATTAATTATTAATTATCTATTGTGAATTATTTAACCAACGAATTGTTTTCAGTAGGAATAAGTAAATTTTTAGAAATGCCTTTTTATTTTAGAATTGGTCTAGCTTATTGATACAACTTGATGTTTT
>DYSN01000258.1 GCA_020718205.1 Draconibacterium orientale
AACAGATACAATGAAAAAAATTGCGAAACATGTTCGTGATGGTGCTATGGCATATTTGAAGCAACAATACAAAGTTGTTACAATCGTTTTTATAGTTTTAGCAGCTATTTTTTCAGTAATGGCTTATTTCAACCTTCAAAATGCTTGGGTTCCTTTTGCATTCTTGACAGGTGGTTTTTTCTCGGGTTTGGCTGGATTTTTCGGAATGAAAACAGCTACCTATGCCTCTGCTCGTACTGCTCAGGCTGCCTCTAATTCATTAAACAAAGGACTTCAAGTTGCATTTCGTTCGGGAGCAGTAATGGGTTTAACAGTGGTTGGATTAGCATTGTTAGATATTTCGGTTTGGTACATTATTCTTGATAAATTTGCTAATGTGGGTGAATCTAACAAGTTGATTTACATTACTACTACCATGCTTACTTTCGGTATGGGTGCTTCTACACAGGCTTTATTTGCTCGTGTGGGTGGTGGTATTTTCACCAAAGCTGCCGATGTGGGTGCCGACCTTGTAGGTAAAGTGGAAGCTGGAATTCCGGAAGATGATCCTCGTAACCCTGCAACTATTGCCGATAATGTTGGTGATAACGTAGGGGATGTGGCTGGTATGGGAGCCGACCTTTACGAATCGTATGCTGGTTCTATTTTGGCAACAGCCGCATTAGGTGCTTCTGCATTTCTTATCAATCCCGCAATGCAATTAAAAGCAGTTTTTGTTCCAATGATGATTGCTGCAGTTGGTGTTATCCTTTCAATTATTGGCATCTTTTTGGTAAAAACAAAAGAAGGTGCTAAAATGAAAGAATTGCTTGGTGCATTGGGATTAGGGGTTAATGTTAGCTCTGCTTTGATTGCGATTGCCACTTTTGGAATTCTTTGGGCGTTGGGCATTGAAAACTGGATGGGTATTTCATTCTCGGTTGTTGTTGGTCTTCTTGCAGGAATTATTATCGGTCAGGCTACAGAGTATTATACTTCACAAAGCTTCCGCCCAACTCAACAAGTAGCTGAGAGTTCTAAAACCGGTGCTGCAACTGTCATTATTTCAGGTCTTGGTTTGGGAATGCTTTCAACTGCTATTCCAGTAATTACAATATCATTCGCTATTATTTTGGCATTTATGTCATCGCAATTCGATTTAATTTCTATGACTTATACTCCAAATTTGACACTTGGTTTATACGGAATTGGTATTGCTGCTGTGGGTATGCTTTCAACACTTGGTATTACATTGGCAACCGATGCTTATGGCCCTATTGCCGATAATGCTGGTGGAAATGCAGAAATGAGCGGATTAGATCCGGAAGTACGCAAACGTACCGATGCTTTGGATGCATTGGGAAATACAACAGCTGCTACTGGTAAAGGTTTTGCTATTGGTTCTGCTGCATTAACTGCTTTAGCGCTTTTAGCTTCGTATATCGAAGAAATAAAAATTGCATTGGAACGTATTGCTCATGCTTCGATTGATGGTATGGCAAAAGTTGGAACAGAGATGTTGACTATAGATCAAATTAGAATCTCATCATTCGAAGATTTTATGGTTTATTATAATGTTACATTGATGAATCCAATTGTTTTGGTTGGTATATTCTTAGGGTCAATGATGGCATTTGTTTTTTGTGGACTTACAATGAACGCTGTTGGACGTGCTGCACAAAGCATGGTAGAAGAGGTTCGCCGCCAGTTCCGCGAAATAGTTGGAATCATGGAGGGTAAAGCCGAGCCCGATTATGCTCGTTGCGTAGAAATTTCGACAAAAGGAGCTCAACGCGAAATGTTATTGCCTTCTATTTTAGCAATTGCTACACCGGTTGTAGTTGGTGTACTTTTAGGAGTTGGTGGTGTTTTAGGACTTTTAATTGGTGGTTTAAGTACTGGTTTTGTATTAGCAGTATTTATGGCTAATGCTGGTGGTGCATGGGACAACGCTAAAAAATATGTTGAAGAAGGTCATTTGGGTGGCAAAGGTTCCGACAATCATAAAGCAACTGTTGTGGGCGATACTGTAGGTGATCCTTTCAAAGATACTTCTGGTCCTTCGTTGAATATCCTTATCAAATTAATGAGTATGGTTTCTATTGTAATGG
>DYSN01000259.1 GCA_020718205.1 Draconibacterium orientale
TATTTTAACAGATAGTATTAGTTTTCGCCGGCAATTCTGCCTTGCATTTTCAATAAATAAATCAAATGTTGATATTCTTTCTCTGTAATAATTCCATCAGCAATTATTTTATCTATTTCGTGTTTAATTTCCTCTCTTAACGGGGAATGGTCAGCCACCAGATTCTGAATTTCGTTCACTTTATTAATCAGGATATTGTTCTGAGCTTCCTTGTATATAGTTTTTCTCCAGCTGCTGTCTGATAATGGTTTTTAGCTCAATGATTTTCTCGTTAGTAACAAAACCTTTAAAATAGTCAAGCAGCAAACGGTTGGCCTGAATGAGCATCTTTTTAAACCGTAAATGATTTTTATATTGAAAATAACTGGTAATCAATATGGTGAATAATGCCACCAACAATCCAATCACTCCCCACTGATTGTCGCGGTTAGCCCGGAATGACTCATTTTCATCTTTTTTCTCAACAAGTGTGGAATTTGCAGATGGGCTTCGATGGGAAAGTATTGAAGTATTGCGGCTGTTGCCAAACCGGGTAAATCTTCAAAAAGAAATTCTTCTTCCATATTCCCCTGCTCAATAACCACCTGATTCCGATAGAGGGAAAAATCAATCTGTTGATCGTTTACCCTGGCAAAAAACAAATTAAAATGGTCTTTTTGGCTTTTTTCAGCCATCACGGTTTCCACTTTTCCAAATCTTTCGCTTGCAACCAGCGCATCGTAGCATTTTAGGCCTACCACATCTGCCCATGCGGCATCCTCTTTTTGAATGCTTGAATGTTGTTCAATGGGGAAAACAATCTGGGGTTTTATTCTTTTCCGATTGATGAAATGGCGCAATTCGTTGTATTTGGACTCATTAGAAGCAACCCAACCTTCTATTTGCAAAGGATTATTTCCAAACAGCTTTTCGCTTATAACAGGATTATCGCCAACTCCCAACATAAAGCGTTTGATGTTTTGAGCCGGATTAGTTTCTGTTTTGGGCGAGAAAACAAAGGCTATATGCGGGATTTTAAAATCCGATTTCCACAGAATTGATACCAATGTGGTGTCTATCTCAAATTCATTCAACGCCTCCAGATAAGTTGCAATCCCATCAACTTTTCCATCTTTGAGTGCTTGTGCCGATAGATAATTGTCCCCCGACCGGTCGTAATCGAAAAAATGATGATCAGGTTCTATATCCTGCTGCCTGAACCAGCTGAGCAGAACACGATAACCAGTGGCCGAATTGCTGTTGGTAAACAGAAATTTTTTGCCCCGCAAATCGATGACAGACCGTATATTGGCTTCTCTCGAAACCAGAATGACCGCATTACTCCCTAATTGCCGGCCGGATTTATGGATGGCGAAAACCTCTATGTTTTTTTGTTGGTTTAATGCCAAAAGCCTTCCGTCTAAATAAGCAAAGGGAGTAAACACGCCAATATCGACAGATCCATCCAGCACCAGATGAATCAACTCTTCATAAGGAACAATGAGCAACTCAGGTTTCCTGTTGACCTGCTTCGCAATCTCACCTATAAATACTGAATAGGTTTCGCGTATGCTATTTTCGTCGGTATATTTGATAACCCCCTTCACCAGCTTGTCAGAAGCCATTTTTTGCCCTGCTGCTTGTTGACCCTTTACCGTTCCACTAAAAAACAATTGTAAAACCATCAAGATGACCCACAGGAAATGAAACTCAGGAAAGCCGTTTGTTTTTCAATACATAGTTGTGTAATTCTCCACAAATTTAACATAAACCTTTTAAAAAATACATGACCCGTAAAAATCCAATTCTGGCAATAGTTTTAATTTATTTCTGAGTAAATTGAAACAAACAAAAGCCAAAAGGCTTTCCATGGTGCGAAATGAAATGATGCAAAATTTCCCTATCCACTGAATAACTGCACATTAGGGAGAGAAAAAAAATTGAAAAAAAATTTGCTAAATAAAAAAATGCCTGTATTTTTGCATCCACTTTTGGAAATAATCATTTTTTCCAGGAGGCGTTCTTAAAATCAATATATAAACTCCTCTTTAGCTCAGTTGGTTAGAGCACCTGACTGTTAATCAGGGGGTCCTTGGTTCAAG
>DYSN01000260.1 GCA_020718205.1 Draconibacterium orientale
CATTGTCCATTGTCCATTGTCCATTATCCATTGTCCATTATCCATTGTCCATTATTCACTAATCCTGCGTATATCAGCTCCTAAGGCATTCAATCTCACATCAATTTTTTCGTATCCTCGGTCTATCTGTTCGATGTTATTGATTACACTTGTTCCTTCGGCAGAAAGAGCTGCAATCAGCAAGGCAACACCGGCACGAATATCGGGTGAAGTCATTCGTGTGGCTCGCAGAACGGTTTGGTGGTCGTGTCCGATAACCGTGGCACGGTGTGGGTCGCAGAGGATAATTTTTGCTCCCATATCAATGAGTTTATCGACAAAAAACAGGCGACTTTCAAACATTTTTTGGTGAATCAAAACACTGCCTTTTGCCTGAGTGGCGACAACCAGAAGCACGCTGAGCAAATCGGGAGTGAGTCCCGGCCACGGAGCGTCTGCCAAAGTCATAATGGAGCCGTCGATAAATGAATCGATGATGTAGCGGTCTTGTGCCGGAATATATAAATCATCATTGATTTTTACACTGATAATTCCTAGTTTTCGGAATGCTTCGGGTATCATTCCCAATTCGTTGTACTCAACATTTTTAATGGTAATTTCGGAACGTGTCATTGCTGCCATGCCGATAAAACTGCCGATTTCTATCATATCGGGCAAGAGTCGGTGCGATGTGCCGCCGAGTTGCTGAACTCCTTGTATGCTGAGCAAATTGGAGCCAATACCTGAAATTTTTGCCCCCATTCGATTAAGCATTTTGCATAATTGCTGAATGTAAGGTTCGCAGGCGGCATTATAGATTGTTGTGGTTCCCGATGCCAAAACGGCAGCCATTATTATGTTTGCTGTTCCGGTTACCGAAGCTTCATCAAGCAACATGTAGGTTCCTTTCAGGTTTTTGGCATTGACTTCGTAGAAGCTTTCGTTGGTGTCGTAATTGAATGTGGCACCAAGTTTGGCGAAACCCAAAAAATGTGTATCCAATCGCCTTCTACCTATTTTATCGCCGCCCGGTTTGGGAATATAGGCTTGCCCAAAACGTGCTAAAAGCGGTCCCATAATCATGACAGAACCTCGTAGTTTAGAGCCTTTGTTGCGAAAATCGTCCGATTTCAGATAGTCTAAGTTGATATTTTTTGCGGTAAATGAGTATTCTGATGCAGAATGTTTCACCGTTTCAACTCCCATATCACTGACAAGTGCAATAAGTTGATTTACGTCTAAAATGTCGGGTATGTTTGAGATGTGAATCGTTTCTTCTGTCAGAAGAACGGCACTGATAATTTGTAAAGCTTCGTTTTTGGCTCCCTGTGGAACAATTTCGCCTTTTAAGCGGCGACCGCCTGTGATTTCGAATGAGCTCATAATTTTATTAAAAGTAGAAAGTGAAAAGTAGAAAGCAACTTTTCACATTAATATACTATATCCGGTCGTAAATTGCGTTTTATGAATTGTTTAACTATTTGATATTAAGAACAATCAATATATCAGCACATCAAAAAATTAACCAATCCAAGGATATCATTTATAATCTCGCGATTTCTTTGATTTATTTTTACTTTTTTTGTTTTTTGATTGTGGAATGTTTTGGCGTTTTGGGGTGAAAACCAAGTCTTTGGCATCGCTTAGTTTTATTTCAGATGTGTCGGTTATTAAGTGCCGCGAGAGTTCTTGAAGGTCGGACAGGATAACATCGTCTTCAACGGTTTCCCTGTTCCATGTCAAATATTGTTTTTTCATGTGATTGGCAATGGCAGTGAGCATTCCGATTTTTTCATCGCCTTCGGGCAGTTCTACGGCATATTTTATCATTTTCAGGATTATTTTCCCGTAGTGTTTGAATCGCATCTGACTTTGAACATAGTTAATTTTTTCGGGCTTTTTATACAATGTTTCTTTGTCGGGTTGGGGATAAGGTGTTTCGATGTCTAATTTAAAATTGGACATTATAGCTAAATGATCCCAAAGTTTGTGTTTGAAATCCGGAACATCACGCAGGTGCGGATACATATCGCCCATGAGCGAAATAACATTTTGAACGAAACGATTCCGTTTTTCGCTGTCTTCAATTTTTA
>DYSN01000025.1 GCA_020718205.1 Draconibacterium orientale
GGACGACAAAGATAAATGCATTAAATCATTTATCTTTGTCTCCTACTTTAATTGTTGTTAATCAATTCTATCTGAAATAGTCTCTCATTCGGTTAAAGAAGCCCTTTTCGCTGTTATTGGGGTTGGGCATAAAATTGGGGCTCGAGTTGAGACGGGTTAAAATGTCGCGTTCGCTGGAGCTCAAATCTTTTGGAACCCACACATTTATGTTCACAAGCAGGTCGCCGCGGTTATAGCCATTCACATCGGGGAGGCCTTTGCCTTTGAGCCGCAAAACCTTTCCGGGCTGTGTTCCGGGGTCTATTTTTACTCTGGCTTTCCCACCTAATGTTGGAATTTCGATGGTGGTACCCAAGGCAGCATCGGGGAAGGTGATAAAATGATCGTAGAGTATATTATTGCCGTCCCTTTCGAGTTGTGGATGTGGAATTTCTTCAATCTGAATAATCAAATCGCCGGGAACTCCACCACGGGCTGCTGCATTTCCTTTGCCCGACATGCTTAGTTGCATTCCATCGGAAACCCCCGCGGGTAAGTTGATGGTGATGACTTCTTCGCCTTTTACCAATCCATTTCCATGGCAGGTTTTACATTTATGCGTAATGATTTCGCCTTCGCCACCACATTGCGGACAGGTGGTTGCTGTTTGCATTTGGCCCAGAAAGGAGTTTACAACGCGGGTTACCTGTCCGGTTCCATGGCAAGTGGAGCAAGTGTTGCGCCCATGTCCTTCTGCGCCTGATCCGTTGCAGGTACCGCAGGGTACATATTTGGCCACTTTAATCTTTTTCTCTGCTCCATTGGCTATTTCTTCGAGGGTGAGCTTCACTTTTATGCGAAGATTGGTTCCGCGGTTAACCCGTCTGCGTCCGCCACCACCAAAGCCACCGCCAAAACCGCCACCAAAGGCGCCACCAAAAATATCGCCGAAATGAGAAAAGATGTCGTCCATCGACATGCCGCCGCCGCTAAAACCGCCACCTGCTGCACCACCAACTCCCGCATGACCATAGCGGTCGTAACGGGCCTTTTTGTCAGGATTGCTTAAAACATCGTAGGCTTCGGCAGCTTCCTTAAACTTTTCTTCCGCCGCTTTATCGCCTTCATTTTTATCGGGATGGAATTTAATGGCAACCTTTCGGTATGCTTTTTTAATTTCATCGGCGGCGGCGTTTTTATCGACTTCCAGAATATCGTAATAGTCTCTTTTGCTCATACTTTTATATAAAATTTGGAGGTATATTATTTACCAACAACCACTTTGGCGTATCTGATTACTTTTTCGTTAAGCGTATATCCTTTTTCAACCACATCAACCACTTTCGATTTTAGTTCTTCGGTGGGTGCCGGAATTTCGGTGATGGCTTCGTGAAAATCGGTATCAAAATCTTTTCCCACTGCATCCATGCTTTTTAGACCCTTTTTCTCCAATAAAGTATAAAACTTATTGTAAATGAGATCGATGCCTTGTTTTACTGATTCTATATCCTTAGCATCTTTAATGGATTTCATGGCGCGATCGAAATCGTCGAGAACCGGCAATAATTCGAGCATGAGGTCAGCGTGAGCTGTTTTAAAGAGCTCTATGCGTTCTTTGGCTGTACGTTTCCTGAAATTGTCAAACTCCGAAAAGAGACGAAGATATTTGTCCTTTTGTTCGGCTATTTGTGCTTCCAAACCGCTGATGTCTTCTTCGCAGGTTGCAGGCTCTTCGTTGGAATCTACCGGATTTTCAACCTTTTCGTCGGTTGGAGTTTGAGTGGATTCGGAATTTGGAGCAGCTTCGTTTATAACATTTTCCTCTGTCTTTTTTTCGTTGGTTGTGTTCTTCTTCTTTGTCATAATTGCATTAATTTTGTCAGTTATGCTGAATTTTTTCAATTAAGAGTTTTTTAAATGAATGAATAACCTGTTTGATAAAATCTATTAAATTATTGAAATATAAGTATTTATGGATTTTCTTTCCAAACAATCCCAATTATGGCAATATTTACGCCAAACCTGATTTTGGGGACAATTTGTCAGCTCAATTGTTTTAAATCAAATCAGCTCTATGGTGGAAAATTCAATTAAAAAAATAACGCATCCATCGGAATGAATGCGTTGCTTTTCTTTGCTGCAAAAGTTGAACAGGTTTGGTAAAGAGTTTAAACGGGTCTAATGCTAAAACTCGAGACTGATTCCCCCCAGAAAATTTACCGGAGCCATAGGGAAATATCCATCAATTACTTCGCGGTTTCCGTTGGTTTGATAGTTATAAACCCAGCCATAGGTTTCATACTTTTCGCTGAATATATTTTGAATATCCAGATGAAGTCTGATGGTTTTGAAAAAAGCGGTTGAAAAGCCGTAGGTTAGTTTCAGGTCATTCACAAAATAAGGGTCTATGCTGTTGTATTCGTAGCTGGTATTGTCAATATATTGCCGGCTTACATATTTGGAAATCAGCTGTATATCTAAGTTTTTCAAAGCTTTGAAGGTGATAATACTGTTGGCAATGGTATTGGGCGAGAGAATGATATTGGTTTCTCCAATTTCGATGGCCTCCTGCCCCCAGGTATCCCAATTATCGATAAACATCACAAAATCCTTAATTTTATTCTTGCTCAGGGTCAGGTTCAAATCCCATCTTAGGGGATTAATGATTTGAGCTCCAGCCGATAACTCAATTCCACTTCTATAACTTTTTGGCACATTGGTCATGATGGCTTCGCCCACATTGTTTATTTTTCCGGTGGCAACCAACTGGTCTTTATAATTCATATAGAAGTAGTTGGCGCTGAATACGAACCTGGCGCTTCTCACTCTCAATCCGGCTTCGACATCGTGTAGACGCTCAGCTTTCGGTAGATAATTTTCATCGGCATCCTTATAATTGGTTCTGTTTGGTTCGCGGTTGGCGATGGCAAAGCTTGAATACACTTTCATCAGATTGCCCACATGCCAAACAAATCCAACCTTGGGATTCAGAAAATTGAAATTGTGATCCTGTGAAATATCGCGCAAATCGTCGTGGATTCCTTTGATTCGGTAGTTTATTTTGCGGTATTGCAAATCGCCAAATAGCGACAAGGAATAACCGAGCATATAGTTCACTTTCCCGTAGATATTGAAATCGGTTTTTAATCCGTTATTGCGGTACCACTCGTGATTGATACTGCTGTTGCTGGCATTTTGCGCCCAGATAACCTTGCCAAAATGATCGCCGTCATATTGGTTCCAGCCCAGTCCCAGGTTGGCTTCCAGCTTTTTGTCCTGATAATTGAGTCCTAAATTTGTTCCGTAAAAATGATTGTCGAGCCATTTTTGTTGAATGAGATTACTACTAGTTATAGTATCGCCTCCAAGAATATAATTGTTAATCAGATAGTCTGAAAAATCGCGGTCTTGCTTGTATTGCTCATAGAATCCTTTGCCTCTGGTATAGAACAAAGTTGAGTTCAGGCTGAGTTTGTCGTTGAAGGTGTGAGAATAATGGAGCTGATAGTAATCCTGCTGATAATCATCCACTTCGTTTTCGTAGGTGTAGGGATTATAGGTTCTGTTGGTATCGAGCGATGCTTTGGGCATTCCTTCCCAGGCCTGGTAGGTCACTTCTTTTCCGCTGAGAATGATGAACTTCACCACATCTTTTTCGCCATAATAACCCCCGGAGAAATACAGAGATTTTAAATCGGCAAATGCCCTGTCGATATAACCATCGGAGTGTATTTTCGATAGTCTTCCATCGAAGGCCAGATTGTTTTTAAGCAAGCCGGTACCAAAGCTTACCGAGTTTTTCAGAGTGTTGTAGGAACCTGCTCTGCCATCGTATTTGGCGTAAGCTTCATCCATCAGGAGCTTGGTTTGCATATTGATACTCGCCCCAAAAGCGCCCGCCCCATTGGAGGATGTGCCAACGCCCCGTTGAATTTGAATATGGTCGAGGGAGGATGCTAAATCGGGCAAATCGACAAAATAGACCGAATGACTTTCGGCGTCGTTCATAGGAACACCATTTACTGTGATATTGATGCGGGTCATATCGGAACCCCGAATTCTGAAGCCAGTATAGCCCACGCCATTTCCTGCATCGCTGGTAACGATAACCGAAGGGCTGCTGTTGATGAGAAAGGGCAAATCCTTACCGTTGTTACCTTTGGAAATGTCTGCTTTTGAGATATTGTCGAAAGCCGCCGGATTGTTGTCGTGAACCCTGTTGGCCATCACCACCACTTCTTCGCCAAGCAATCCTTCTTTTATGTCGATGGAAAGGTGTGCGTCTTCCTTAAAAGCCAACCGCTCCTTATATGTTTGATATCCAACAAAGCTTACCCGGATTTCGTAGCTTCCTTTGGGCACGTTTTCGAACGAGAAAGCCCCGCGGTTATCGCTCACCATTTGGTAGCTTGTTATTCCATCCATGCGAACATGAGCTCCCACCAATGGGAGTCCGGTTTCGCTATCGGCCACCTGGCCACTGATTTTAACTTGTGAAAAAACGAAGGCAGGAATCAACACTGCCAGGGTTAGAATGAATTTTTTAATCATACTTATTGATTTTTTAGAGTTAAAAAAACCAATAGAGAATGTCTGATACTTGTTTTCCTCCGCCGGCATTACCCGGATCAGGTATTATGAGTATGATCTCAGCCCGTAATATTTAAGGCACCTCTATTGTGATTATCGCGGCAAAATTAATAAAAAATTAAACTGACCAACCACATTTTGGATTTGGGTATTTTACCCATTGGTGAATTGGGGGGATAAAAAAGGCTTTGTACGAAAGGTCTATTGAGCAGAAACCAGTTTGTCGAGTAGGGTTTCCACCAGTTTTCGCACAGAGATTTTATAGTCTTTGGAGTATTCTTTTCTTTCGCGGTTGGCAATGATGGCGCAAACAGTCATAGCTTGATGTCCCAGAGCTTTCGACAACCCGTAGAGCGCCGATGTTTCCATTTCGAAGTTGGTGATTTTCTGTCCCTTATGCTCAAAATGGCTGATGCGATGGTTTAAATCGGGATAGGCCAAAGGCATGCGCAACACGCGTCCCTGAGGGCCAAAAAAGCCCGGAGCTGTGGCCGTTATTCCTTTCAGAAAATCGCGACCAACTGTTGACAAAAGCGTTTCGGAGCCTGCTACGGCATAGGCTTGTGGTAATTCCGAAGGCCATTGGGTTTTGGTTAAAAACGCTTCGGTCATTTCTTTGTCAATCACTTCGTTCACCTGCTCGTAAAACCACATAAGCCCGTCAATACCAATCCCATGACTCGAAGCCACGAAACTATCCACCGGAATTTCGGGCTGCAAAGCGCCGCTGGTTCCCAGACGATAGAGATTCAGACTTTTATGGCTTGTTTTAGGGGTTCTTGTTGTTAAATCGATGTTCGAAATAGCGTCGAGCTCATTAATCACAATATCCAGATTGTCAGTTCCCATTCCGGTGCTCAGCACGGTGAGTCTTTTGGAGCCAATATAGCCTGTATGCGTGTGAATTTCGCGGTTGGCCTGCCGAAACTCAACTTTGTCGAAATATTCCGAAATCATGGAGACGCGCCCCGGATCGCCCACCAGAATAATGTCGTTGGCAATATTTTCGGGGTGAAGTTTTAAATGATAGATACTTCCATCGGGATTTAAAATCAATTCTGATTCGGCTATGGGCTGGTTCATAAGTGGATTTTTTTTAATGATTAATTGCTGCAAACATCTAATTTTGCAAAAAATAAGCTGCAAATATACGTAAACGAAAGCGATTTCAATAAAATTTGCTCAGGCAGAAAGTTGCTTCGGTGGGTCAAACCAAAAGAATATCTCAATATTAACAAAGGATAAAAAAGAATTTTCATGAGAACAGAAGTTGAAATAATCAATATCGGTGACGAGCTTTTAATTGGGCAGGTTGTGAATACCAATGCTTCGTGGATGGGTAGTTTGCTGAGTCAGAATGGGTTCTATGTAAAAACCATCAAGGCCATAGCCGACAGCGCCGAGGCCATTGAATCGGCTTTGGATTACGCTACCAAAAATGCTCAGGTTGTTTTATTGAGCGGAGGTTTGGGCCCCACCAAGGACGATATCACCAAAAAGGTATTGGCAAAATATTTCGACTCTGAAATGTATTTTAATGAGCAGTCA
Organism: Draconibacterium orientale; assembly: GCA_020718205.1. Lineage (GTDB taxonomy): Bacteria > Bacteroidota > Bacteroidia > Bacteroidales > UBA12170 > UBA12170. Next base: position 6,118 of record DYSN01000025.1, read on the forward strand.
TACGAAAATATTGCAAGGTTGTTTTATTCCCGCGGCTTTCCGGTGAGCGACGATAACAGGCTTCAGGCTTTTTTGCCGGTAAAAGCCCAGGCCATTCCCAATAGAAATGGAACGGCTTACGGAATGTGGTTCGAAAAAGATAACACGGTGATTGTGAGTATGCCCGGTGTTCCATTCGAAATGAAAACCATGATGGAAAAGGAGGTACTGCCACGTTTAAAAGCCCGTTTTTCGGTTGAAGTCTATCATCAAAAAGTGATTATGACCACCGGTTTGGGCGAATCGATGCTGGCCAAAGAAATAGAAGCCGAAGAAAATGCGCTTCCCGACTACATAAAGCTGGCCTATCTTCCAAAACCCGGTTTTGTACGTCTGCGGTTGTCGGCCAGAGGAACAGATGATGAGCAGCTAAAATCGGAGTTGGAATATCATACATCGCAGATTGTGAGCCGATTGGGCGAAAAAGTGGTTTATGGTTTTGATGAAGAAAGTCTGGAGCAAGTTCTGGGAAACCTGCTTTTGAACAAAAGACTCACCGTTTCCACCGCCGAAAGCTGCACCGGCGGTACCATTGCGCAAACCCTCACAACAAAAGCCGGTTCTTCCGCCTATTTTCTGGGGGGCATTGTGAGCTATTCCAACGAGGCAAAAATGCAATTACTGGGAGTTGATAAGGTGTTGATAGACAAATTTGGTGCTGTGAGCAAAGAAGTAGTTGAGCAGATGGCCAAGGGCGGACAACAAGCTTTTAAATCGGATTACTGTATTGCCACCAGCGGAATTGCCGGCCCCGGGGGAGGAACAGATGAAAAGCCCGTTGGTACCACATGGATTGCCCTTGCAGGACCCGAAGGCATTGTTTCTGCTAAATATTCGCTGGGGGAAGATCGCGGACGGAATATTTTTCGGGCTTCGACCATAGCCTTGAATATGCTTAGAATGGCTATTATTGAAGGAAACGATTAAAAATCAATGCAAAAAAAATGCCCTCCCCAGGATGAGAAGAGCATATCATTGAGTTAATTGAGTCCTAAGCTAATAATAATTCGCTTCTCACGAAGCCCTTAAAAATTAGATCTTTAGAGATATCTTTTTTCGTCATTTCAGCAAGTTGCGACAGGCAAACATCGCAGTTACTCCAGAAAAGCTTTACATCGAAACGTAGATTTTTTGCCGAATCGAGGTATACGTTTACAATGTTTCCCGCAAAAGCATAGTTCTGAAACTCGAAATCGCTGTTGTTCGAAATTTTATGAAAAAGAACTTGTTTACCAAATAGTTGGGAACCGAAAAGGATGTTTTTGTTTTCTTGTTTGGCCTGTAATAAATCTATGGTCTTCACTTTCGTAGTCTCGTCGGCCTTTTTAGCTTTCCCATCATCATTTTCATTCTTGTTTTTTTCAAAGATTTTCCATCCTCTCACCATTGGTATGTAGACCACAGTGCCTGCAACCAATACTCCTGAAATAATGTTAATTAAATGTTTTTTCATGACTCAATGTTTAAACTCAGGATTTTTAACGTTGAATTTGAGTTTAAGGTTTCGTTAATTTCATTTAAATTTTAATGAGACTGGTATAAAAAGTCAGTTTAATTTTTATTAAATAAGTTAAGTATTTAATTATCAATGTCATATGGTTATTTTATATTTGAATTAAAACTCTTATCATCAGTAATTTAACTTTGCAAACTCTAAACTTTAAAGCTTTTATACAGAACTCTTTAATGTAAGGTTTACTTTTTATTAAAGTTGGGTGATTGTTGGAGCAGGGTTTCGATTGCTTTTGTATTTTTACCACCAAATTAGAACTCAATGAACGATACTGAATTAAAAGAGTTAACCCATGAAGTGGTGGCAATAAGTAAAATTGCCGGACAATATCTGAAGGGGGAAATTCAAAAACTGAAAAGCGCAGATGTGATGGAGAAAGGAATTCACAATCTGGTGACTTACGTGGATAAATCCTCCGAGAAAATGTTAGTCGATGCCTTGGAACAGCTGTTACCAGAGGCGGGATTTATTGCCGAAGAAGGAACCGCCACCCGCCTGGGCCAGGATTATAACTGGATAATTGACCCCCTCGACGGAACCACAAACTATATTCACAGTGTGCCACTCTATTCGGTTAGTCTGGCTCTAAAATATCAGGATGAGATAGTGATTGGTGTGATTTATGAGCCCAACTTAGACGAATGTTTCTATACCTGGAAGGGTGGAGCATCCTACCTAAACGGGGAGGTAATTCATGTTTCGGCCACACCCGATATGAACCACAGCCTTTTTGCCACCGGTTTTCCTTATTATGATTATTCTAAGCTGGCTCCCTACATGGATTTTTTTGAGCACTTGATGCGGTATAGCCGCGGAATCAGACGACTTGGAAGTGCAGCAGTGGATTTGGCCTATGTGGCGTGTGGACGTTACGATGGCTTTTACGAATATGGATTGAGCTCCTGGGACGTGGCGGCAGGTACTTTGATTGTTCAAAATGCCGGAGGCATGAATACTGATTTTAATGAAGGAAAGAATTATATTTTCGGTAAGGAACTCATTAGTGTAAATCCCTATATTTACCAGGAGTTTCAAACCGTATTTGCCAAATATTTCAACAATAACGAATCGAAGAACTATTCCACTAAAAACTATGAATAAGGAAAACAAACCTGTATCTCAAAGAACTAAAGACACGCCCATCCGAAGCTTACTTAAAGCCATCAGCTGGCGCATTATTGCCTCAGGATCAACATTTATCATTGTATTTTTTATTGCCCGTGAACACTCGGATCAAACCTTTAATCAAGGTTTGGAAACTGCATCGTATATCACAGGAATAGAATTGGTTGCCAAACTTTTAATCTATTATTTACATGAAAGACTGTGGACAAATATTAACTGGGGAAAGAACTGGAGAGTTTACGCCCGCAAAAGGCTCGAAAAGCGACAGCAATTATCCTAGCTGGATTCAGGGGCTTTTTTTGCCTTTGCTTTTCATCTTGTTGTTTAATGCTCAGGCAAATGAAAGCATTTCGACCGATGAGATAAAGAAAGTTTACCAGCTCGACATCAAGGAGGAGATTGCTCCCCCTGTGTGGCATTCTATTCAAAAGGCCTTTAGGGAAGCACAGGCCGGGAAGTATGATCTTGTTGTTATTCATATGAATACCTACGGAGGAATGGTAGATATGGCCGACAGCATTCGAACAACCATTTTAAATTCGAAAATTCCGGTTTATGTTCTCATCGACAATAACGCAGCCAGTGCCGGAGCATTAATTTCCATTGCGTGCGATAGTATTTATATGGTATCGGGAGCTAATATTGGTGCTGCCACTGTTGTAAACCAAACAGGGGAGGCCATGCCCGACAAGTATCAAAGTTATATGCGAAGTATGATGCGAAGCACTGCCGAAGCCACCGGCCGCGACCCTCAGATTGCCCAGGCTATGGTCGATCCGCGCATTGAAATTCCGGGGGTGATAGATTCCGGTATGGTGCTTACTTTTACCACCTCCGAAGCCATTGCCAACAACTATTGTCAAGCTCAGGTAAAAACCGTTGAAGAATTGCTAACACGGTCTGGAGTTGAGAAATACGAGATTTACAAGCAGCAGCTCAAATCGTCCGATAAAATCATTCGGTTTTTGGTAAGTCCGGTGGTAAGTGGAATTCTGATAATGCTCATTGTGGGCGGTTTGTATTTTGAGCTCCAGTCGCCCGGAATCGGTTTCCCCTTGGCGGCGGCCATTATTGGTGCCATGCTCTATTTTGCCCCCCTGTATTTGGAAGGAATGGTCGAAAACTGGGAGATTATTGTATTTATTATGGGCTTGATAGCCCTTGCTGTGGAAATATTTGTTATCCCCGGGTTTGGGTTATTTGGCATCAGTGGGATAGTTTTAATTATCATGTCGCTTACCCTGGCCATGGTCAATAACGATGGAATCCATTTTACCGATCTCAATATGCAATCCATTTTCATTTCGTTGTTTATGGTGATTTTCTCGTCGGTGGTTGGTTTATTGCTGGCCTACTATTTCTCTAAAAAGCTATTTGCTGGCAATAACCGATTTCATCTGGCATTATCGGCTACGCAGGAGCGGTCTCAGGGGTTTGGAATCGATATGGTGAATTACAGAAATGTGGTTGGTGAAAAAGGATTGGCATTTACGGTTTTGCGTCCTAGCGGAAAAGTGAAAATTAACAATCAGTTGTACGACGCCGTTGCTGTGGCAGGTTTTATCAATCCGCAGGATGAAGTAGAAGTAATTGGATATGAAAATGCTCAGCTCATTGTTAGAAAAATATAGAATGAACAGAATTCGACTTGTGAAGGCAGATATTACACAACTGGAGATTGATGCCATAGTAAATGCCGCCAATAACAGTTTGTTGGGAGGCGGTGGTGTAGACGGCGCCATTCATAAAGCAGCAGGGTTTGCGCTACTCAGGGAATGTAAATCGCTTAATGGATGCGCCACTGGCGAAGCCAAAATAACCAAAGGGTATAATCTCCCCGCAAAGCATGTGATACATACGGTGGGTCCGGTTTACAGAAATCATACCGTTGCCGAAGCCCATCATTTACTTTCCATGGCTTATAAAAACAGTCTGCAGCTGGCGAAAAAGCATAAACTAAAAACGGTCGCTTTCCCGAATATCAGCACCGGAGTTTATGGATTTCCTCTCGAAGAGGCTGCTTCGGTGGCCATTGCCACTGTTCTTGAGTTTATCGAAAATAACCAAACGCCCCAGCAAGTCATTTTTTGCTTTTATGAGGAGGACAACTTTAAACTTTACGAACATCTGTTGAATAGCGAATCGAATTAAGTTTAATTTAGCATCAGCTTAGGTGTGGGGCAACAAAAGTATGGTATTGCCCGAAAAAGCATCCATTAAATTGACAATTAACTAATAGAATAACAGATAAAAATCAAATCATTATGAAAAATCGTTTACACAGTTTTGTTCACACAGGTTTGGCTGTTTTAGCCTTTTTTGTTTCGATGAATTTATTTGCGCAGGCTAAAGTTGACAAGGAAGCACTGGCCATTTCCAAAGCTGAAGAGAAGCTTGAAGCACAGCGCTTAAAGCTTGTGGAGATAAAAATACAAATTGAATCGGCCGACAGTTTGATGCAAGCCGGAGAGAATCTGGAAGCAGATGCGAAAACCAGAAAAGCAGAAGCTCGGGATGAGATAAAAGCCATAGAAAAGCAGTACAAAGACGACACCAAAGGCTTGAATAAAGCTGCCGGAAGCAAAGATAAAGTTGCAGCTGCTTCGGCCAAAACAGAATTAAAAGATATTACTGCCAAATATAAAGCCACTCTGAAAGAAGCTGAAAACAAAATGGCTGCCGCTGACAAGGACATTTCCGCTTCATTCAGAATGTTGGAAAAGGCTGATAAAAAGCTCGACATGCTCAGCGATAAACTGAAAACAACTGAGCAGGCCTATAAAGATGCAGAAAAAGCGTTGAATGACAAGAAAGAAGGAAAGAAATAGTTCTTACACATATCTACTTGTATTTCTTCAATATAGCAGTTTGCTTTATGTGCTTTTTTCCGGGGAGCTTATAGTCCGGGAATTCTTACTAATGGCGTTCCGGATTCTTTCCGGAGTTTTGGGGGTATGGGCAATTTTGGTTATGCGAATTGGCCATTTTAATATTGCTTCGCATGTGAAGGTTGGTGCGGAGCTGGTTACTTCCGGACCATATCGCATTGTCAGACATCCCATGTACACAAGCATTGTGCTTTTTACAGTACCACAAATAATATTTCAACATCCGCCTTCCCGATTGGCCGCTTTTTTCGTGTTATTGATTTCGCTGGTACTAAAAATGCTCTACGAAGAACAATTGCTCAAAGATGCTTTTCCTGATTACCAGGCTTATATGAAACGTACCAAACGAGTCATTCCTTGTGTTTGGTAGGGTTGAAAATGGTTTTATCGGTGGTTTAAAACCCATGTATCTTTTTTTTATCGTGTTTTTTTATTGGTATCATTGTTATGATATTCAATAGATGTTGTTAACAACTTGAATAACCTGTGTTTTCTGCGAAATTATAAGCTGATTATTTTAGTATCAATTAATTAAATGCCTTCATTTGTGTGGGGGAATTCGAAAAACCAGGTAAATATGAAAAAAGCAAATGCTTCAAAAAAAAGGAAAAAGAGAAAGCCGTCCAAGATGCTTATCCTTCGCATCAGCCATACTCAAAACGCCAGTCTTCTCAATTACTGCAAAATCAATGGAATAACCCCCAATAAGCTGATAAAGAAGGAGCTCAAAACCTATCTTCACGATTTCACCGACGAAAAGATTGGGCATAAACCAGTTGATAAAAAGCAGCTTAGTTTGTTTCAGGAACCCGAGGTTAGCTATAAACAGTTGACTATTTTCAATAGCGAGGGTTGAAGTTTTATTCCCCAAAAATTTTCAAAAGGTTTTTGATAAGCAAACGCCTGTTCACAGGTTTTTCTATGAAATAGCTAATATTTTCGAAGGTTTTGAGATTTGCGAGATCCGATTTTTCCATGGCACTCACCACAATAATAGGTATAGATGGTCGGTTGAGCCGGGCAAATCCGGCAACCTCCTGGCCGGAAATGTCCGGAAGCATCCAATCGAGAATAATCAAATCGATGGGGAAATTTTTCTTCAAAACTTCAATAGCATCTCGTCCGCTTTCTTTGGTAATGATGGTACACTTCATTTTACCGAGAATGGCTTCCACATAGTTTGAGTTTTCCATATTATCCTCCACCAGAAGAATAGTTTTGTGTGGCCATTCTACTTCATCGGGATCATCGACGACCAGCAGCGATTCGGTAGTGGATTGATTCGGGGTTTCAGCGGGCACCAATTTTAAATCGAGGTAAATGAAATAGCCCTCGTTGACATCGGTTTTTATTTTTAATTCGTAACCTAAAATGCGGGTTAATTCGGCGGTTAAAGTCAGACCAATTTCCCTTGATTTATTGTTATCTTTCTGATAATCATCATTTAGAGATTTTTGCGGGCTTGGCTTGGTTCTTGATGTTTTAATGAAAACACGAATCACTTCGGGGTTGTGATTGAAAAAGCCAAATTCCACGTCTTGGTGATTTTCGGAATGGATAATCTGATACAAAATACTGCTAATCACGCGCTTGAATCTTGTCTTGTCCAAATTTACAAGGAAAGGTCTGTTATTGCCCGAAACTGGAAGATTCAGGTTTAGATTGAGCGAAGGAATTTCCTGAACCAGCGGCATGGCAAGAATTTGCTGATAGATATCGTTAAATATTTCGCCAATATCGCTTGTTTGATGAAGAAGACCCAGTTTGCCAGATTCAACCTTGCTGAAATCTATAATATTATTTATGATTTCTGCCATCGATTCCCCGTTTCGTTTGATGAGTTGGGCAATGGTTTTTATTTCGGTTTTGGGAATTTCGTCGTTAACAAGCAACGATGCATAACCCACAATATCATTCACTGGGATTTTAAAATCGTGACCCAGATTCGACAGGTAGTTGACCACATAATGGTCTTTCGATTCGGTCTGACTGATGATGGAATGAAGTTTGTCTTCTGTATTGATAACTGTGGTTATGTTGTTGAATAGAAACAATATTTGTCCTTCGCCCAATGAAACCACGTAGAGGTTGAAATATTTCCGGTTTTTTTGGGCATCCAAAAAGGGAATAATATCGCAGGTGGTGGTTTTATAATCCAGATCCAAAGCCATATGGCTCAGTATTTCTTCCAACCGTTCCTGAATTTTATTTTGCTCGGTGAGATTGGGAAAGAAAAGCCGCAGCCAGTTTTTAAGGTTGTTTATATCGCGCTGTGTATAGCCAAATTCGTCTTCAAATATTCTGTTCACATAAACAAAATTGCCCGATGAGCTAATGATGGCCAATGGGAAAGGGGTGTTTTCGGTGGCTTTGCGCAGTGAGTTTTCGTTTTTATGTAGGAGCTGATTGATTCTGTCGTTTTCATTTTCAAGAGTTTGGACTTCGGTAGCCAATTCGTCTTTTTTGGTTTTAAGCTTTGAAATAACGAAAGCAGCTGCGCCCAAAAAGAGAACTAAAAACAGAAGTAAAATAATCTCAGTGATGGAAATTATGGGTTGGGCGTTCTGATGTTTCTCGTACTGGCCAAACCATTTATAGTAGATTTTCTCGTAGATTCCGTTCTTATGAATGGTAGTTATGGCATCGTTGATTTGGCTCAGAAGCAGCGTGTCGGATTTGTTGATGGCTACGGCATATTCTCTGGGCAGAATGGGCAATCCCACTATATTTACATCGACGAATCCATTGCGCCGGGCAATAAACTGACCCTGAAGGGTGGGGAGCAAAGCGCAGGTATTGGAAGTTTCGGAGAGAATTTTTAGTGCATCGAGCTGGTTTTCAACTGGAATAATTCTGCTGGCCGAAATTCCGGCGGTGGTGAGATAGGCGTGCAGGATGCTGCTGTTCTCTACTACCACATTTAAGTCTTCCTGGTCTTTCACATCTTTCAGACTGGCCAGGTAGTCGCCTGCCTTTACAAAGATGCTGTGGGTGACAATAATATAGGGCATGCTGAAATTCACCCGTTCGGCCCTGTCGGGCAGATAATACATTCCCGCAATAATATCGGTTCTTCCTTCTTCGAGATCGGATTTAACATTGGACCAGTTTCCGGGGCGGAATTCAACATCTCTTTTAATTTCGAGAGCAATGGCGCTGATGATATCAATGTCGAACCCTTCGGCCTGATGAAATTCGTTCACGTATTCGTAGGGATAATAGGCATAATCGGTTCCAACCAGCAGTTTATCATCCGACTGAGCCATATTCAGGGGTGTTAACAACACTACTGAAGCCAGAAACAATAGATATTTAACAAAACGAATCCGCATTCAGAATAATTTAGGTTTTGGACAGCAATTTTACAAGCACATTGCTGACAAAGATAATGAATAGATTGAAAGACAATTCACAATCATTGTAAAAGTAAAGCAAAAAAAATCGGGCTTTTGGCCCGATTCTTTTTTGGTGTTAAACTTTAGTTGCTTTTGTTTGGTTTGGTTGGGATGGTTGGTGTTTGAGGTGTTTTTGAAAGTTCATCGAGAATTACTTCGATGGCCTTGTCCAATTGATCGTCGATTCCTTTGAATTCTTTGGCAGGGTCGTTTACAACAATAATATCAGGATCAACGCCATAGCCTTCTATAATCCAGTTTTTTCCTTCGGTATCGAATGGTGCAAATTCGGGTTTGCGGAGGTCGGCACCATCAATAAATGGCTCACTGCCTCTGATTCCTACGACACCACCCCAGCTTCTTACGCCTATGGTTTTTCCAATTCCGAGCTTTTTAAACTGATAGGGGAATAAATCGCCATCGGAAGCGGAGTAATTGTCGAGCAACAGCACTTTTGGGCCAACAATCATTTGAGCAGGTTTTGTGGTGATATCAGCATTTCTGGCATTGCCATACATGGTGAGTTCTCTGTTGAGTCGCTCTATAATCATGGGGGAAACATTTCCGCCGCCATTTCCACGGTCGTCGATAATAAGTGCTTTTTTGTTGAGTTGTGGGTAGAAATACTTCACAAACTCGTTTAGCCCTTCGGCTCCCATATCGGGGATGTGGATATATCCAACCTGTCCATTGGTGGCTTTATTCACCTTTTCAATATTCCCCTGAACCCAGTTATAATAATAGAGTTTGGATTCGTCGGCAATGGGAATCACTATTTCGTTGTGAGCGCCATCGGCTGATGCTTTGCTGTTGATGCCCAGAATAACTTCGCTGCCGGCTTTGCCCACCAAAAGCTCATAGATATTTTGAACCGATAGCACCGATTTGCCGTCGATAGATACAATATAATCGCCTTCGGAAATGTTTACACCCACTTGGGTTAGGGGCGAAACGGTTTCCTTATCCCAATTTTGACCTTTGAGAATTTGGTCGATTTTATAGAAACCGCTATTGTCTTTAACCAATTGAGCGCCAAGAAGTCCGGTTTTAATTCTATTGGGTTTCACCACATCGCCACCGTTGATATAGGCATGACCCACATTGAGTTCGCCTATGAGTTCGCCTATGATATAGGTAAGGTCGTAGCGGTTGTTGATGTATGGAACCAATGGAGAATATTTGGCTTTCATATTGATCCAGTTCACGCCGTGCATGTTTTCGTCGTAGAAGAAATCGCGCATTTGTCGCCATGCTTCGTTGTAAATCTGTTCCCATTCTTTTTTAGGATCAACCATCACCTTCATTTTAGTGGTTGGTAAGGCATCCTTTAGATTTAATTTGGATTTTGGGAGACCAATAATGAAGTATTTGCCTTTGTCCGCCACAAACATTTTCTTTTTATCGGCAGTAATCACATAGCCCCCGGTATTTCCAATTACCTGGTCTTCCTGGTCAGAAAGGTTGTAATAATGAAGCTGAACGCCATTGGTTTGGCTCCATTCGGCAAAATATACTTCGTTTTCAAGAGCAGTAACATTCCAATAATTCGAAGCAGGCACGGGTAAGGCAATTACGCGGTCGTAAATACCATCGAAATCAATTTTTACCATGGTGTTTTTTTCTTCTTTACTGGCTTCAGGGGCTTTGGTTTCTTCTTTCTTAGCAGCAGATTCTTCTTCGGGTTTCACTTCGTCGTTTTTAGCAGCAAAGGGCGAAGGAGTTGCTTTTTCGAGGGTTACAAAATAGATTTTATCCATATTGCTATAGGAGTGATTCCACTCGGTTTGGCTGTAGGTAGGCTCGAAATTGCGGCTCGAAGTGAAAAATAAATATTTTCCGTCGGTGCTAAAGGCTGGATCGCCTGCATTGTACCAATCGTCGGTAACTTCGTTGGTTTGTTTACTATCCAATGAGTAAACCATTATTTTGCTCACCTCACCGTTTCGGGTAAGGGTATAGGTAATCCATTTGCTGTCAGGACTCCAGGAATAATCTCTTATTTCCCAGCTTTTGGCTTGTGCAACCTGAGTTGTTTCTTTGGTTTCGATATTGATCATCATCAGGCGGAGTTTTTTATCTCCCCAGATTAAATATTTTCCATCGGGTGACCAAAAAGGGTTGAATTTGTAGGTGTCGGAGTTTTTGGTGAGCTGAATGGGTTTTTCGGTTCCATTCTGATTGATGATATAGATTTCATCTTCGCCGGTAGCATCGGAAATATAGCTGATGTATTTTCCTTTGGGGCTCCATTCCACGTTTCTATCGTGAGTGCCTGAGCTTTCGGTAAGGTTTCTAACAATGCCGTCTTTGGCGGGAACGGTGAAAATATCGCCACGGGAGCCAAAGGCTGCTCTGTTGCCATCGGGCGAAACAGCCCATGAATCAATGCTTCCGGAGGCATCTTTCAAGGTTAGGCGTGTTTCGGAGAAATCGTTTTGAATGGTAACCGCAATTTTTTTGGTGGTTTGACTGGAAAAATCGAAATAATGAAGCTCGCCGCCATTTTCAAAGATAATTCCTGCATCGCCCAAACTGGGGAATTTGATGTCGTATTTATCGAAGCTGGTTAGTTTTTTAGTTTCTTTTGTTTTTACATCGTAAACAAAGAGATTCATAATCCGTTCTCTGTCAGATATATAGTATACTTTGTCGCCATTCCACATAGGAAAAATATCCTGATGCACATTGTTAGTGATGTTGATGGTTGTTTCCTTGTCGAAATCATAAATCCACACATCGTCAGCCATTCCACCCTGATAATATTTCCAGGTTCTGAACTCGCGGAAAACTTTGTTATAGGCTATTTGTTTGCCATTGGGCGAATAGGAGCAGAAACCACCATAGCTAAATGGCAGTTGTACTTCGGGATTGCCATTGGTTTTTACCATGAAAAGGCTTCCCTTAAAATCGTTGAAGGTTTGTTTACGGCTTCTGAAAACAATACTTTCGTTGTCTTTCCAGGTCATAACAATATTGTTGGGGCCCATACGGTCCGACACATCGTCGCGGCCCAGGGTAGCGGTATAGGTGAGGCGTTGTGGATTTCCGCCTTCAGCAGGAATTACATATACTTCGGTGTTGCCATCGAACTGACCGGTAAAGGCGATTTGTTTTCCATCGGGCGAAAATTTGGCAAACATCTCGAAGCCATCGTCGCTGGTGAGCTTACGAGCCACGCCGCCATCTTTGGCTACGGTATAAAGATCGCCTGCATAGGTGAAAACCACCTCATTTCCGTGCATGGTTGGAAATCGCATCATTTTGGTTTCCTGAGCCATGGCGAAAACGCTTACCAAAGTCAGGAGCGAGAGAAAGTAATTTTTCATTTTATTTTGTTTTTGTTTTTAACTGTCATCAGATTAACAAATGTCCGGAAAAATAATGGCTTAGTCACCACTTTATTTTTACCCGATGGTTTTGACATTTTCCGGCTTAAAAACTACAGGCCTTTAGAACCTAAAGGCCTGTAAGCATTCTAATTTGAGATATTTGTAAAACCAGTTTGCCATTGTCATAAACTATGCCATAAATTTTAAATATCACAATATCAGTCATTAACCCGGTTTTTCTGAATATGTCCCAAGCTATTTTGTTCGTTTAGGTGCATCATTGTTCAAAATCGGACATTTTATTTAATGCTCAATGGCCGGATAGTTTACAATATTTCTGATGTTTTGGTACAGGGGTTTGAGCCGCCTGTAGAGCCTGCCATACACTTTTTTGTACAATTGGTCATAGATAGCCATGTTTTGCGGATTTGGATGATAGGTTTTGGTGACACGGCACATTTTTCCGATGGCCACTTCATAATTGGGGTAAATGCCAAGTCCCACAGCACAGTTTATGGCGGCACCCAGCGCCGAGGTTTCAAAGGTATGGGGTTGTTCAACGGTGAGTCCAAAAATATCGGCGGTGAGCTGCATGGCCAGTTCGCTTTGTGAACCCCCGCCCGAAACACGAAGTTTTTTTATTTTAACCCCCGTTCGTTTTTCTGTTTTTATGGTGCCTTGTTTCAGCGAATAGGTGAGGCCTTCGAGGATGGCTTTGTAGATGTGAGCCCGGGTATGCACATCGCCAAAACCTATCACAGCACCTTTGGCTTCCACGCCTGGAATTCTCACGCCCGGACTCCAGTAGGGTTGCAGTATGAGCCCCATGGAACCCGGCGGAATGTCTTTTATCATTTCGTCGAACTGTTTTTCGGGCGAAATGCCGGTGGTTTTTGAAAGCTCAATTTCCTTGTGGCCGAATTCGTTTTTAAACCAGTTTATCATCCAATAGCCACGGTAAATCATGAATTCGGTGTTGAAATGATGGGGCAAAGCCGATGGGTAGCCGGGAAAAAACCGGATGACTTCCCGGTATTTTGGATGCACAGTTTCAACAGTGGCGGTGGTTCCAAAGCTGAGGCAGGCAATATTGGGGGTAATGCAGCCACTGCCAAGCACCTCGCAGGCTTTATCGGCTGCGGCAGCTATAATGGGTAGACCCTGAGGCAGACCAGTTTCCGTGGCCGCATCACGGGTTATATGTCCCAGCAATTCGCCCGGATGAACGAGATGGGGCAGTTTCTCGTGCTCCACAGGAAAAAGTTTTGTATTGAATTCGCCGGGCTTGCACCATTGTTGCTTTTTGTAGTTAAAGGGAATATATCCTACCATATTTCCCACCGAATCTATATATTCTCCTGACAGTTTATAATGAAAAAAACCACTGAGAAATAGAAATTTATGCGTGTTCTCCCATATTTTGGGCTCGTTTTGTCTTATCCAGTTACACTCGCCATCTTTAATGGCATGGGTGATGGAGCCGAAGAGATTCAGAATTTGCAATCCCCGTTTGATAAAACCGCGCGGAAATTTCTCCAATCGTGCCTTGCGCTGATCGAGCCAGATGATAGCAGGCCTCAGTGGCATTCCATCTTTTCCCACATTTACCACTGTTCCCCTTTGGGTGGTTATCGACATTCCCTTAATCCGATCTGGCGGAACGTGAATTTGCTCCATAAGCTTTCGGGTTACTATGCAAACCTGCTCCCACAGATAGTTCGCATCCTGTTCGGCATAGCCGGGAGCTGTGGCATAGTAGGGTTCGATTTCTAATTTTTCTATTCGAACTATTTGTCCGCCACTGTCGAACAGTGCCGACCGAACCGATTGTGTTCCCGCATCGATGGCGATAATATAGGATTCTTCTAAATGGTTGTCCATAAGCAAATGGTCGTTAAAATATGATTTCTGTGGATGGTATTTTGGGGAATACTTTTCAAGGCTCAAATTAATGAAAATATTTTTGTTTAATAAAAAATTCATTTGATATGAGCATATGTTCATTATATTTGCAAAAAAATCAGTCATGAAGATTGCATTGGTGGTTTTGAATCCCGAAACCGGGGAATTGGGCGGGTGTTTATCACAGGCTAAGAGCTTTGCCGTTTACGACACCAATCATCATAAAATGAGCCAACTGGGCTTGCCCAATGGACTTGGATTTCATCACGTGGCGGTGGCTCTTTCGCATTTTCTTAAAAAGAACGACGTCAACGCTTTGGGCGCGCTTGATTTAGGCCCCAAAGCAAAGGCTTATCTGGAGGAACAGGGCATCAAATGGTTTTTGGCCGATAAGCACCTAAGTTTGGAAGACAATTTTACATCAATTATAAAACAACTGAAAAATGAATAAAAAAATTGCGATACCCGTTGAAAACGGAAAGCTAAGCGGGCATTTTGGACATGCGCATCAATTTGCGTTGATTGAGGTATTAGATGGAAGCATTGTAAAAGAAGAAATATTGGTTCCGCCACCACACGAACCCGGGGTTTTACCCCAATGGCTTGGAAGCCTTGGAGTCACCGATATTTTGGCGGGCGGAATGGGACAGCAGGCCATTCAGCTGTTCCTATCGAATAATATCAATGTGTTTGTGGGAGTTGCCACCAAATCGCTCCGCGAGCTTGCTTTAGACTTAGTCAACAATCAATTGCAATCGGGAGCCAATTATTGCACTCATTAGGAGTTCAGAGTAATTGTTATATTTTTGCAGCTTAATAAAAAATACCCATGGAAAAAAAATCAACAGGATTCAACTCCAAGCTAATTCATGCTGGTGCGGTACACGATGAATTGCACAGCGCAGTGAGTCCCATTTACCAAACATCGACCTTTTCGTTTAAGAATGCCGACCACGGTGCCGCCTGTTTTTCGGGCGAGGACGATGGCTATATCTATACCCGTATTGCCAACCCCAATATCCGCGAGCTCGAGCAGGCAGTTGCTCAATTGGAAAACGGATTCGACGGAATAGCCACTTCGTCGGGAATGGCAGCTGTGAATGTGGTTTACTTTGGATTGCTTGCCGCTGGCGACCACATGGTGAGTCACAATGCAGTTTATGGACCATCGCGCAGCATCATGGAATCGTTGTTTCCTAAATACAATGTGGAGTCGAGTTATGTAGATGCTACCAATCCGCAAAATGTAATCGATGCCATTCGCCCAAACACCAAAGTGCTTTATGTGGAAACACCCGCCAATCCAACCATTGGTATCACCGATTTAAAAGTAATGGCTAAAATTGCCCATGAACATGGTATTAAGTTGGTGGTTGACAACACTTTCTGTTCCCCCTATTTGCAAAAACCTTTGGATCTGGGCGCCGATATCGTGCTGCACTCCATGACCAAATTTATCAACGGTCATGCCGATATTGTAGCTGGAATGGTGGTTACCAAGACTGAGGCCGATTATAAACTGCTTCGCGGAATTATGGTAAATGTGGGTTGTAATATGGATCCACAGCAGGCATGGCTTACCCGCAGAGGACTTAAAACCCTTGCTATCCGGGTGGAAAGAGCTCAGGAAAACGCTATTAAAGTGGCGGACTATCTCGAAGCCCATCCCAAAGTAGAATGGGTAAGATATCCCGGACTCAAATCGCATCCACAATATGAGCTGGCTAAAGAGCAAATGAGTGGCCCTGGTGCCATGATTAGCTTCGAGGTAAAAGGCGGATTAACAGCAGGTAAAATCGTGATGAACTCCATGCAACTGGCACTCCTGGCAGTGTCGCTGGGAGGCGTAGAAACATTAATCCAGCATCCTGCCAGCATGACCCACAGCAAACTCTCCGACCAGAAACAAATGGAAGGCGGAATTACCAAAGGTCTCATCAGACTGGCTGTTGGAATAGAAGATGTGGAAGACATTATTGCCGATTTGGAGCAGGCTTTGGCCAAAATCTAATCCATAACTATTTGATATAAAGAAAGCTCCTGATTGGGGCTTTTTTTTTGGCCGAAAATTTGGAATTTATTTCCATTATTTGGAAATAAAGCTTGTTAATTTTAGATTAAGTCATTAAATTTGTAAGAATCTAAACACAGACAAGCTTTGAAAGTATTCGTTGTAGAAGACGATTTGGTATTTGCCAAGAGCATAAAATACTATTTGAGTCTCAATCCGGAAAATGAAGTAGAGCATTATTCCAATGGAAAAGATGCTTTATCGAATAAATATAAGAACCCTGATCTCATCATACTGGACTATCATCTTCCGGGCATGAATGGCTACGAAGTGATGAAGTCGTTTCATAAGATCAATCCAAAAACCTTTATCATCATCATGTCGTCGCAAAACGATATTAAAGTGGCGGTGAATCTGATGCGCGAAGGAGCTTTCGATTATTTTGTAAAGGATACCGACCTTAAAGACCGCCTGTGGATGTCGATGGAGAAGATAGGAATGCTGAGCGGTTACGAGAAAAAAATTGAGCAATTGGAGGCCGAAATCGACAATAAATATGCGTTTAGTCAGCTCATAAAAGGAAACAGCAAGCCCATTAAAAACATATTTGCGCTGATAGAAAAAGCCACCAAAACCAATATCAATGTGAGTATTTCGGGCGAAACCGGAACAGGTAAAGAATTGGTTGCCAAAGCCATTCATTATAATTCTGCCCGAAGAAAAGAGCCTTTTATGGCGGTGAATGTGTCGGCAATTCCAAGTGAACTGATTGAAAGCGAGTTGTTTGGTTACGAGAAAGGTGCCTTCACCGGAGCCAATACCCGAAAATATGGTAAATTTGAGGAAGCCAATAACGGAACCCTTTTCCTCGACGAAATTGGAGACATGGAGTGGGGGATGCAAAGCAAGATACTGAGGGTTTTGCAGGAAAACGAGCTCACCCGAATTGGAGGAAATACCACCATCAGACTCAATGTAAGGCTCATTGTGGCCACCCATAAAAACTTAGCCGACATGGTTCGCAAAGGCGAATTTCGCGAGGATTTGTACTACAGACTGCTCGGCCTGCCCATTCAGATTCCCCCGTTGCGGTCACGCGAAGGCGATGTGCTTCTATTATCCAAATTTTTTATCACCGAATTTTGTAAATCCAATCATTTGCCTATTAAAAAGCTGGGGCTCACCGCACAGGAAAAACTCAAAAGCTATCATTTCCCGGGCAATGTGAGAGAATTGAAAGCCATTAGCGAGTTGGCTGTGGTGATGTCGAACGACGAAACCATCGAATCGACCGATATCAATTTCAGTTCCTTAGGATCGGTGGAAGATATTTTTTCCGAAGAATTGACCATGAAAGAATATTACGAGAAAATCATCAATTATTTTCTCAAAAAATACGATAACAAAGTGCGCCTGGTGGCCAAAAAGCTCGATATAGGCAAGAGCAGTATTTACAATATGCTAAAAATTGAAGAGCCCCTGTAGCTTCTTCTGTGGGGTTTGGATTGCTTTCCAGGTCTGAGCCAATTTTTTATGATTCCCGCTGAAAATGGAAAAATACACCATCATTTTCAGAAATATGGTTATTTATCTACCGAATTTCACTTCAATAGAGAAAATATTACCTTTGTTTTACTTTGTTGGATAAACCTGCGAAATGAAGAATCGTTGTAAAGATGTGAAAAATCCATTAACCCGCCATAAAAAGCTGTTTATAACTGCTTTGTTAATAGTGCTGGCCTGTTTTTATTTGCAACCGGCTCTGTTTGCTACCAATCGCCTGGTTTTGCACAAGGAGTTGAATACAAATAGCGGATTGCCATCGGACTATATCAACGATTTGGTTTTTGACCAGGAAGGTTTTGTGTGGTTGGCCACCAGCAAAGGGCTCTATCGTTTCGACGGAAATAACTATAAAAGCTTTCCATTTCCCAAAACCGAAGAAAAATCCACCGACCCATATATTTCTCATTTGGCCATCGTGGACAATACCATCTGGATGACGCTGGATAACGGATCGGTTTGGCTCTACCATAAATTGTTGAATAAATTCGATAAAACCGACCTTCCGAAAGACATTGCGCTGGCCACCCGGCAGCCTTTCAAGTTTATTTTTGCCGATAGGGATGCCAATATATGGCTTGGTTTGAAAAACAATGGACTTCTGATTGTCGACAGCACCGGAACCCGACAAAAATGGTTGTCGAAAAACCTCCAGGAAATGGTGCCTTTTGTCGATGTTGAAGATATGTGTCAGGACGAAAACAACGATTTTTGGTTGGCGACTTCAACAGGGCTGGTTTTTATAAGTGCCAATTTTGAAAGAATAGCCACCATTCGCTCATCGGTTCATGAAGGTAGCGATCCATTATCGCTTCCCTTGCAAAACATTGAGTTGGATTTGTCGGGCTATTTGTGGTTGGGCACGGCGGGGCAAGGTCTCTATCGTTACGATCCTGCCACCAAAATCACCCAATACTTTCCCGTGGAGTCTGAGAATAGCAAAATCGAATTCCACCCCATCCAACAACTTTTGGTCGACAGGAAAAACCAATTATGGGTTACCACGCTCAAGCGGCTTTATTATCTCAATCCGGAGCGAAACCAAACCCTATCCCTGCATCAGCCCAATGTTTACGAGCAAACCAGCTCATCTAAAATCAATCATATTGCACAAGCGAACAGTGGAAGTCTTTGGATGGCTACCCAGGGCGAAGGCATCAGAGTGGTGGTGAACGAAGAGCTTCGTTTTATTAACCATCGCATGTACAATGGACTGAGTGCCCTCTGCGGAATGGATGTGGTTCAGATTGAAGCCGATAACTCCGACCAGGTTTGGGTGGTGAACAATAACAGCGAAGTTTTTGTTTTCGACTTCGGCGGACAGCTTTTAAGCGATTTGAGCCGCGAAATAAACAGACAGCTGGCATGTGATCCGGGCGCGGAAGCTTATATTTATGCCAAAGGGCAAAAAGTATATTTCGGCAATTCGCAGCACCTGTATTCCATTCAGCATTTTCAGAAACCCCATAAAATTCAATTGGAATTGGATTTGAAGAAGCTAGGA
This sequence comes from Draconibacterium orientale, assembly GCA_020718205.1. Lineage (GTDB taxonomy): Bacteria > Bacteroidota > Bacteroidia > Bacteroidales > UBA12170 > UBA12170. The sequence goes on from DYSN01000025.1 coordinate 25,387, forward strand.
ATCAGCTATGCGAGCGATGTTTTTCTAGATGAATCGGGAAAGTTTTGGTTTTCAACCAGGTCGGGTGCTGTTTCGGTTCAGAAAGAACAGGTTGTGGAGCGAATAAATACCAACGATCCTGTGGGAATGATTGCAGAAGATTATAGAAATATGATCTGGATAGGAACCAAGGGAAGCGGGGTTTATATCTATAGCAAACCCGTTGGTCAGGTGGCGCACCATATTTCGGATTATGGCGACAGCACCACACTTTCCGGTAACGATATTACAGGCCTTTTCGAAGACCAAACAGGGGTATTCTGGATTTCGACACTCGATGGAGGCGTTTGTAGTTATGACCGAAATTTCTCGAATTTTAAAAGATTGAGGCTCGATCAACCCGGCATCAACAATCATGTGAGCAGCATGATACAACCCGACGAAGATTATATTTGGTTTGCCACAAACAGCGGACTTTACAAATACAATGTGCTCAACGGGCAGCTGGTTTTCTTTGGTCACGACCAGGGATTGCACCGTAACTTGTTCAACGACAATTCGGTGGCTGTAAATTCCAAAGGTGAGCTGTTTTTTGGCACCGATCACGGTGTGCTGAGTTTCGAACCAAAATTTGCGGTATTGGAAAACAATTTTCCCGCCATCAGAATCTCCGATATTGTGGTTTCCAATACTTCGGTACTCGACCAGGCCGGACCCAATTATCTTTCATTATTGAACCAATCGGGCATAGTTCTTGAATCGTATCAAAGCTCGTTAACCATAGAATTTGCAGCACTCGACATGGACTTTGCCCACCAGATAGATTATAAATACAGACTTAAAGATGTTGATAATAAGTGGATAGAAAGCAAGAATAACAATAAGGTTTCCTATTTCAATCTGCCGGCGGGCGACTATGTTTTCGAGCTCACCAGCACCAATAAAGACGGCATTTGGAATCCAAACCCCATCCGTTTAAAATTTTCAATCAAATCGGCTTTCTATCAAAGGATATGGTTTAAAATTCTTATTGTTTTCACCATTCTGTTGTTTGTTTTTGGGCTCATATATTTTCGGCTCTATGTATTGCAGAAAAGCTCGAGAATGCTGGCACAGAAGGTGGAGCTGAAAACCCAGCAGCTCAACGAGTATAATATTCAGCTAAAAAAGGAAGTTGAAGAACGAAAACTTGCCGAGGAACTTGCCGGAAAAGCCAATAAGTCGAAAAGTGAATTTTTGGCCAATATGAGCCACGAAATCCGAACCCCCATGAACTCCATTATCGGTTTTACCGACTTGCTTTCGTCGCTTGTAAAGGACGAGAAACAACGATATTATCTCGAAAGCATTCGCAGCAGCGGTCGCAGCCTGTTGGTTCTCATCAACGATATTCTCGATTTGTCGAAAATTGAAGCCGGCAAATTTGAAATAGACTACCAATCGACCAATTTAGAGGGACTCATCACGGACATTAAGCAGGTTTTTGCCCTGAAATGCGATGAGAAAGATTTGATATTTAATGTAGATTGCGATACAGAAATACCAAGTAGCTTAGTCCTTAGCGATAGCCGACTGCGGCAGATTTTTATCAATATCGTTGGCAATGCCATAAAATTTACCGACAGGGGAAGTATTTCCATTCTGACCCGTAAAACGGGTGCATCGAAAGATGCCTCGAAGGTAAATATTCAAATCGACATTAAAGATACAGGCATTGGAATTCCTGAGGAGCAGCAAAGCCTTATTTTTCATGCCTTTCATCAAAAAGAAGGGCAGGAGTTTAACAAATATGGAGGAACCGGACTTGGCTTGACCATCAGCAAAAGGCTGGTTGAGCTCATGGGCGGAAAAATTTCGGTGGCCAGCAAGGTGGGGCAGGGAACCACTTTTTCGCTTCACCTGAATGAGGTAGCTGTTGCCGAAGAAAATGAACCCAGCCACGAAGAAGGCCACAGCTGTTTATTGCACGAAATGGATTTGTCGGGTACTAAAATTCTCATTGTCGACGACAGTCCCAATAACCGGAACCTGATTAAAGAATTTTTGATACCCACCAATGCCTCGCTGATTGAAGCAGGAAACGGACTTCAGGCATTCGAAAAGGCCAAAGAATTTTTACCCGATATTATTTTTCTCGACATTAGAATGCCCGTGATGAATGGCCTGGAAACTGCCAAGGCATTACGAAATTGCACCGAAACAGCACATATTCCGCTGGTAGCGTTCACGGCAAGCATCACTTTTTCTGCTCCATCAAAGTTTCAGGAAGCTGGATTCAACGATGTGTTGATCAAGCCTGTGCAAATGGCGGAAATGGCCGAAGTGCTTTATGCACAAATGGAACACAAGAGTATCGTTGCTTTGAAACCTGTTAACATTCTTGAAAACAATGATATAGTCTCTTTCGACAACATAAAAATTATCGATTTAAAAGCATCCATCGAAGAATTGATGGCATTAAACGATTTGTGGGAATACACCAAATCGAACAAATTTGTGAATACCGTGTTGGAGTTCAGCCGAAAAATTAATGAAATAGGTCAGGCTCACGGCATTATGTCCATTACTCGATACAGCCAAAAGCTTACCATTCATGCCGAAAGTTTCGATACCCTGAATATGGAAGCCACCCTCAAGGAATATCAAAATCTGGTGGATGAGTTGAACAGTTATTTAAATGATTGAGACCATGAAAAACGAGCAATTCAAAGTACTAATAGTCGACGATGTTCCCAAAAACATTATGGTTTTGGGCAACAATCTCATGAGTGAAAACTATCAGATAGCCTATGCCCGCAGTGGTCAGGAAGCCATTCAGCTATCCCAGAGCAACGATTTCGATCTCATTCTGCTCGATATCATGATGCCCGGTCTCGATGGCTACGAAACCTGTCAGCGCATTTTGGCCAACCCCAAAACAGCCAAAATCCCCATCATTTTTATCACTGCCAAAAACGACTACGAAAGCGTGGTTCGGGGTTTCGATGCAGGTGCCAAGGATTATGTTACCAAACCATTCAACGCCAAGGAGTTATTGGCCAGAGTGCGCACCCATCTCGAGCTCAAACGAAACCGCGAAAATATAGAAACGCTCAACGAGAAACTTGAGCAAAAAGTGAAAGAAAGAACTCTGGAGCTTCAAAAAGCCAATGAGAAAATCACCAGGCTCGATGGTGCAAAAAGTAGTTTTCTGGGGATTATAAGCCACGAAATCAGAACGCCGCTGAATGGAATTTTTGGAAGCATCGAAATGATGAAAGATGTTCATTCTGACGAAGAAACTGCCGATATTCTTTCCATGATGGAAGAATCGGCAAATAGGTTGCTGGCATTTTCTGAGCTCTCAACACTGATAACTGAGCTAAACATAAACCACTATAAACTCGATAAATATATGATCGACCTGGCCGATTTATTGGCTCCAACCGCTCATCAGCATATATCGGGTTTAGACCTTTCGCACTCCGTAAGAATAAATTTGCCCCAGGAAAACAAAGGATTTTATGTGGATGTGGATGAAAAGTTGATTCAGAAGGTAATCAGCGATATTTTACACAATTCCATTCGCTTCAACGATCATGAGGTGGAAATTGATATCTCTCTGAATCAGTCGGATGAGCATATAGAGTTGAGGATAGAAGACAATGGAGTAGGCTTTCCACACCATATTTTGCCCAATTTATTTCAGGTTTTTCATGCCGACAGCAAAGATTATGTGGAAGGAAAAGGCTTGAATCTGGCCGCTGCCAAATTGATAATCGATGCCCACGGCGGAAACATCACTGCCCAGAATATTCCCATGGGCGGAGCTTCCATCCTTATTTCGTTCCCCAAAAGCACCATGAAGAATCTTTAAACCAGCAGGTTGATTTTCGATTTAAAAGAGATTAAACAAGTGGTTTCAATGGTGTGATTCAGTATTTTATAAATAGTAGCCTATCGAAATTTAGAACCATAATAAACAGCAGACCGCCATTGACAGGAATTTTTTATCTTTGGCATCATTTTAAACTGAAAAATCATAACTATGACATTATTAAAAGGAAAAGTGGCTCTGATTACAGGCGGAAGCCGTGGAATTGGGCGTGAAATTGCCTTAAAATTTGCTCAACAAGGCGCCGATATTGCCTTTTCTGACCTTGCAGTTGACGAAAACTTTGCTTCGCTGGAGAAAGAATTGGCCGATTTGGGCGTAAAAGGCAAAGGTTTTGCCTCCGATGCCAGCTCGTTCGACGGGTCGGAAGAAATGGTAAATGCTGTGGCCGCTGAGTTTGGCAGAATCGATATTCTGGTGAACAATGCCGGAATTACCCGCGATAATCTCCTCATGAGAATGACCGAAGCCGACTGGGATTTGGTGATTAAAGTCAATTTAAAATCGGTTTTCAATCTCACCAAAGCTGTACAAAAATTCATGCTTAAACAAAAATCAGGCTCCATTATCAATATGAGCTCTGTGGTAGGTGTGAGTGGAAATGGCGGACAATCAAACTATTCAGCATCCAAAGCCGGACTCATCGGTTTCACTAAATCCATTGCTCAGGAGCTGGGTTCACGCAATATTCGCTGCAATGCCATTGCACCCGGATTTATCGAAACCAAAATGACCGAAAAACTTCCCGAAGCTGTGAGAGAAGAATGGATTAAAACCATTCCATTGCGCCGTGGCGGTAAACCCGAAGATGTAGCCAATGTTGCTGTTTTCTTAGGTTCCGATTTGTCGAGCTATGTAACCGGACAGGTTATTAATGTTTGCGGTGGAATGAACACATAGACAACACCATTATAAGAAAAAAAATTGAATAATTTTCCCTTTCATCTCGAACAACCGATTTGGCTGCTGATTCCTGTTTTTCTGGTTTCTGTGGCCATATCGGCTGTTTTGTATTATCGATTCAACTCGGGTTTTTCGCCCACTTTGCGCAAAATACTATTTGCCATTCGCTTCCTGGTCCTTTTTATCCTGGGGCTCCTTTTATTGAATCCCAATTTCTATCAAAACACCAAAATTCTCAATAAACCTGTGCTTTTGGTGGCTGTGGACAATACAGAATCGATGCTTCTTGCCGGCGACAGTGGAGCAATAGTCAATCAAACCCAGCAATTGGTTCAACAAATGACAACCGAATTGAGCGAGGTGTATGATATTGATTTGGTGGGTTTTAATCACGAAATACAAGCCAATCCTGTTATTGATTTCTCCGGTAAGCGAACCGATTTGGGAGCCGTGCTCAACTATGCCCACGAAAAATATTATATGCTTCCAAAGGCGGGTATTGTATTGCTCACCGATGGGAACAACAATAGGGGAGTAAATCCACAGGCATTAGCCGCCAACCATGGCATTCCGGTATTTCCGGTTGTTTTTGGCGATACCAATCCCGCTGTAGACGCCTTTATCGATGCCATCTATTACAATAAAACGGTGAAAGCTGGAGCACAATTTCCGGTTGATGTGGTGGTGCAGGCTCATGGCTTGAAAGATGAAATTTTAAAAGTGCAGATTTCGAAAGACGGGAAATTGCTTCAGGAGCAGGAAGTCAGGGTATCTCAGGCCGATTTTAGCAAAGAAGTCCGCTTTATGCCCGAATCGGCCGGACAGGGTTCGCAAGCTTATCAGGTAAGCATTTCGCCTTTGCAAAATGAGAGAAACCACAAAAATAACGAATCCACCTTTTATGTTCGCACCATCGAAAGCGGAGAAAAAATTTTGGTGCTGGGGGCGGCACCACACCCCGATTTGGGTGCCATTGCATCAGCACTTTGGCAATTCGAAGATATGGAAGTGGAGGTTAAAACCCTCATCAACTACCCAATAGATTTTACCAAATACCAGCTGATTATAGCCCATGGGTTGCCCTCGTCCGACGAGCGCAGCCGGGCCATTTGGGCCGACAGGCAGTTTCATTCCGGATCGGTTTGGTATATCTGGAGCACCACAACACAGCTAAAAATGCTCGAAAACAACGACTTTGCCTGGCAACAGGCCTTGGATATTTCGGGTTACGAATACGTGGAGGCCGCAGCCAACAATCAGTTTACCAATTTTATAATGCCTTCGGACTGGGCAAAGATGTATTCAGGTTATCCGCCGCTTTATGTTCCTTTTGTTAAAATGGAAAATACCAAACCCCAGGAGACCATGTTTAATCAAAGCATCAGAGGCTATAATTCGGGGAATCCGCTTTTAAGTTTCTGGAGTTTGGGACCACTCAAGCGTGCCTGGCTTAGCGGGGAAGGGCTGTGGAAATGGAGGCTGCACAACTACCAAACCAAGTCCAATCATTTGGAATTTAATACTTTGATTCACCATATTTCTAAATATCTTCTCACAGGAGCCATTCAGAGTCGCTTTCATTTAGACCATCAATCGTCTTATAACGAAACAGATTTAATCAAATGGCAGGCGCAGACTTTCAATAAAGCCTATGAGTTTGTGAATGATGCAAGGATTTCGCTCACGCTCACCAATGCCGAAGGGGTGGAATATCAATATATGTTTTCGTTGGATGAACAAGCCTATTTTGCACAATTAGGTTATTTAAAATCAGGAATATACAATTATTTGGCCGAGGCCATATTGGCGGATACCACGTTTAAGAAAACCGGAAGTTTTGTAGTGGAAGCCTGGAATATGGAGAAATCGGCTTCGGGAGCCAATATGCCCTTGTTAAATTCCCTGGCACAAGAAAGCAGGGGCAAGGTTTATACAACTCAGAACAGTTTGCAACTCATCAGCGATTTAAAATCAAGCCCCGATGCAACCCCCCGATACAGCATAGTTCAAAAGATAATTCAATTTATCGAGCTACGCCGGCTGTTGATAATACTATTGATTTTGCTGGGCTCGGAGTGGGTTTTGCGGAAACGATGGGGTTCGTATTAAGCCTAATATCGATTCTGATTATTGAAACAGTCGCCAAATCTGCGGTATAGTTTAATCTGCTGATTCCTAATATAAAAATACTTCAGTCCAACGTTAATTTCACCTTGTTTTTTCGTAATTTCGGCACGTAAACAACAAACCAGAGCAACTTTGTACAATCTGCTTGTCATAGGAGTGCTCGAATTAATCTTAAACAGGGGGAATGAATTATATATTTACAAATTGGTCATTATTTTGGCACTTTCTGCGAACAGTTCTTTTAAAAAGAACCCTTTATAAAATATTTATCTTATTAGTTTTTGGGTTTTCACCCGCCATTTTATCAGCACAGAACTTTTTATGCGATGCTTCCGAGCCCTTTTGTACTAGCGAAGCTGTGACTTATTCTGCTGGAGTAGATGCAGGAAGTGCAGAGCCAGGACCTAATTATGGTTGTTTGGGTTCGCAACCAAATCCAGCCTGGCTTCACATGCAGATTTCTCTGGCTGGTAATCTTGAAATGCTGATGACCAGTGATCCTGCGAGAGATATTGACTTCATTTGCTGGGGGCCATTTATAGATCCATATGCAGCTTGTGATGGTCAGCTAACTGGAGATAAAATTGTTGATTGTAGTTATTCCCCGGCATCTGTCGAAACATGTAATATTTTAAATGCTCAGATTGGCGAGTATTACATCATTATGATTACAAACTATTCCAATCAACCTTGTGAAATCACTTTTTCCAAACCCCCGGGAGGTGGTGGAGGAGAAACCAATTGCGATATTCTCACTGTAACTGCCACCAATAATGGTCCCATTTGTGTTGGAGAAACTCTTGAACTTTATGGTGAATATGTAGAAGATGCCATTTATACATGGACAGGTCCCAATGGATTTTTCTCAAATGAACAAAATCCGATTATTTTAAACGCCCAATTTATTCATGCAGGAGTTTATGACCTAAGAGTTACTGTTGGAGGTAATACGAGTGACCCTTCTTCAACCAATGTGTCGATTATTGAAGCTTCTGATTTTCACATCCTTGATATGAATTTTGTTGAAAAGGATACTTTTAGGGTTTGCCATGCTGAACATATGAAATTCAGAATCAATAACTGGGATTATGTGAGCGCAGTGTGGAGCGATGGCTCAACAGGTCAGGTTTCTTCTTCTTTTAATTCCACCGGACCTGTATTTGTTGAATCTACAAATCCAGTTGGATGTATTCAGCGAGACACCGTCTATCTCGAAGCCATCGATGAGCTTCTGCCTCAGCTCAGTCTGCCCGATTTTTGTTTTGGTACCGATACCATTCATGCCAATAATTTTGTCGATTTGAAAGGAGGGGTGTTTTCTGGCTCGGCCGTTACTTATCAAGATCCGTTTTATATCATCAATGCAAATCTTATCCCTGTTGGTGATTCGGTTCAAACCTTCTATCAATATGAGAATCAATACCAATGCAGTGGTGCCGACAATGTGTGGACCAAGCACTATGCCTTGCCTCCGGTAGAACTCAATCTGCCCCAAAACAGTTTGTGTATCGATGCCCATTCCATAACTTTAACTGGTGGAACTCCCGAGCATGGTGATTATTTCGTCGATGGAATATCTTCCACCATTTTCGATCCCGCAGCCGCCGGTCGTGGCCCGCACGAAATAAAATATATTTTCGAAGATATTCACGGATGTATTGACAGTGTTCAATCCAACATCACAGTGAATCCTTTGCCAGTTGTATCTTACAGCCCACTGGCTCCTGTTTGCCAGCTGTCGGGTTTGCATCCTGTTAATACTGGAAATCCAACCGGCAACGGTGGAGTGGGGGTTTATAGTGGATCTCAGGTTTCTACGGATGGTTTTTTCAATACCGATACGCCCCATGGAAATTACGAGCTTGTTTACGAATACTCCGATATAAACGGATGTCAGGATACTGCGCAAAGTCGGATAAAGGTTGTTCGGGCGGCTCAGGCGGCCACCAATGTTCAGGTTGATAACAGTATTTATTGCAGCAATCTGATACCCTCTCAGGTTCACCTTTCGTGCCAGGGACTTGATAATGACGAGAATTATTTCTGGTATGCCAACAATGTTTTGGGAGCAGCCATTGGTTCGGGGAAAAATCTAACCATTACGGCACCTTCAACCACCACAACCTATCTGGTGAGAAGCGAGACCAACTGTGGTCAGTCGGCAACAAATTCCGTAACCGTCACTGTGAACCCTTCTCCGGTGGTTTCGTTCAGCTTTGCCAACGCATGCCAGTTCGAGAAGGTTAATTTTACCGACGAGTCGCAGCTAAGCTCAGGCCATTTGGTTAGCTGGAGCTGGGATTTTGGCGATGGATTTTCATCCAGCGACCAAAATACAGTGCACTCTTACGGTTTGGCGGGTAATTTCGACGCCACTCTAACGGTGGTTTCCAATTTGGGCTGTCAATCAGATCATTCTTCACAAATCACCATTCACCCCAAACCTCAGGCCGGATTTAGTTCTACCGAAGCCTGTTTTGGAACCCCAACACAATTTACAAGTTCGAGCGATGGTTTTGGAAGTATCCTTTCCGATTTCGGCTGGAATTTCAACAAAGGAGAAGGGCAAAGTGTGGAAGAAAATCCGGAGTTTTTATTTGCCGATTGGGGAATTGTTGAAACCGAATTACTTATAAATACGGAGTTTGGTTGTAAAGATACTTTACTCACAAAAAATATTCTGGTCGATAGTTTGCCATTGCCCTCCTTCACCTATTTCAACCCTTGCCGCAGCAATTTGGTAACTTTTACCGATCACAGTCTCCCCAATGGTAAGATAATTGATACTTATGGCTGGGAATTTGGCGATGGAAATGTTTCCGATTCGGTGAGCCCGCATCATATCTATGCCAGCGCTGCCAGTTTTTACTCCGTTAAACTGACCCTCACCGATACCAAAGGCTGCCAGAATAATTTTGTGGTGCCCGATGTGTACGTGAACCCCGATTTCTCGGTGAGCATCAATTCCATGGACGAATTTTGTCTGAACCGAAGTGAGAGTCTTCAGGCAGTGAGCAACGATCCTTTATTGATAATGAATCATTGGGAATGGAATGTCGATGGAGCAAGTTATTCGAGCAACGAGCTTATTAATCTGGCTTTTGCCACTGCCGGAAATCATCAGGTTGAGCTATACGGAACGCTCATTACCAATGGAAATCCTTGTGTGGCAGCCGATTTGCAAACCATTCATGTGAACAATAACCCCGTTACCAATTTTAATTACAGCATTCCCAACCTCGATTTCCCAACTCAATTTACCGATGCCACCACCCTTTTGGAGCCGGGGAGCCATATTGTGAGCTGGAATTGGGATTTTAAAGATATCAATGGACAATCTACCCTTCAAAATCCAACCCATTTGTTTTCGGTGGATGGAACCTATAATGTGGAGCTCAGGGTTTTAGATGATAATACATGCGTAAATACTGCTACACAACAAGTAGTTGTTAATCCAAAACCGGGTGCTAATTTTAATTTTTCAAGAGTTTGCGAAGGCAATACCACCCAATTTACCGATGTTTCCACATCCTCTCAAGGACCAATTTTAAGCTGGCAGTGGAATTTTGGTGATCCGGCTTCCGGCTCCAATAATCTCTCAAGCCAGCAAAACCCGCAGCATCATTTCAATCAGGCCGGAACCTACGAAGTGACGCTGATTGTGGAAGCCTTTGGTTACGATACCATTTCCAAAGACGTGATTGTTTATGAGCTTCCCAATGCACAATTCTCCTGGTCGTTGCCCTGTTTGAACGAGAAGGTAACTTTAACGGATCAGACCATTCCCGGCGATGGAACCTTGACCAACTGGGCCTGGACAGTGAGCGATGGCAGCTCTTTTGGGGTTCAAAATCCACAAATGATATTTCCGTCTACGGGCGATTTTGTAGTAGAACTTACCACCACCGATGAGTTTGGTTGTGGCGATGTTGTCAGCCGGACCATAAACATCAAGCAAAATCCCACCGCCAATTTTTCTTATGCCTTAAATTGTCTGAGTTCGCCCACGCAATTTACCAATACTTCCATCACAGGCGATGCAGTGGTGAACCAGTTTAACTGGGATTTTGGCGACGGCACTTCAACTTCAGTCACCAATCCATCGCACGCCTATTCATCTGCGGGAAATTATCCCGTTCAATTCAACATAACCGATGCAAATGGATGTCGCAGCAGCCGACTTATTTCGGTAACAGTGAATCCATTACCCGAGCCAGCGTTTCAGGTCATTTCACCCAAATGCCAGTTCGAAGATGTGCTCTTTGCCGATAATTCTCATTCTGTGGTGCCCATAAACTCCTACTTGTGGAGTTTTGGCGATGGAAATAGCAGCGGAAATCAAAACCCAACACATGTTTACAATGTGTATGGAGATCAGCAGGTTAGTCTTAGAGTGACCGATGCCATTGGTTGTTTTAACGATTTGCAGAAAACAGAATATATTACCCCCGATTTTAGTCTGAATATCGACGTGTTTGGCCTTTGTGAGAATATGGTGACACAGCTCAACGGCGAAGCATTCGATCCTGTTTTGATTCCCGATAACTGGAATTGGCTTTTTGAAGATGGTTCAACCGCTACAGGACAGCTCACTTCCTATATTTTTGGAAGTGGGGGAGACCATACCGTGCAGATTTCTGCCACGAAAAACGGATGTGTTGAAACCCATCAACAGATTCTTACTGTCAATCCGGCTCCCACCGCCAACTTCAACTACAGCCTCATCAGTCTCGACGATACCGTTCAGTTTA